>NZ_JAVRFJ010000006.1:0-286548 GCF_031845845.1 Streptomyces gottesmaniae
CTTTTCAGGGGCGCGGGGAACTGCGCGACCAGCCCCCACCCACCCGCACCCGACAGCGGACCCGTCTACGGTCGAGCGGAACGCCGGCGCGGCAGCAGCAGCACCGAGGCGGCCGGAACCACCGCGAGCACCACCCACGGCACGACCCCCGGCACCCCCGCGTCCATCAAGGCCCCCGTCCCCGCGCTCCCCACCAACACGATCAACCCCGACACGGACGACATCGCCCCGGTGTAGAGCCCGAGCCGCCTCTCAGCCGCGAGATCCGGCACCCACGCCCGCGCGGCCGGAGCCACCAGCATCTGCCCCACCGTCAGCAACACCACGAACCCGGCGGCAGGCAGCAGCCCCGCGCCACCCGTCCACCCCGCGGGCAACGCCACAGCCACCACCACGAACCCGGCGGCTATCAGCGACAGCCCCACCGTCATGGACCGACGCAGGTCCAGCCGCTCCGCCACCCACCGCGTCACCGGCAGCTGCGCCGCCACGACCAGCAGCGACGACAGCCCGAACAGCCAGGCCAGCGCCGCCTGCGATCCCGTGGCCCGCTCCACCTCGTCGGGCAGGAGCAGGTACAGCTGGTTGTACGCCAGCAGGTACGCCCCGTACGCGCAGCACAAGGCCAGGAACCGCCGGTTGCGCAGCAGCCCGCCGAGACCGCCGCGCACCTCGACCCGCTCCCGCCCCGGAATGTGCTGCGGCAGCAACCTGAAGTGCCCGGCGAGGACGAGGACGAAGACACCCGCGCCCGCGAGGCAGACCACCCGGTAGTCCACGGCCAGCAACAGCGCGCCGATCAGCGGGCCGACGAACGCCCCGGCCTGCCCCGCCACCGTGAACAGCGCGAGCACGCTCGTACGGGGGCCGCCGCCCGACTCCTCCCACACCACCGCCTGCCGGGCCACCTCGGACTCGACGGCCGGGGAGAAGAGCGCGGCGGCGAGACCGATCAGCAGGACCGACCCGATGACGGACCAGGTCTCGTCCGCGTACCCGAGCCACGCGAACCCGGCGATCCGCAGCACGCAGCCGGCCAGCACCACGGGCCGTACGCCGTACCGGTCGGCCAGGGCGCCGCCGACCACGAACAGCCCCTGTTGGCTGAAGGTGCGCAGTCCCAGCACGAAGCCGACCATCCAGCCGGCCATGCCGATCGCCGTACCGAGGTGCTCGGCGAGGAACGGCAGCACCGCGAAGAAGCCGACGTTGAAAGCGAGCTGGGTGAGGATCAGCAGCCGCAGGAGGGGGTTGAGCCTGGCCCACGTACCGCGCCGCGACTCCTTGCCGACCGCGCCCCCGGCCGCCTCGCTCTGGTCGGCCCGCCTCCCGGCGCCCGCGCTCCCGACCGGCTCGCGTGTGCCTTGCTCCTTCTCGGCCCTGTCTCCGGTCGTTCGCCCCGCGGGCGTTGCGGTGGGGCGCTGCTCGGGCTCGGTCATCCGGTCTCTCCGACGGTGGGGGCGGCGGTGGGCTTCGGTCGGCGTACGGCCCCGGCGAGCGGACGGCGCGGCCACCGCACCCCGCCCGCCGCCGTGACCGCGAGCGCGCCGAGGAGGGCGAGCGCGGCGGCGGGGGCGAGGACGGCCCAGGGGGCGCGTTCGGCGTAGGGCTGGTTCTCGGCGAGGAGGAGGCCCCATTCCGGGTCCGGCGGCTGCGCGCCGAGGCCGAGGAAGCCCAGGGAGGTCAGGGCGAGGGCCACGCCGGGCAGGCGCAGGAGGGCGTGGCGGGCTACGGGTGGCAGCACGGCGGGAAGCAGCTCGCGGCGGAGCAGATAGGCGTCGTCCGCGCCCAGCCCCTTCGTGGCCGTGATGTGGGTCGTGGCCCGTTCCTGTTCGAGCAGGGCGGTGGTGTGCGCGGCCAGCGGTACCCAGGCGACGGCGGCCACGGCCAGCGCGGGTGTCGCCGCTCCGCCGCCCGCCACGCCGGCGACGAGGAGACCCGCGAGGACCGCGGGCACGGCGTTGACGGTGTCGACGAGGGGCCCGGAGAAGCGGGGCAGCAGCCCGAACAGGACGCCCGTCAGCAGCGCGGCGGCGCTGATCGCCACGGCCAGGGCGAGGGTGGTGAAGGCGCCGTGCCCGATGCGGGCGAGGAGATCGCGTCCGAGTGCGTCGGTGCCCAACGGGTGGGCCCAGGACGGGGGCCGGAGCCGGGCGCCGGTGTCGAGGACCAGCGGGTCGCGGGGCAGGCCGACCGCGACGACCGCCAGCAGCAGCGCGCCGTGCAGCAGGGGGGCGCGGCTCGGGGCCGATGGGACGGGGCGGTGCAGGGAGTGCAGCGCGCCGTCGCGGAGGGCGGGGCCGACGAGGCGCTGGGCGGCGAGGCGGGCGAGGGTCCCGGCCACGGCGGCCAGCAGGACGAGGGCGAGGGTGCCGGCCTGGAGGACGGGGAGGTCCTGGGCGAGGGCGGCCTGGAGGGTGGTGCGGCCGAGGCCGGGTATGTCGAAGACCTGCTCGACGGTGACGGCGCCGCCGGTGAGGCCGACCACGAACAGCCCGAGGTTCGGCAGCAGTCCGGGTACGCAGCGGCGTACGGCGTGGCGGGCGGTGGCCCGCCCGGGTATGCCTCGTGCGGCGGCGGCCAGCGCCCAGGGTTCGGCGAAGGCGCCGGGCAGCAGGTCGCCGAGCATCCGGCCGAGCAGCGCGCCGGCGGGCAGGCCCAGGGCGAGGGCGGGCAGCACCGTCCACCGCGGCCCGTACCAGCCGAGCGCGGGCAGCCAGCCGAGGTGCACCCCGACGACGACGGCGAGCACGGAGGCGGTGAGGAACTCGGGCAGCGCGGCGAGCATCGCGGCTCCGCTGCCGCCGCCTCGGCGGTCGTCGAGGCGGCGGTGCGCGCCGAGCCACAGGGTGCGGGCGCAGACCGCCGCGGCCGTGGCCGCCGCGACGACGAGCGCGGCGGTCATCAGCAGCAGGGAGACACCGAGGGCCTGCACGACGGACGGGGTGACCTCGGCGCCGGAGATCCATGACCGGCCCGCGTCACCGCGCGCCAGGCCGCCGAACCACTCCCCCAGGAGCCTCAGGGGGCCCGCGTCGAGGCCGAGTTCGTCGCGTACGGCCGCCAGGACCTCCGGCGTCGGGTCGCGTTCGGCCGAGCGTGCCTTGAGGACGGTGAGCGCCGGGTCGGTGCGTGACAGCCACGGCAGCAGGCCGATGCCGCACAGGAGACCGGCGGCGAGCAGGGCCCGCCAGAGTGCCCGTATCAGCGCCGGGTCCCCGTTCCGACCAGCGTGCGCTCGTACGGGTCGAGGATCACGCCCCGCACCGAGTCGCCGACGCCGGTGATGATCCGCTGGTGGACGAGCGGGACGGTCGCGTCGGTGCCGAGGATCGCTGCCTCGGCGTTCATGGCCGCCTGCTGCCGCTCGGCGGTGTCGGATTCCTTCTCGGCGGCGGCGACGGCCCGGTCGACCTTCTTGTCGCAGAGCAGGGCGAGGTTGTAGCTGCCGTCGCAGGTGAAGTCGCTGGCCAGGATGGAGACGGGGTCGCCGGTGTCGAGCAGGGAGTTGCGGGCGCCGACGAACGCGTCGAACTTGCCGGCGAGGGCGTCGCTCTCCAGCCGCGAGTACTCGCGGACCTCCAGCTTCACCTCGAACCCGGCCTCCCTGAGCTGCTGTTGCAGCACCTGGGCGACCTCGGGCAGTTCGGGCCGGTTGTCGTACGTGGCGATGGTCACGGAGGTGCCGTCGGGGTCGGCGGCCTCGGCGCGGCCGGCCGGTTCGACTCGCTTGCCGGCGGCCCAGGTCACGGCGGGGCCGAAGATGCCGACGCCGGCGTCCGCGTGGCCCTCGTACACGTCCTGTGCCAGGACGGAGCCGTCGACGGCCTCGCGGGCGGCGGCCCGTAGCTTCGGGTCCTCGAAGGCGCCGGACTCGGTGTTGAGGAGAAGGCTGGTGGTGCGGGTGGTGGCCGTCTCGCGGCGGGTGCCCTTGTCGAGGGTGGCGGCCTGCGAGACGGGGACGGCCTCGGCCAGGTCGACCTGGCCGGTGCGCAGCGCGTTGGTGCGGGCGGAGCCGTCGGCTATGAACCTGGCGTCGATGCCGCTCGCCTGGGCGCGCCCGCCCCAGTACCCGTCGAAGCGGTCCAGGGTGGCCCCGCTGGTGCCGGTGACCTCGGTGATCTCGAAGGGGCCGGTGGCCGTGCCGACCGGGTTCACGCGCTCGGCGCCGTAGGCCTTGGCGGACAGGATCGCGAGGCCCGGGCTGCTGAGCCGCAACGGCAGGGCGGGGTCCGGTTCCTCGGTGGTGACGCGCACCCGGCGGTCGCCGTCGGCCTTCGCCGTGAGCGCGGTGCCGGAGAGCGCGGCGGTGACCGGCTCGGCCTCGGTGGCCCGGGTGAGGGCGGCGGCGACAGTGGCCGGGGTGAGCTCGGTGCCGTCCTGGAAGGTGGCCTCACGCAGGGTGAAGAGCCAGTTCCGGTCGTTCTCGCGGGTCCAGGACTCGGCGAGCGCGGGGGCCGCGACGCCGTTGGCGTCCAGCTTGGTGAGTCCTTCGGTGACACCCAGTCGGCTGAGGAGGGTGGCGTCGGCGCCGTACGGCGAGAGGTTCTCGGCGGGCGGGAAGGCGAGGGCCACGCGCAGCCGGGAGCCGTCGCCGGAGGCGTCGTCGGCCGTCCCCCCGCCCGAGGCGAAGCAACCGGTCAGCAGGGGGGCGAGGAGCAGGCCGGCGACGGCGCGACGGCGGCGGGGAGAGCGCATGGTCCTTGGTTCTCTGTGGGGGACGGGCGGTGGGGCATGGGGCGGCGGGCGGGCGCGCACGCAGACTACATGGGAATGATTTTCATCTAACCGGCGCGGGGATCGCCGCCATGGGCACCGGGACCTCGAAGTGCACCACCCGTTCCCCGGTCGTCTCGCGCTCGTCGCACACGGCCACACCCTGCGAACGCCAGAAGTCCTCGGCACCGGGCACCCCGGGGTCGGTGTGCAGATACACGGAGCGGTAACCACCGTCGGCCGCCGCGAAGTCCAGCAGCGCGGCGACCAGCCGCCGGGCCAGCCCGCGTCGCCGGTGCTCGGCGCGGACGTACACGCGGCGCAGCTGGGCGGTCTCCCCGGACGGGTAACGCTCGGCCAGCCAACGGGGGTTGGGCGGATGGGCGGGACCCCGGGAGTCCAGTGCGCCCGTGGCGACGACCGCGCCGTCCCGCTCGTCGACCGCCACCAGGAGCACATGGCGCTCCGGGGCGACGTACGCGCTCCGCAGATCGATGATGTCGCCGTGCCAGCGCGGCACATAACCCGTGCCGAAGTCCCGGTAGACGGTGTCGAGCATCACCGTCCGCGCGCCGTCGAGGTCCTCGGGCCCTGCCACCCTGATGTCGTAGTGCTGCACCTGCGCATCATATGCAATAAGTCTGATCATTCCGATCAGGGGTTCGGATCGCGGCCCTTCCGCGCGGTGGTGCCCCGCGGCGCGTGGTCGGCCTGGATGCGACGGCGCGCCACCGGCCGCCGTACGGGACACGCGTGTTGAGGCGACTACCGGGTACTCCGGAGGTCATGCGGATGAGCGTGGTGGATGTGGGATCGAACACGGTACGGCTCGTGGTGGCGGACGCCGAGGGAGGTGTGCCGCTGCCGGTGCACACCGCCAAGTGGCGCCTGCGGTTGTCCGAGCAGGTACCACCCGGGGGTGATGTGCCCGACGAAGCCGTACGGCGGTTGTGCCAGGCGGTCACGGCGGCGGCCCGGACGGCGGAGAGATGGGGGGCGGCGACGCCGCTGGCGTTCGCGACCGCCGTGGTGCGGTCCGCGCCGAACTGCCGGGAGGTGCTGCGCACCGTGCGCGCGGAGACCGGCGTGCCGATCTGCACGCTGCCCGGCGAGGTGGAGGCCGAGCTCACCTTCCTCGGGGCGCGGCGGTGGATGGGCTGGCGGTCGGGGCCGCTGGCGCTGCTGGACATCGGCGGCGGCTCGCTGGAGGTGGCCTTCGGGCGGGGACGGTTGCCGGACTTCGTGGCCTCGCTGCCGCTGGGCGCGAACCGGCTGACGCACGAGTTCTTCCACGGGCAGGACCCGCCGTCGCCGGACAGCATCAAGGCGCTGCGCCGCAAGGTCCGTCATCAACTCCGGGACGTCTCGGCGCGCATCCGCTGGGAGGGGCCGCGCACGGCCGTGGCCACCTCGCGCACCTTCCAGCAACTCTCCCGGCTGTGCGGATCCGCGCCGGGCCGCCACGGGCCGTTCGTGGAACGGGAGTTGCGGTGCGCGGACCTCGGCGAGGCCATCACCCGTCTCGCCGCCCTGCCCGCGGCCCAGCGGGCCACCCTGCCGGGCATCTCCGCGCCCCGCGCGACACAGAGCCTCGCCGGGGCTCTGGTCGGGCACACCACGATGAAGCTCGCCGGCCTGAAGAGCGTGACGATCTGCCCCTGGGCGATCCGCGAGGGCGTCCTGCTGCGGCACATCGAGGACGGTCCGGCGTGGTGGTCGGAGGTGTCCCGGGACGTCGAGGCCACCGAGTCGGCCGGTTCCGGCACGCCGGGCGCGGTCCCCCTGCGGATCGCGGCACCGGCCCGCTGAGCGCGGCCGGCCGAGCCCGCCTCACTCCCCCTCATCCCACTCCGACCGACCCAACCTCACCCGACCGCACGGGAAGGAGCACCCCATGACCCACCACGACAAGCGGAACCCGGACGACAAGCACGACAAGCACCACGGTCACGACCGGCACGGCAGGCACACCGGGGAGGACAAGCCCGACACCGCCCTCGACGAGGTCCTGCACGAGGCGGAGCGGGCCGAGACGGACGTCACCGACTCCGAGAGGCGCCGTCGCCACCACGGCGAGGCGGGCGACGCGATCACGCCCAACGAGCGGGCCCAGGAGGAGTCCCACCACGACTAGGACCCCTGGCCTGGCCTGGCCTGGGCGACAACCCCTTCCCAAAAGTCAATACGCGGGGCGTCAATTCACCTTTTCGAGTGTCGTAGATCTTGCACGGGGCGCGAAAGGGATGGCCTGCTCCGCGCCGGGGTAGCTAATCGGATCCAATGCGCCCTACCCCTGACAAGGTGGAGCCGCCATGACTCCGGATGCCCATGACCGCGCCGCCCCTCGCCCCGAGGGCACGGCCCCAGAGTCCGGATCCGGGCCGGAGTCCGGGTCGGTGGCGGCCAACCCGTATGCCCGCACCCGCCGGATCGGCCCCTTCGTCGTCGTCGAGGTCTCGGGTGAGATCGACATGGCGTCGGCGGGGTCCCTGGCCGACCATCTGACGGCCGCCGCCACCGGCGCGGCCCCGCCGGACGTGCTCGTCGACCTGCGCCGCGTCGCCTTCTTCGACTGCTCGGGGCTGCGCGTGCTCTGCAGAGCGGAGGCCACCGCCAGGTCACGCGGCGGGCGGCTCCGTCTCGTCTCCGACCAGCCCCGGATGCACCGCTTGCTGCGCGCCGCCGGTCTGCTGGGCCGTTTCCCGCCGCTCCCGGGCGTCCCGCCCGCGTCTCCCCCGTCCCCTCCTCCCCAACGGCCAAGTCTCAAGTAGCACTTCAATGAAACGATTGAAGGACCTGCGGCAGGCACACACCGTTCCGGCGGACACCGGCGCGGAATCAGAGGGACACAGAAGTGGAGACGCGCGAAGTGAAGTTCCTTCTCGAAGTCGACCTGGACAGCACGGACTGGGACGAGGGCACCACCGTCCAGGAGTTGGAGCGCATCCTGCGCTACTGGGGCGGCAACCTCAGGCACTGCGAGATCAGCCCCGGGGACGGGCAGCCCCTGTACGACTCCGGTCACCAGGAGGTCGGCCGCTGGACCGTCACCGCCGAGTGACCCACCGGGCCCCGGCATGATGCCGGGGGCCGGCCCGCGGCCCCACTCCGCTTCGGCCGGCCCCCGGACGGGGATCGCGTGGCACACCGCGACAGGGCTCGCGCTCCCCAGCCACGGGCCCTCGCTCATCACTCACGGGGCCACGCAACCCCGGTCCTACGGCCGCCGTCGGGCGACCGTGTCGTACGGGAGGTTCAGAAGGCGTACAGCACGCTCGCGGCGGAGTCCTTCAGACACTCGTTGGCGAAGGTGCGCTCGTACGCGACGCGCTTGCCCTGCCAGACGCCGTGCACGGTGACGATCACCGGGTCGAACTGCTTGGTGCACATCGCCCCGGCGCTGCGGCTCAGGGCCTCGAAATCACCGTCGCTGTAGCTGAGTTCGGCACAGGCGTCGACGGGCGCCGGATGGGTGCCGGCGGGCTTCGGCGCACAGCTCAGGGTGACGGCGCGCTCGGGGGTGACGGTGGCCGAGGTCTCGCCGTGGCCCACGGTCAGCACCAGGGCCGACGGGGCGTAGAGCCCCTTCGCGGCGGGCTCGGGGGCCGCGAGCGCGGGCCCCGCGAGGGGACCGCAGACGACGGCGGCCGTCAGGGTGAGAGTCGCTGCCAGGCGCGCGGTCTTCGGCATGGTGTGCATCCTTCCGCTCTGCAGGAGTGCCCGGACGGCCCCGTCACATCGGTCGCGTGTACGAAGCCGGCCCGGACGGTGCCGGTTCGGCGAGCGCGAGTCTGCCGGGTCGCAGGCCGGAACACACATCGAACCCATGGGTTTCGGTAACTTTGAGTATTGAATCAGTGGCTAGAAGTCACGGAATTCGAACATGCAAACCCCGATTCTGAGCGGTTCTCGACCGCCCCATGATCATGAATGGCCGGATCTCCACCGCTGGGCAATCGGCCTGAAACATTCCGCTTCGGCCCGCGACAACCGCCCGAACGGCCCCCGAAGCGACCGGGGATGGTGGACGCTTCATCCATCGGACCTGCGAAGACGTCCGCGAGGCGCCCGGGAGGTGGACGGGAGGTGGACGGCGCCCGCACGGCTCGTCAGGATCGTCGGCGACACGAGGCGTTGTCGGGCGCGGGGCGTTGTCTACGGTGAGGGGCAGGGCGGACGGATGGCGAAGCACTGGGCGGACTTCCAGTACGAGATCTACCTGGGCGGGATGGGCGGGGCCGTGCCCCGGCTGCCCATGGACCTGACCCGGCTGGAGGAGCTGGCCGAGCACCGGCTCGATGCCGGTCCGGCCGGCTACGTGGCGGGGAGCGCGGGGAACGGCAGCACGGCCCGCGCCAACCGGGAGGCCCTGGAGCGGCACCGGATCGTGCCCCGGCTGCTGCGGGACGTGGGCGAACGCGACCTGTCCGTGGAGGTGTTGGGCCGCGCGCTGCCGGCGCCGGTGGCGCTCGCCCCGGTCGGCGTCCTGTCGATCGTGCACCCGGAGGCGGAGCCGGCGGCGGCACGGGCCGCCGCCGCGCAGGGCGTGCCGTACATCCTGTCCTCGGCGTCCAGTACGCCCATGGAGCAGGTCGCGGAAGCCATGGGTGACGCGGAGCGCTGGTTCCAGCTGTACTGGGCGAAGGACCGTGAGGTCACCCGGAGCTTCCTGGAGCGGGCGAAGGGCGCCGGCTACTCCGTGCTCGTCGTCACCCTCGACACGCCGTTGCTCGGTTGGCGGCCCCGCGATCTGGAGCGGGCGTATCTGCCGTTCCTGCACGGCGTCGGCACCGCCAACTACTTCTCCGACCCGGCGTTCCGAGCGGGACTCGACAAACCGGTCCACGAGGATCCGAACGCGGCCGTGCTGCATTTCGCGGGGATGTTCGGCGATCCCGGGAAGACGTGGCCCGACCTCGCGTTCCTGCGTGAACACTGGGACGGGCCGATCGTGTTGAAGGGCGTGCTGCACCCCGACGACGCGCGGCTCGCCGCGGACGCGGGGATGGACGGGGTGGTCGTCTCCAACCACGGGGGGCGGCAGGTGGCGGGAGGTGTCGGAGCGGCGGACGCGCTGGCGGACGTGGTCCGGGCCGTGGGTGATCGGCTGACGGTGCTCTTCGACAGTGGTGTGCGTACGGGCGACGACGTCTTCAAGGCGCTGGCGCTCGGGGCGTCCGCCGTGCTGCTGGGGCGGCCGTACGTGTACGGGCTGGCGCTCGACGGGCAGGCGGGGGTGGAACACGTCGTCCGTTGCCTGCTCGCCGAGTTCGACCTCACGCTGGCGTTGTCCGGGCATCGGGCCCCTGGGTCCGTGGACGCGGGCTGCCTGGCCGGGGGCACCTCGTCCTGAAGGGGCCGCGTCCCGTGCTTTTTTTGATGAGGACCGCAAGGCCTGTTCAGGGGCACGGGGAACCGCGCGACCAGCCCCCCACCGGCCCAGCACCCGGACAACGACCCTCCTACAGCCCGAGGCCCGTCAGCAGCTCCGGGACGTCGACGGACGTCAGCGGCGTCAGGGGACTCACCGGCTCCGACCCCTCGGCCTCCGCCTCGTCGCGTACCGACAGGACGGACCCGCCCTGTCCGACCTCGGCCTCCGGCGTGGCGTTCGGCGCCGGGGTGTCGGACTTCTTCGTGCCCGGCGTCGGAGAGGCGTCGTCGGTGTCCGGTTCCTCGGAGACCGGCTCGGTCTCGGGCGTGGGCGCCTCCGAGCCGGAGACCGAGAAGGACTCGGGGCTGGCGGTCACCCCGTCGGTGAGCCAGCGCTGCTCGGTGGAACTGTCCCGGACCTTGACGACGACGTCCGACTTGGGCTCCGTGCCGATGGGGGCCATGGCGAGCCCCTCGCCCCACCGGGGCAGCAACTCGCCCTGGACGGTGAAGTCGTAGCGGACGTCGTCGCCCCGCTTGGAGCGCTCGTCCGCGCAGCCGCCGAGGACGACGACGCCGGCGTCCACCTGGGAGTCCAGGCACAGCTCGGGGTTGGCGACGCTGCGCACCAGACCGTCCTCCTCGTAGGACCACTTCTGGGTCCAGGCGGAGTCGCACACCGCGAGTTCGGTCGAGGCGCCCTTCACGGCCTTGCCGCCCGCGATGTCGAGGCACAGGTCGGCGGCCTGGTTGCGCAGCCGGGTCTGCTGGGGTGCCGTGGGGCGTCCGGCCGAGGCCGGCGGGGTGGGCGAAGCACTGCCGCTGGTGGCCTCGTTGCCGGTGTCCGGCGCCGTGGCGACGCCCCCGGTGGCGCTGGTGGAGGCGGCGGGGTCGGCGCCGCTGCCGTCGTCCGAGAGGAACGCGGCGCCCAGGATCGCCGCGATCAGGGCGCCCGAGGAGACGCCGACGGTGAGCAGGGCGCGGGGGTTGCGCGCTCCGGAGGTGATCCGGCGGCGCTGCGCGGGGATCTGGGAGAGCAGCCGGTGCCGGCCGCCGCTCCCGGGGCGCCTCGACGCGCCCTTCTGCGGCATCCGGCCGGGCCGGGAGTCGAGATAGCGCCGGGCGCCCCAGCCGAGGACGGCTTCGGCGATGACCCCGCCCAGTCCGCCCTCGAAATGGCTGAGTTGCTCGGCCGCGTAACGGCAGTAGCGGCACTCCAGCAGATGCTGCTGGACGTCCGGCAGGAGGGCGCCGCCGCGGCGAATGGGCACGTCCAGCAGTCGGTTGTAGAAGCGGCAATCCTTGGAGGGCGCGAGTTCCCGGTGGGCCCGGACGCAGCCCTCACGGAATTTGTCCCGTGCCTGCTCCAGGGTGGCGACCGCGCTGTCGGTGTCCAGCCCGAGAAGACCAGTGGGTATGGTTATCGTTTCGGCTTCTACTTCGGTGTGCCACAACAGGCACTGGGCGACCGCCGGGAGGGCCTGGAATGAGCGCTCGATGAGCTTGCGGTTTTCGGGCGTCATCGACTTCGCCGCCCGCATACCGCGCCCGCCGGCGGGTTTGCGCAGATCCGGCAGCACGCCGGAGACGCCCCCTTCCGCGGACCACTCCTTGACGGTGTCGCGCGCGGCCACCAGCAGCCGGGGCCGCAGGGCGACACCCGACTCGCCCCGCATCAGCCCGTCGAGCACCCGGTGGAAGGCGGTCGCGGTGACCATCGAGGCGACCTGCGACTGGGTGGCGAGGCAGATGACCGCGTAGTCGTAGGTCGGCTGCCAGTGCCGTGCCATCAACAGGGCGATGGGATCGCCGGTACCGCCCTCCGGCCATCCCCTCAGCCGGGCGGCGAGAGTCTCGTCGGACTCTCCGGGCACCGGCCCGGGGGCGGGCGGAAAAGTGGGGCGGGGAGGGTGGGGGGTGTGCACAGAGCGGGTTCCTTCCAAGGCACAAGATGGCACACGGAGTTGTGGCCGCCGAAAAGGGCCCTGGATTGGTGCGTACCTTTTTGGCGGGCGCCGGGAATGCGGCCGGGGACGGAGCCGCACGATGGCCGCCTTCCGTGAGCCTTTTGGGCCCTTCGGCGACCGGGAAAGCCAAATGGCCTTTCCGGCCGGGCCATTGCCCCTGCGCAGGAAGTTCACCCTTGCACAAGTTACTCATGACTAACAAGGCACCTGGGCAACATCCGCATCACTAAAAGCAGGTCAGATGACCGGTACGAATGCTTCCGCTTCGCAGAACGAACCACTCCGGTTCCATAATGCTCAAGCCTTCAAGCACCCCGTGTGAATCGCACGCACACCTCGGCGGCCCGCGCACGCTCCCGGCACGCCGACAGTCCGTTGTTCACTGAACCCGGCCACCTCGGAAGGCCCCGCTCGGGACGGCGGCTCTCCCGCGCGAAACGGCCGCCGACCTTGATCCTCCCGCCCTCGGTCGGCGGCCCCGGGGGGCGACACCCTCCACGGGACAACGCCCTCCGCCCACTCCCCGGACTCTCCGGCCCGCTCAGATCTGCCAGGACCGCAGCCGGTCCGCCGCCCCGTAGACGTCGGTCTTCCCGGAGATCAGGTCGCGCGCGAGATCCACGAGGGCCCCGTACGGCGGATCGATGCCGACACCGCTGACGAACATGTACGCCACGGCCGTCGCGCAGGCGAAACGGGCGTTGGCGGCCGGCAGGGGCTTGAGCAGGGCGAGGGTGTGCAGCAGCGCCGCGGCCCGCCAGGCCGGGTCGGAGTCGACCCCGAGGCGCGGCGGGTCGACACGGTGCCGGGCCACGGCGGCGACGAGTGCCGAGAAGTCGTTGACGGTGGGCTGCTCGGGCATGACCTCTTCGTGTCGCTGGAGCAGCCAGGGCACGTCGATGTGGATGACGGGAGCCATCGGTCAGACGGCCCGCCCCTCCGCCTTGGCGGCGGGTTCGTCGTCCGGGAAGGCGGCGGCGAACTCGTCGGCGTGCGCGGTGAAGAACTCCCGGAAGGCCTCCGCGCCCTCCTTCAGCGCCCGGTGCCGCACGATGTCGGCCGCGGCGGCCTCGCGCACGAGCGCCTTCATCGACGTACCGCGCTCCTTGGCCATCTGCCGCAGATCCTCGAGCTCGCGGTCGCTGAACTCCACATTCAGAGCTGGCATGCGCCAACGGTACCGCTAGGGTACTTACCCGTAAATAATCGCAGGTCGGAGGCGATGGAGGGCGGTACCGAAGCGTGGGGGACGGCCGGGCCCCGGAGACACGGCGGCCGACGTCCCGGAGGACATCGGCCGCACGCGTGCGCGGTGAGGTGTCAGCTCTGGTCCGCGACGAACGACGCCATGCGCGCCAGCGCCGCGTTCCAGTTGATCGTGTGCTCGTTGGTCGACCAGGACTGGATGTCGTCGATGTAGCAGAACTGGCCGACGCAGCCCTGGAGTTTGCTCTGCGCGTAGGGGTCCTGGATGCCCGAGTTCGGGCCGCCCGCGAGGGTTCCCCTCGGCGGGTTGGGCTGGTCCGGGTCGAGCTGGTGGGCGTACCAGCGGGCGTGCTGGTTGCGGGCGTCGACCTCGCCGTAGCCGGTGACGTAGGAGATGTTGAGGGCGTTGCGGCCGAAGAGGTAGTCCATGCTCTGGAGCGCGCCCTCCCGGTACTTGGACGCCCCGCTGATGTCGTACGCCGTGGCGACGACGACCGCGTTGTTGAGGATCTGGTGGTTGGAGCCCCAGTCGTAGAGGTTGTTGTCGGGTGCGTACGGCATGCCGTACGGGTGGGCCTTCAGGGTGGCCAGGTAGCGGTCGGCGGCCTTGACCACGGACTGGCGGACCTTGTCGCGGCCGGGCAGCTTGTTCGGCACGGTCGCGAGGTCGAGGCGGCCGGCGGCGGCCGTGCGGGCCCAGTCGAAGCCGATGGGTCCGAAGATGTCGGCGGTGTGCACGGGTGAGGCGAGGACGTGGTCCTGGAAGGCCTTCTCGCCGGTGGTCAGGTACAACTGGGCGGCCGCCCAGTAGAACTCGTCGGTGACGTTGTTGTCGGCGTAGGTGCCGCCGCCGATGCCGTCGCTCTCGGAGGCGTACACGGCCGGGTGTTCCAGGGCCGCCGCCCACGCCGTGCGGGCCGCGGTGAGGGCCTTCGCGGCGAAGGCGGGGTCGTGGGGGCGGTAGAGGCGGGCCGCCTGGGCGGCCGTCGCCGCCAGGTTCAGGGTGGCCGCCGTGCTCGGCGGGTGCAGTTCGCGCTTCTGCGGGTCGTCGGCGGGCATCAGCGGCAGGCCGGTCCACTGCTCGTCATGGATCTTGTGGTGGGCCATGCCCGCCAGGGGCTCGCCCTGCGGCACCTGCATCTTCAGCAGGAAGTCCAGCTCCCAGCGGACCTCGTCCAGCAGGTCGGGCACCTTGTTGCCGCTCTCGGGGATGTCCAGCGAGCCGTCGCCGAGCTTTCCGGCCTTCCCCGTGCGGGCGTGCAGCGCGCGCTCGTAGGTGCTCAGCACCTCCCAGGTGGAGATACCGCCGTTGACGACGTACTTGCCGTGGTCGCCCGCGTCGTACCAGCCGCCGCTGACGTCGAGTCGGTAGTCGCAGACGCCGGGCTGGCAGGGCACGTTCCCGTCGCCCTGGTTGGGGGCCACGTCGACATGGCCGGCGGCGCGGCCGTAGCCGGGGCGCAGGTCGTCGTCGATCGGGGTGCCGCTGCGCTGGGTGTAGTAGTACTTCAGCGAGTCCAGGCGGAGGCGTTCGTAGGCGGCCGGGTCGATGTCGAAGGGGCGGCTGGTCTCGCCGTCGACGACCAGGGTGAAGCCGGTGCCGCGCCCCCGGTGGGCGCCGAAGTCGATCGAGTGGACGTGCTGCCCGGAGGAGGCGTCGAGACCGCGCGGGGTGCTCCGCCCGTGGGCGACCACGGCCCCTGCGGCGTTCTTCAACTGCCAGGGGAGCCGCGCCGTCGCGTCGCTCACCAGGGTGGCGTTCTTGGGCCCGGCGGGCAGGTACGCGACCTGGTTGACCCGCACCCGGGGCCCGGTGTCGGGCTCGTACACCTCCGGCGGCACCCCGCCGAGCAGCGACACGTCGTCCATGCAGAAGGTGAACGGGTCCGCGTTGCCGCCGACCTGGAAGCCCACCTGGCCCTGGGTGGTGTCGACGGGCGAGGTGAACGTGTACGAGTAGGAGTCGCCCGAGACGTTCAGTTGCGGGCTGACCTCGAAGTAGGTGTCGTACGGGGCCACGGACAGGCCGACGATGGCCCGCAGGACGTTGCCCTGGGGCGTGCCGGAGGCGGAGAAGCTGAAGCGGTACGACTCGCCCTTGACCAGGGTGAGGTCGTTCTGGCCGACGGCGGCGTCCCAGCGGTTGGTGGTGCCGCCGGGGATCTCGGCACAGAGGCGGCCGTCGGTGAGGCCGGCGGTGACGTTGCCGGTCGTCCACCAGGGCGCGGTGGTGGTGTCGAAGGCGCCGTTCTTGACCTGTTCGACCTCCTCGGCCTGAGCCGGGCCGGCGGGCAGCGCGGTGAGCGCGGCCGCGAGAAGGGTCGTCAGGGCGAGCAGGGTCGTTCTGCGTCGTTTCACGTCTGGGCTCCTCGGAGGAGGTGGGGGCGCAGTCGGTGACGGGTGGTGCGGGGTGGAGTGTGTGCGGGACAGGGCGTGGGAGCGCTCCCAGATGCGGACGTTGGCCATGCTGTTAGAGACATGACAGCCCGTCAACGGTCCGGACGGGACTGGTTTTCCCGTCCGGACCGGAGCGGCACCTCCCAGCCTCCGGGCGCCACGCGGTCAGACAGCGAGAACGTCCAGCCTGCTGATCCGCACCGCGCCGCGCGCCTCGCCCGGATGACGGCTCGTCAGCGTGAGCCGGACGCGGGAGCCGCGCACCGGGGTGAACGTGATCGCCGTGGGGGCGTCGGAGGCGGTGGCCCAGTCGATCGTCGCGCCCTCGACGGGGACGTACCGTCCGCCGTCCCACACCTCGACCCCGACGGCCTCGGGCAGGGTGTGCCCCGCGTCGACGGTGAAGGAGACCTCGACCCGGTCGACCGTCCCGGGCCGCCCCCAGTCGACCGAGATCCAGTCCTCGGGCCGGGCCCCGCTGAACGCGGGCAGCAGGGCGGTGGCCGCCTTGTGGAAGGCGTTGGACCAGCCGGTGGCGGGATCTCCGTCGAGGACGGCGGCGGGCAGGGTGTCGGGGCGACCGGAGTAACTGGCGTCGGCGTGGGGGTAGGTGACGGCAGCCGGGTGCTCGGGCTCGAACGCGGCGGCCGGGGTCGTCGACCGGTCGCGCGCCGCCGTGGCACGCACGCTCACCTTCCCGGTGCGCAGCCCCTTCACCCGTGCCGTCACGCGCACCGCGCCCGCCTCGACGCCCGACCGTACGATCGCGAGCGCCTTGCCGCCGAAGGCGGTCCGGGTGGATGCCTGGTAGCGCTCGGCGCTCTCCTGTCGGCCGTTGTCGACGCCCGCGAGGGAACCTCCCCGTACGTCGAAGGTGATCAGGTGCTCGGCGTCGGGGACGACCACACCCCGGACGTCGACGATCTCCGCGGTGACGAAGGCCGGCGAACGCCCGTCCGCCGTCATGGATTCGCGGTCGGCAGTGAGCCGTACGGCGTGCGGCGCACCGGCCGTGCGCAGGACATCGGTGGCGACGACCCTGCCGTCGCGCCGTGCCACCGCCTTCAACTCGCCGGGGGCGTACGGCACCTTCCAGGTGAGGTGGAGTTTGCCCGCGCTGCCGTTGGGGCTGGTGTAGCTGCCCGGGTACGGGCCGTCGGTGAAGGTCTTGTCGTCGCCGGTGGGTTCGGTGGTCTCCAGGTAGGTCCGCCCGTCGAGGGTCTTCTTCTCGTCGAACCTCCTGGTCCCGAGGGACTTTCCGTTGAGGAACAGTTCGACGGTGGCGACGTTGGAGTAGGCCCACACCTCGACGGTGTCGCCCCTGTCGTGGTTCCAGGTCATCGGCAGCAGATGGACCATGGGCTCGCTGGTCCACTGGCTCCGGAAGAGGTGGTACATGTCCTTCGGGAAGCCGGCCGTGTCGACCGCGCCGAAGAAGGACGCCTTCACCGGGAAGACGTCGTACGGCGTGGGCTCGCCGATGTAGTCGATGCCCGACCAGAGGAACTGCCCGGCGAACCACTTCCGGTCGCGGTCCTTCTTGTGGCCGTACTCGCCGCTCATCGTCCAGGAGGCGAGGTTGTTGTCGTAGGAGGAGACGCCCCGCCTGCCGGGTGTGTGGTTCTCGCCGGTGTTGAGGCGTTCGGGCTCCTGGTAGACGCCTCTCGTGGAGGTCTCCGAGGACGACTCCGACTCGAAGAGGAACAGGTGCGGGTAGCGGGCGTGCAGGGCGTCCACCGACTTGGCGGTGTTGTAGTTGAGGCCGAGGCCGTCGAGCTTGGCCAGGATCAGATCGCCCGGGGTGCCGGGGGCGGGGACGCTGCGGTGGCGGTGGGAGCCGATGACGACCGGGCGGGTGTCGTCGGAGGCCTTGACGGCGGCGATCAGGCGGTCGGCCATGGCGAGGCCGGAGGTGGAGGTGAACTCGGAGACCTCGTTGCCGATCGACCACATGACGACGGCGGGCGAGTTGCGGGCCGCGAGCACCATCTCGGTGATGTCCCGGTCGGCCCACTCGTCGAAGAAACGGCCGTAGTCGTAACGGGTCTTGGGGCTGCGCCAGCAGTCGAAGGCCTCCACCGTCATCACGATGCCCAGTTCTTCGCAGACCTCGATCATCTCGGGCGAGGGCGGGTTGTGGGAGGTGCGGAAGGCGTTGACCCCCATCGACTTCATGATCGTCATCTGTCGGCGGATCGCGTCGACGCTGACGGCGGCACCGAGCGCGCCCAGGTCGTGGTGGAGGTCGACGCCCTTGATCTTGTGCGGGGTGCCGTTGAGGTGGAAGCCCTCGTCGGGGTCGAAGCGGAAGGTGCGGATGCCGAAGGGGGTGCGGTGGACGTCGGCGGTCCTGCCGCCGACACGGAGTTCGGTGGTGAGCGTGTAGCGGTGCGGGTCCGCGAAGTCCCACAGCCTCGGCTCGCGGACGGTCAGCTCGTGGGTCTCGGTCGCGGTGTCGGTGACGGCGACCGCGGAGGACGTACGGGCGACCGTCCGGCCACGACCGTCGACGACCCGGGAGACGACCTCGACGTCGGCGGTGCCGCCGGAGGCGTTCACGACGGAGGTACGGACGCGGACCAGGGCGCGCTTGTCGGTGACGTCCGGGGTGGTGACGTAGGTGCCCCAGCGCGCCACGTGCACGGGGTCGGTGACGACCAGTCGGGCCTCGCGGTAGATGCCGCTGCCCGAGTACCAGCGGCTGCTGGGCAGGCGGTTCTGCACCTTGACCGCGATGACGTTCTCGGTGGTGCCGTCGGTGTGCAGCAGATCGGTGAGGTCGAAGGCGAAGCCGGTGTAGCCGTAGGGGTGACGGCCGACCTCGGTGCCGTTGCAGTGGATGTGGGAGTCCATGTAGACGCCGTCGAACTCGACCGAGATGCGCTTGCCGGCGAGGGAGGGCGGCAGGGTGAAGGTGGTGCGGTACCAGCCGAGGCCGCCGGGGAAGAAGCCGGTGCCGCTGGTGGTGCCGTGTTCCGTGGTCGGGGCGAGTTCGATGGACCAGTCGTGGGGGACGGCGACCTGTCGCCAGGCGGAGTCGTCGAACTCGGGGCGGGCGGCGTCGGCGTACGCGCCGGTCGGGTCGGTGATGCCACCGGGGTTGACCAGGGCGAAGCGCCAACCGTCGTGGAGCGGCACGGTCCGGCGGGCGGAGGCGGGTCTCGACCGGGGGGCTGCGGCCGCGGTGCCCGCCAGTGCTCCCACCATCGGGGCGGAGGTGCCCGCGACGAGTAAGGATCTGCGGGTGACGGTCATGGTGTTCCCTTCGTCGAACGTGCGGGTGGACGTTCCGGGGAGCCGTGGAGCGCAACCCCACAAGCCATCACATGCGATCGTGACCGAACAAAATCTGACGACCCGTCCCACGGGTCGTCAAGGGCCCCTCACCCCACTTGGCGAACACCAGTTCAGCGAATCGCTCGGAGGTACGGTTTCCCATCCGCTTTTCCGGCGGAGCGCATAGGCTGGAATTCGCCCGTAAGCCCGTTCGGTCCGGCGGAATGGAACTCGCTACGATGAGGAGCCGCAAGGTTACGCACGGTGACACCCCTGCGTATGCCCTGGACGGTGCCGCCACGGCGCGGGCGGCCATGGACGGCGACGGCACGATCGTCGAGTGGAACGAGGGCGCCAGACGTCTGCTGGGCTGGCACGCGACGGAGGTGGTGGGCCGCCCCGCCGAGGAGTTGCTGGCCCCGGGGGGCTCCTTCCTGCCGCCCCCGCCGGGCAGCCGCAGCTGGAACGGGACACTCGCGCTGCGTCACCGCGACGGCCGTACGGTGACCGCGTGGCTGCTCGCCCACCACCGGGGCCTGAAGAACGCCGACGGCGGCGGCAGCTGGCTGGTTCTCTGTCCACTGGACGATCCCGGCCCGCTGGTGCGGGACGATCCGCTCACGGCGGCCGTCATGGTCCAGTCGCCGTGCGCCATGGCCGTCTTCGACGACCGCCTCAGGCTGCGCGGCATCAACGACGTGATGGCGGACGCCGTGGGAATGCCCGAGGAGAACCTCCGGGGCCTGCACATCTCCGAGATCATCGGCGGCCGCCAGGGCGAGAAGCTGGAGGAGCAGCTGCGCGAGGTGCTGGCCCTGGGCCGCCGCAAGGACGTGCAGACCTTCCTGCGGGCCGCCGACGAGAACCGCGCCCATGCCTGGTCGGCGGCGATCGCCCCGCTCCTGGACGAGACCGGGGTGCCGATCGGGGTCTGTGTCACCGGGCACGACATCACCGAGCAGTACCTGGCGCGGCAGCGGCTGCAGCTGGTGAACGAGGCGAGCATCCGCATCGGCACCACCCTCGACGTGCGGCGCACCGCCCAGGAGCTGGCCGACGTGTGCGTCCCGGTCCTCGCCGACTTCGTCAGCGTCGACCTCATGCAGTCCCTCGACCACGGCGACGAACCGCACGAGGGCCCCCTCTCCGCGCCCTTCACCCTGCGCCGCGCCGCCCACCAGTCGGTGACCCCCGGCTGCCCCGAGGCGGTGGTCGAGGTGGGCCGGACCGATGTCTACCCGGCGTCCTCCCCGCAGGCGGCGTCGCTGTCGGTCGGGCACACGGTCGTGGCGGCGGACCCCGCCAACACGCTCGCCGAATGGCTCGCCTGGGATCCGATACGCGGCCGGCGGGTCAAGGAGCTGGGTGTCCACACCACGATGTCGGTCCCGATCCGGGCCCGGGGCACCACCCTCGGTGTGGCCGTCCTGACCCGCTTCAAGCGGCTCGACCCGTACACCGCCGACGACGAGCTCCTCGCCGAGGAGGTCACGGCCCGCGCCGCCGTCTGCATCGACAACGCCCGTCGGTACTCCCGCGAACGGGAGACCGCCCTCGCCCTCCAGCGCAGCCTCCTGCCCCAGACCCTGCCCCGCATGCCCGCCCTGGAGGCCGCCTCCCGCTATCTCCCGGCGGCCCAGGCCGGGGTCGGCGGCGACTGGTTCGACGTCATCCCGCTCTCCGGGATGCGGGTCGCCATGGTCGTCGGCGACGTCGTCGGCCACGGCGTGCAGGCCTCCGCCACCATGGGCCGCCTGCGGACCGCCGTACGCACGCTCGCCGACGTCGACCTCGCCCCCGACGAGCTGCTCACCCACCTCGACGACCTCGTCGTACGCCTGTCCGCCGAGGCCGGCGGCGAGGGGGTGACCGGCGAGGTGGGCGCCACGTGCCTGTACGCCGTCTACGACCCGGTGACCCGGCGCTGCACCTTCGCCCGTGCCGGGCATCCGCCGCCGGTGGTGCTCGACCCCGACGGGCGGCCCATGGAGGTGGAAGTGCCGTCGGGACAGCCGCTGGGCCTCGGCGGACTGCCCTTCGAGTCCGCCGAGCTCGAACTGCCCGAGGGCACGGTCATCGCCCTCTACACCGACGGCCTGATCGAGACCCGGGACCGGGACATCGACGCCGGCCAGGAGCTGCTGGCGGAGGCGCTGTCCGGCCGCAAGGGCTCGCTCGACGACATCTGCCGGGACGTCGTCCAGTCCCTGCTCCCCGCGAACGGCGCCCCCGACGACGTGGCGCTGCTGCTGGCCCGCACCCGTGGGCTCCCGGCGGAGCGGGTGGCGACCTGGTCGATACCCGCCGACCCCGCGTTCGTCGCCCGGACCCGCCAGTACGTGCTGACGCAGATGGCGCTGTGGGGGATCAGCGAGTCGGCGTTCACGGCGGAACTGGTCGTGAGCGAACTGGTCACCAACGCCATCCGGCACGGTGCCCCGCCCATCCAGCTGCGTCTGATCCACGACGACACCACCCTGATCTGCGAGGTGTCGGACGGCAGCGGCACCGCCCCGCATCTGCGCCGGGCCAAGACCTTCGACGAGGGCGGACGCGGTCTGCTGCTCGTGGCCCAGCTGACCCAGCGCTGGGGCAGCCGGCACACCGAGGACGGCAAGACGATCTGGGCGGAGCTGGCGTTGTCGGAGGAGTGAGCACGACGTCGTCGCCGTGAGCCGGCTCTCACCGCCAGGGCGCTTCTGACGGATCTCCGTGGGAGAAGGAGCGGCGTCGTGGGGGCCCCTCCCGGTCGAGCGAAGCCGAGACTGGGGGAGCGTGCTCTCGGCGTGCCGCGCGGAAGCCCGCGTACTGGACGTACGTGGGCTTTCGCGCGGTGCGGCGAGAGGGCGTGCCGGGCGTCGCGACGCCGCGGAGATCCATCAGAAGAGCCCTCGCCGCACGCGTGTTCGCCGGGCGTCGAGGGGCAGCTGTAGGGTGCACCGGTCTTCGCGCCGTCGCGCGCCCTGACCTCCCCCGCCAAGAACACCCCGAAAGCCCTGCCTTGAACACCGCCCTCGCCGAGGTCCTGTCCGTCGTCCTGCTCGTCGTCGTCCTCGGCTGTGCGGTCGCTCGCCCGTTCGGACTGCCGGAGGCGGTGGTCGCGGTCCCGGCCGCCGGCGTCACCGTCGCCGTGGGTGCCGTCTCCCTCGACCACGCCCGCGCCGAGGCCGAACTCCTGGGCCCGGTGCTCGGCTTCCTGGCCGCCGTGCTCGTGCTGGCCAAGCTCTGCGACGACGAAGGCCTCTTCCAGGCGTGCGGGGCATGGATGGCCCGCGCCTCGGCGGGCCGGCCCCGGCACCTGCTGGGCTCGACGTTCCTGCTGGCCTCCGGCATCACGGCGGTGCTCAGCCTGGACGCCACGGTCGTCCTGCTCACCCCCGTGGTGTTCGCCACCGTGGCCCGGCTCGGGGCCCGCCCCAAGCCGCACGTGTACGCCACCGCGCATCTGTCGAACACGGCGTCGCTGCTGCTGCCCGTCTCCAACCTCACCAACCTGCTGGCGTTCACGGCGAGCGGGTTGACCTTCACCCGGTTCGCGCTGCTGATGGCGGCGCCGTGGGCGGTGGCCGTGGCCGCCGAGTACGTGATCTTCCGCCGGTTCTTCGCGGCCGACCTGGACGCCGTGGCTCCCCCGCCGGAGAAGCCGGTCGAGGCGCCCGAACTCCCGATGTTCGCGCTGGTCACGGTCGTGTGCACGCTGGCCGGGTTCGTGCTGACGTCCGTGCTCGGGATCGAGCCCGTGTGGGCGGCGCTGGCCGGGGCCGTGGTGCTGTCGGTCCGCGCGCTGGTACGCCGCACCACCGGGCCGGTCGCGCTGCTGCGGTCCGTCTCGCTGCCTTTCCTCGCGTTCGTGCTGGCGCTGGGCATCGTGGTGCGCGCGGTGGTCGACAACGGCCTCGCCGACGCCCTCGGCCGCGTGATGCCGTCCGGCACCGGCCTGCTCGCCCTGCTCGGTGTGGCCGCCCTCGCCGCCCTCCTGTCCAACGTCATCAACAACCTGCCGGCGGTCCTGGTGCTGATCCCCCTCGCCGCCCCGCTCGGCACGGGCGCCGTCCTCGCCGTGCTCCTCGGCGTCAACATCGGCCCGAACCTCACCTACGCCGGTTCCCTGGCGACCCTGCTGTGGCGGCGCATCGTCCACCAGCACGAGCACGACGTGGACCTGGGCGAGTTCACCCGCCTCGGCCTGCTCACCGTCCCGGCGGCGCTGCTCTCCTCGGTGGTGGCGCTGTGGCTGTCGCTGCTCGCCTTCGGGGGCTGAGCCCTCCCTGTGGGCGCGCTCGATCCACGCGCGAGGTCTCCCCGCCCTCCGGCTGGACGTAGAGGTGGACGTCGAGGTGGACGTCGAAGGTGATCGGCACGCTGTCGAGGCGTTCCCTCAGCCGCCGTCCCGCAGCCCCTGCCGGTACTCCCCCGGCGGCACCCCGTAGCGCTGCCGGAACACCCGGCTGAAGTGGAACGGGCTGCCGAACCCGGAGGCGGTGGCCACGCGCTCCACGGGCAGTTCGGTGGCCTCCAGGAGACGGGCGGCGTGGCGCAGGCGGGCGTGGCGCAGCGCGCGCATCGGGGAGTGCCCCAGCTGGTCGGTGAAGAGGTGCGCGAACCGGGACGGGGAGAGGGCCACGCGCTCGGCGAGGGAGCGGACGGTGTGCGGGGCTCCGGGGTCGGCGGCGATCAGGTCCTCCGCCCTGCGGATCCTCGGGTCCACTCCGCAGGGGCGCGGCTCGGAGCGGGCGGCGGTGAGCAGCACCGCCTCCTCCAGGGAACACAGGGCGAGTTCGCGGGCCGCCGTGCCGTGGGCCACGGCGACCTCGGTGTGCTCGGCCCCCGGCCCGGTGGACTCGGGTGCGGGCGGTGGGCCCTCGCCGGACCAGCGGGCGTCGGCGAGCATCCGGCGGAAGGCCGCGTCGACGCGTGCGCGGATGCCGTCGGGGGCCGACGGGACGGCGTACAGCCGGTCGCCGGTCTCGTACGGGCGCAGCCAGGCCGTCCAGGACGCCCGGGGCTGGCAGTGCACCCACCAGAACGCCCAGTGCCCGGCGGCCGGCCGGACGGTGTAGTGCTGCGGCACCCCCGGGCCGAGGACCACGAGGTCCCCCGGGGCCGCCTCCGTGCGCGTCGAGCCCTGCCGCAGCAGTCCCGCGCCGCCCGTGGTCCAGGTGAACAGCCAGCTGTCCGCGCCGCGCGGCCGGTGCACGGCGTAGGGCGGTCGCTGGTCGAAGCGTCCGATGATCACCTGACCCGGCGGCGGCGACGGATGGGCGGGCGCAGCAGTTCCAGGCAGGTCGTCAGCACGCACAGGCATCCTTCCGAAAGGCGCTCGGCCCTAGCGTGGAGCACGTGGGACGACGGTGGGAAGGGACGCGCGGATGACAGTCACGGGCAGGGCGGAGTTCGAGGAGAGCGGCTATCTGGTGGTGCGGGGACTGTTCTCGCCCGCCGAGATCGAGGAGCTGTGCGACCGGTTCACGGAGCTGCGGAAGGGCGGCCCGATCCCGGGGCACTTCCAGCCCCGGCGGCCCGCGGCGGACGGGCCGGCCGACCCGCTGGACACCCACCCCCGGGTGATGCACCCGCACCGCGTCGACGACCTGTCGTTGCGGGTCCTCCTCGACACCCGGCTGCGGGAGATCCTCGAAGGGCTGCTCGGGGAGGAGGTCCTGGCTGCGCAGAGCATGTTCTACTTCAAGCCTCCCGGGGCCCGGGGGCAGGCGCTGCACCAGGACAACTTCTATCTGCGGGTCGAGCCGGGGACCTGTGTGGCCGCGTGGATCGCCTGCGATGTGATCGACCGGGACAACGGCGGCCTGGAGGTCGTGCCGGGGACGCACCGGATGGATCTTTTCTGCCCGGAGGTGGCGGACTCGGAGGTGTCCTTCGCCCGGGAGTACGTGGCGCCGCCGCCCGGCCTGACTCCCGTGCCCGTCGACATGGCCCCGGGTGACGTCCTCTTCTTCAACGGCAGCCTGGTCCACGGCTCCCAGCCCAACCGCACCACGGACCGCTTCCGCCGGTCCTTCATCGGACACTACGTGGGCCGCTCCGCCGAACGCATCGGCCGCTACTACGAGACGCTGACGATGAGCGGCGCCCCCGTGGCCCTCGCGGAGAGCGAGGGAGCGGGCCCGTGCGGGACGGAGTTCGAGGCGATGGGCGCCCACTGAGGCGGGCCCCGCCGCGCCGCCGCCTCAGCCCAGTTCGAGGAGCCCCCGCCGGACCGCCTCGGAGGCCGTGCCCGCCCGGTTCTCGGTGCCGGGCTTGCGGTACCCGCGGAACAGGGGGGTAGACGGCGGGAGTCTGCTTCACCGCTCGACCCTGGGCGCGGTCGCGGCGGCGCCCGCGCTGTGTCTGCGGGCCGCGCGGGCCCTCGCCGACGGGGCTCCGGAGTTGGCTCCGGGAGGCGCTGCTGCGGGCGGTCCAGGGCGCGCTCACCGCCGAACACCTCGTCCGGGCCACGACGTTCGCCGACGTCGCGCGGGCCGTGGACGACCTGCTGCCGCGAACGGCGCCCGCGACCGGCGTCGACCTCGTGCTGCGCGCCTTCGCCGTCCTCGTCACCGACGGCTACGAGCGGGCCGTGCCGCACATGCGGCGGGCCCACGAGATGCTGCGGGACCCCCGGACCTCGGACCAGGACGTGCGCCGCGCGTATCTGCCCACCGTCACCCTGACGACGATGCTCCGGGAGGAGGAGACCCAGCGCGCGGTCATGCGCCGGGCCGCCGACGTCGCCCGTGACACCGGCGCCATGCTGAAGCTGGACACCGCCCTGTACTGCTCGGTGACGCACGAGACCAACCTCGGCGAACTGGCCCTCGCGGACGACCTGCACGCCCAGGGCCTCCGGATCCGCGCGGCGATCGGCGCCACCGACGACATGTGGGCGCTCTACCGGCACGCCGAACCGCTCGCCTGGTGAAGCCCGCGCGGCGGCCGGGCGGACCTTGGTCGGGGCCCCCGCCGAGGTGAGGGACGCGTCCCGCCGGTCGCCGATGGGGACGGCGACGGAGCTCAGCGTGTGAGCGCCCCTCCCTCGTCGGCCGCCTCCAGCAGGTCCAGCGCGCGTTCCCAGTGGAACTCCCCGCGCTCGCCGTCCTCCTCGGCCCCGTCGGCGTACGGGTCGCCGAACCTGACGCCCATGCCGCGCAGCCGCTCCAGGCTCGCGCGGTAGGCCGGGTGGGCGGCGAGGGCGTCGGCGACACAGGGCAGCACGGCGATCGGGACGCCCAGGCCGCACGCCTCGCACAGGGTGCCGACCGCGAGGGTGTCGGCCATGCCCGCGGCCCACTTGTTGACGGTGTTGAAGGTGGCGGGCGCGACCACCACGGCGTCCGGCGGCGGGAAGGGGCGGGCGTCGCCCGGTCGCCGCCAGGCCGAACGGATCGGGCGGCCGGTCTGCGCCTCGACCGCGGGCGCGTCGAAGAAACCACCCATGGCGACGGGGGTCGCGATGACCCCGACCTCCCAGTCGCGCTCCTGGGCGGCGGTGATCAGCTTGCTGACCTCGGCGGCGATGCCGGCCGCGCAGACGACGACGTAGAGGAAGGGTCGCCCGCCCTGTCCGGGCCCGCCTCGTCCTGGCCGGCCTCCGGCCGTGTTCGCAGTCGCAGTCACCCGTCGACCCTACTGAACCCGGGTCACCCGCCGGGCGCTCTCTCGACGAAGCGTTCGACGTCCGCGGCGGTCGGCCGGAGCAGCCCGTCCCGTACGGCGAGGGCGGTGGCCTCGGCGCGGGAGGCGGCGCCGGTCTTGCGCAGCAGATGCTCGACATGGGTGTGCACCGTGCGCGGGGAGAGGAACAGCGCCTCGGCGATGGCCTGGTTCGTCCGACCGGTGGCAGCCCTGGTGAGCACCTCCAGTTCCCGCGGACTGAGTCCGTACGGCAGGGGGGCGGGCGTCTCGTGGACGAGGACCGCGCGGCGTACCACGGCCGTGCCGAGGGTGTGGTGGCGCAGGGTGACGCGGTACCAGTCGGGGCCCACGGGCCACAGCAGGCGCAACCGGGTGCCGTGCGAGTCGGCGAAGGCGCCGAGGAGGCGACGGAACTCGGTGTCCCGGAGCACCACGGCGGGGTCCCGGCCCGGGAGTTCGAGGATGTCGTCGTCGACGACGAGGCCGGCCCCGCCGTCCGCCGGGAGGTCGAGGAGGGCGCCCGCGTGCGCGGTGGGGTCGGCGAGGACGGCCAGGGCGGGCAGCAGGGACGCCAGCAGGTGGCGGGTCTCGGTGTCGTAGGCGTCGGGGGTGGCGGTGGAGAGGGTGACCAGACCGACGAGCCGCCCGTGGTGGCGCAGGGCGCCCGTGACCGCGTCGCGGACGCCCGCCGGGCGCATCCGCTCGGCGTAGAACCAGCCGTCGCGGTAACGCTCGCCCGGGTCCTCGACGTCCTCGCAGATGGAGGGCGGGATCTCGCTGCGCAGGACGTTGGTGTACCAGGGGGTCGAGACGAACTCGGCGGCCAGTGCCTCGGAGACGTCGGCGTCGTAGCCGACGCCCGCGACCTGGACGTGGGCGCCGGTGATCGGGTCGATCTCCAGGAGGGTGGCGGCGTCCAGGGGCAGAGCGCGGCCGAGTTCGCGCAGAGCCTCGGCGCAGGCGGCGGCGGTGTCGCGTTCGCGGGTGAGCATGCCGATGCGGGTGGCGGCCGCGAGCTGGTGGTGGGTGAGCATGCGAGCCTCCCGGGGCGGCCCCGAGACCTGTACCGGTCCCGGGGGCCGCCCCCGGGACCGGTACAGGTCTTTTGGGTCCTAACGATATGCGGAGGGGGTGCGGTGGACAAGAAGGTGACCGATCCGTGAAATAACCGCGGCCCGCGGACTCGGTATTTGTACGGATGGTGGGGCGGGGCGTCGGGGTCTTTCCTGTTCGGCACAGCAGGACGCCCGCCGCTGACGGGCCCCGTCCCCCTTGGAGATCCCCGCCATGACCACACGCCACCCTTCCGTCCCCCCGGCCTCACGCAGACAGTTCCTCACGTGGTCGGCCGGCGCGCTCACCGCGACCGGGCTGGCCACCGCGGGCTGCAGCGCCCCGGAGAGCAGCTCCGGGGCGGAGAAGGCGGCGGACGCGTCCCCCTCGGCGACGAAGCTCACCCAGATCGGCCTCGACTACCCCTTCACCCAGATCCCGCTCTACAGCACCCTCGTGAAGCTCTCCACGGCGGCCGCGAAGAAGCACGACGTCAAGCTGCTGACGACGAGCGACGCGAGCAACCCCGACACCCAGGCGAGCAACCTCAACACCTGGGTCACGCAGAAGACGCAGGCGATCGTGTCGTTCCCGATGGTCTTCGAAGCCACCGAGTCGATCGCCAGGGCCGCCCTCGACGCGGGCCTGATCTGGGTGACGTACGGCGGGACACTGGAGAGCCAGAGCGCCGACATCCGGTTCAGCTTCCGTGAGAGCGGCACACTGCTCGGCGAGTCGGCCGCGAAGTGGGCCAATGAGGAGCTGGGCGGGAAGGGGAAGATCGCGTTCCTGGTCGACAACACGATCGAGCTCGGCCGTGAGCGCACCAAGGGCATGATCGACGCCTTCACCAAGCTCGCGCCCGGTGTCGACGTGGTGGCGCAGGAGCAGGCCATCGACCCCGACACGGGGCTGTCGAAGTCCAACGCGCTCCTCGCCAAGCACCCCGACCTGAACATCATCCTCGGCATCACGGACGCGGCGGCGTACGGCGGGTTCAAGGCCTTGCAGCAGGCCGGGCGGAAGAAGGACGACAGGAAGACGTTCGTCGGCGGCCAGGACGGCTCGGCCCCCTCACTCCTCGCCATCAAGCAGGGCACGTTCTACCGGGCCTCCTCCGCCCTGGCCCCGCTGGACATCGCCAACGCCATCGTCGACGTGCCGCTCGCGGTCGCCGCCGGGAAGGCGGACCCGAGCATCGATGTGCCGGTCAAGCTGCTCGGGCGCGGCGACTCGGCGGAGATCGACGCGCTGCTCGCCCAGAACGGGTAGGGCCGCGCGATGGCCGACATGAGCGACGCGCGAGGGGCGACCGCGCCGGCCGGGGGCCACAGGGACCCCGGGGCGGCGAACCCGCCGAACCTGCGGATCTCCTCCCTCGGCAAGTCCTTCGGCGGGGTGCGGGCCCTGGACGGGGTGGACCTCACCGTGCCCGCCGGCCAGGTGCACGCCCTGCTCGGGCACAACGGCGCCGGCAAGTCCACGCTGATCAAGTGCCTGGGCGGGGCGTTCCCGCCGGACGCCGGGACGATCGAGGTGGGCGGGATCCGGTACGCCCGGCTCAGTCCGCGCGAGTCGATCGCGGCGGGGGTGGCGATCATCTTCCAGACGCTCAGCGTCGTGGACTCCCTGACCGTGGCCGAGAACATCTTCCTCGGCCAGGAGTGGACCCGGTACGGGCGGGTCGACCGCCGGGCCCAGGAGAAGGTGGCCGCCGAACTCCTCGACCGCGTCGCCGCGAGCTGCTCGCCGCGCGACCGGGTGGGTGAACTGCCCATGGGCCAGAAACAGTTGGTCGAGATCGCCAAGGCCCTCAGCCGCAGCGCCTCGGTTCTGGTCCTCGACGAGCCCACCGCCGCCCTCTCCGGCGCCGAGAGCGACGCCCTCGCCACCCGGGTGGAGGACCTGCGCGCCCAGGGCCTCGCCATCGTCTACGTCACGCACCTCCTGGCCGAGGTCGAACGCCTCGCGGACGCGGTGACCGTCCTGCGCGACGGCCGCGTCACCCATACGGCGACCGGCGTCCACGGCCGCCACGACCTGGTGCGGGCCATCACGGGAGCCGGCGAACCGGCGCCGTCGACACCCACCGGGACGGGGCCACGCGGAACCTCCGCACCCGGTGGCGGTTCGACCCCCGCCGCCCCCCGCTCCCCCGTGCCCGCCCGTCTCACCCTGCGCGGACTGCGCGGCCCCGGCTTCGGGCCCGTCGACCTCGTCGTCGGTGAGGGCGAGGTCGTGGGGCTGTACGGGCTGATCGGGTCCGGGCGTACGCGGGTGCTGGAGACGTTGTTCGGCAGGCGGCGGGCCGAGGGCGGCAGCGTCCACGTCGGTGGGCGCGCCGTCTCCCCCGCCCGCCCCGCCGACGCCCTCGCCGCCGGGATCGCGCTGGTGCCGGCGGACCGGCGGACGCAGGGCCTGTTCCCGGGGCTGAGCGCTCAGGACAACGTGCTGCTGCCGAGCGTGCGCACGCTCGCCCGGCACGGGGTACGGGCCCTCGGCGCGGAGCGGCGGGTGTTCGATTCGCTCGCCGAGGCGGTGGGGCTGCGGCCCGCGCGGCCGGGGCCACCGGCCGCCTCGTTCTCCGGCGGCAACCAGCAGAAGCTGCTGCTGGGCCGCTGGATCAACGAGGCCAGGACCGTCGACGTCCTGCTGCTCGACGAGCCGACCCAGGGTGTCGACGTCGGCGCCCGTCAGGAGATCTACGACGTCGTGTCCGCACTCGCCGAACAGCACGGCACGGCCGTGCTGTTCGCCTCCAGCGACCCGGAGGAGGCGGCCGGCCTCGCCCACCGCTGTCTGGTCGTCGACCGGGGCCGGATCGTCGCCGAACTCTCCGGCCCGGACCTCACCGAGGCGTCCCTGCTCGCGGCGGTCCACGACACGGGGCCCCCGCCCCGACAGCCGCACCACCCCCCGGACGGCGCCGCCACCGAGCCGCCCACGCCCGCCCCCTCCCACGAAGGAGCAGCATGACCGCCGTGACCGCCGCCGAGCGCGTCGTCCCCGGCCCGCGCGCACTGGCCGCGCACGGGCTCTCGACGGTGCGACGCCATCCGCTGATCGTCGTCCTCACCCTGCTGGTGCTGGGGTTCCAGCTGTCCACCGGCAGCTTCCTCGACGCCGGGAACCTGCGCGGGATCGCCACCGACGCGGCGGCCCTCGCGATCGTCGCCGTGCCCCTGGCCCTGCTGATCATCAGTGGCTACCTGGATCTGTCGGTGGGCTCGACGCTGGCGCTGGGCGCCCTGACGGCGGGCTGGCTCGCCGGGGAGCAGGCCCAGTCGCCCGTGGTCGCCGTCCTCGGGGCGCTGGCCGTCGGCGCGGCGGTCGGCGCCGTGAACGGAGTGCTCTGCTGCTATCTGGGGCTGTCGCCGTTCATCGTGACGCTGGGCATGCTGGCGGCGGTGCGCGGCCTGGCCCAGCAGCTCTTCCCGCTGCCGCTGAGCGGCTTCGGCGAGGGCTTCGCATGGCTGGGCGGGGCACGGATCGCCGGGATCGCGGCCCCCGTGGTCATCGCCGCCGTCGTCCTGGTCGCCGGGGCGCTGTTCCTGGCGTACACGCCCACCGGACGCCATGTGTTCGCGATCGGGGTCAACCGGGAGGCCGCGTATCTCTCCGGCATCGATGTCCGCCGTACGCCGTTCGCGCTGTTCGTGGTCACCGGTACGGCCGCCGCGCTGGCCGGGGCGATCAAGGCGTCCGTGCTGGACAGCGTGGTCGCGGGCACCTCGGGCGCGGGTTTCGAGCTGACGGTGCTCACGGCCGTGCTGCTGGGCGGGGTCGCCCTGAGCGGCGGCTCCGGTTCGGTTCTCGGGGTGCTGCTCGGCGTGCTGTTCCTGGGTTGCCTGCAGAACGGGCTGACACTGCTGAGCGTGCCGACGTTCTGGCAGCAGATGGCGCAGGGCGTGGCGCTGGTGGCGGGCGCGGCGCTCGCCTTCTTCGGCCCGCGCGCGGCCCGGTGACCGGCACTCCGGGGCCTTCCCGTACTCCCCCGCACGCAGACACCCCAGAGAGGTCCTCGTGAGCGACACTTCCCCCACCCTGGTCCTGACCGGCGGTCAGGTCATCACCGTCGACGCCGGTTTCTCGGTCGCCGAGGGTGTGGCCGTGCGCGGCCGCGAGATCGTCGCGGTCGGTACGGACGCCGAGATGCGCGCCCTGGCCGGGCCGACGACACGGATCGTGGAGCTGGCCGGGCGTACCGTGCTGCCGGGCATCAACGACTCGCATCTGCACGGCGCCGCGTACGGGCTGTCCAGGCCCCCGTTCGCCCTGGACGTCGGCCACCCGGCGGTGGGGTCGATCGCCGACATCGCGGGGGTGGTGGGCGCGGCGGCGCGGGCCGCCGCGCCCGGCGACTGGATCGTCGGCCTGGGCTGGGACCCGGGCTATCTCGCCGAGTGCCTCGCCGAGCCGGGGCGGCTCCCGCACCGCGCCGACCTGGACGCGGTGGCGCCCGGCCACCCCGTCTGTCTGACCGACTTCTCCCAGCACATGGTGTGGGCGAACAGCGAGGCGCTGCGCCGCTGCGGGATCGACGCCGACACCGTGGCACCCGACGGCGGGGTCGTCGACCGCGACCCCGACGGCCGGCCCACCGGCATCCTGCGCGAGGCGGCCGGCGTCCTCCTCCAGGCCGCCCTGCCCTCCCCCACGGTCGCCCAGCGGCGCCAGGCCATCCGCAACGTCGTCGCCGAGCTCCATTCGCGCGGCATCACCAGTTACACCGAGCCGGGTCTCGGCCCCGGCGGCGCCGAGACCCTGTTCGGCGGGCTGAGCACGGACAACTGGACGGCGTACGCGGACCTGGCGGCGGTCGGCTCCCTGCACGCCCGGGTCAGCGTCCTCCTGCTGCCCGCGCCCATGGGCGGCTCCGCCGACGACGTCCGCAAGGGTCTCGCCGAGCTCCACCGCCCGGAGTCCGCGGACCCCCGGCGACTGAACGCCATCGGCGTGAAGATCTTCGCCGACGGCGTGCCGCCGAACCGTACGGCCTGGATGAACGAGCCCTACGCAGGCGGCGGACACGGCTCCCTCTGCGTGCACGGGCACACGCCCGACCTGCAGGTCGACGAGTTGTTCGGCATGATCCGGATCGCGCACGAGGCCGGTTACCAGCTGGGGGTCCACGTCACCGGCGACCGGGCCATCGATCTCGTGGTGGACGCGTTCACGGCGGCGCAGGAGGCGGTGCCGCGTGCCGACGCGCGGCACTACGTCATCCACGGCGACTTCATCGGTGCGGACAGCCTCGCCCGGCTGGCCGCGCACGGCTACGGCGTCAACATGAACCCCGCCATCAAGTGGACGATCTCCGATCTGATGGCGGAGGTCGTGGGCACCGAGCGGTCGGCGTACCAGTGGCCCGCGCGCTCGGCCTTCGACGCGGGCGTGGCGGTGTGCGCCAGTTCGGACGCGCCGATCACCGAGCCCGACTGGCGGCAGGGCGTCGCCGGGATGCTGCTGCGCGAGTCGAAGGCCAGCGGCCGGGTCAGCGGCCCCGAACAGCGGGTGGAACTCGCCGAGGCGCTGCGGGCGTACACGATCAACCCGGCGCGGCAGGACTTCGCCGAGGAGTGGAAGGGGTCCGTGGAGGTGGGCAAGGTGGCCGACCTGTGCGTACTGGACCGGCCGTTGCTGGGTCTCGACCCCCACGAGATCACCGGCGTCGGGGTCGACATGACGGTGTTCGACGGCGGGGTCGTCTTCGAGCGCTGAGCGGGCACGCGACGCGGCCGGCGCCTGGACCCAGGCGCCGGCCGCGTCGTGTCGTGCCGTCGGTCGTGCGGCGGGTCAGCCGGTCAGTGCCGTCACCCGCCGGATGACCTCCTCGCAGAAGGCGCCGACCCCCTCGGGGTCGTCGATGAACTGGTTGGGCTTGACGCAGAAGGTCGTGAAGCCCTGCTCCAGCTGCTCGGGAATCGAGGCGAGGGCCGCCCCGAGGTCCGCCGGGGAGCGGTCGTCGGGGAAGACCGCCTGGGTGCCGCCGATCATCTCCAGTTCGGCGGTGTTCCGTCCGGCGGCGGTCATGGCCTCGTCGAGGGCCTTGAGGTCGGCCGGGGTCGGACGCCCGAGGGGGTGGAAGCCGTGGCCGTGGCGGACCAGCCGGCGAAGGACGGGGCCGTGCAGGCGCTGCCCGCCGAACCACAGCCTCGGCCCCTCGGGGCGGTACGCCTTGGGCTCGAAGTAGACGTCCCGGAAGGGGTAGTGCTCGCTGTCGTGGGAGATCGGTGACGGCCCCCAGGCCTTGGCCCAGACCTCCAGGTGCTCGTCGAGCAACCGGCCCCGTCTGCCGAAGGGCACTCCGAGCGCGTCGTACTCGTCCCTGCTCCAGCTGACCGTGGGCTGCACCAGCAGCCGTCCTTCGCTGAGCAGGTCGAGGGTGCCGAGTTCCCTGGCCATCAGCAGGGGGTGGCGCAGCGGGGCGAGGACGGCCGCGGCGGCCAGGCGCAGCCGTTCGGTGACGGAGGCGATGGAGGCGAGCAGGAGAAGGGAGTGGGGCCAGGGGGTGTACGGGTCCTGATTGCCGGGGAGGGCGTAGTCGCGAGGATTGCCCATGACGCCGTCGGCGGCGGCGTCGGGGCCGAGCACGATGTGTTCGCTGACCATGACGGAGTCGAAGCCGGCGTCCTCGGCCTGGCGGGCCCACCGTACGGCGGCGGGCAGGTCGGCCCGGCCGCCGGTGAGGGTCCAGTTCTCGCTGAGGACCAGCAGCATGCGGGGGGTGGTGCTCATGGTGGATTCCCTCTCCTCCGTACAATTTGATCCCGAATGACCGAACGACCGTACGACCGAACTACCGAACGTCCGCGCGAACGACGGACCCGGACCGGGGGTGGCCGCACTGGGCCCTCCCGTTCGGCCGTGACACCGAAGGAGCACCCTTGCCCGGCCAGCGATCCATCACCGAAGCCGAGAAGCTCGCCGCGGCGAAGCTCGGGGACTTCCCGATCCGCCGGGACCAGATGGCGGCGGTGGCGAACATCTACCGGGCCGCCTCGGCGGTGCGGCAGCACCTGGAGAACTCCGTGCTGCGCGGTTCCGATCTGACCTGGACGGCCTTCGTGGTGCTGTGGGTCGTGTGGGTGTGGGGTGAGTCCGAGACCCGGCACGTGGCCGAGGAGGCGGGCATCTCCAAGGGCACGCTCACGGGTGTGGCCCGGACGCTGGAGTCGCGCGGCCTGGTGCGGCGGGCTGACCACCCGACGGACGGCCGGTTGGTGCTGCTGGCCCTCACCGAGGAGGGCGAGGAGCTGATGCGGCGGGTGTTCCCGGCGTTCAACGAGGAGGAGGCCTTCGTCACCGGGCAGCTCAGCGACGCGGAGTGCCGAAGCCTCGCGGAGGGACTGCGCAGTGTCGTGCTCCAGGTCGAGGAACACGGCGAGGAGCGCCGCCGCACCCTGCTGAACGGCGCCGAGCCCGCGCCCCGGCGCAGTGGCCGCCGCCCGAAGGCGTGACGGTTCCACGCCCGACGCACCTCTCCGTCCACCCTGGACCTTCCTTATCGTTTGGATTCAAACAAGATAGGTGGACGTCGAATCCACGGTCAAGGGCCGACGGCTGACCCGCCGCGCGCGCCGCCGGTCATGCTCCTAATTCGCTTGCGGGGGCGGAGCGCCGGGCCCGACGATCTGCCCATGCGCATCCCTCACGCCTCCCCGACGCCGTCCCTCGCCACCGCCTCGCCGGTGCGGGGGCAGCAGCAGTCGGGCCGACCGTGGGAGCCGACACCGCCCCGGTCATGACGGCCGCCCTCGTCGCGGGGCTCCTCGCCGGTTATGGCATCGCCATCCCCGTCGGAGCCGTCGCGACCTACCTCGTCTCCCTCACCGCCCGTACGTCCCTGCGGACCGGAGCGTGCGCCGCGCTCGGCGTCGCGACGGCCGACGGCCTGTACGCCCTGCTCGCCGCCCTCGGCGGTACGGCCCTCGCGAACGCCCTGCAGCCGGTACTGACTCCCCTGCGCTGGTCCTCCGCCCTGGTGCTCCTCGCGCTGGCGGCACGCGGCGCGGTCGGGGCCGTGCGCCAGTACCGCGCCCGGCGCCTGCCCACCCGCGCGCAGCGGGACCCCGTCGGCCCGGCGCGTGCCTACGTCGCCCTCCTGGGGATCACCCTGCTGAACCCCACCACGGTGGTCTACTTCGCCGCGCTCGTGCTCGGCAGCCGCGCCACCGACGCCGTGAGCCCCCTGGAACAGGCGGTGTTCGTCCTCGCCGCGTTCCTCGCCTCGGCGAGCTGGCAACTGCTGCTCGCCGGCGGTGGCGCCCTGCTGGGCCGTGCGCTGACCGGGCACCGGGGACGGCTGGTCACCGGCCTCGTGTCGAGTGCCGTGATCGCGGGGCTGGCGGTTCAGATGCCGTAGCGGGTGCATCCGCTCGCCGAGTTCCGCCGGTGCGGCCGATGCCGCGTCGCCACAAGTGCCGCGCCGGCGTGGCCCGATGAGGATGATTCCGCGAGGGGGCCGGTGTTGAATACGGGAAGAGTCTGTACGCGACAGCAAAGGGACGGTTGTCATGCCTCTTGAGGGCGAGTACGTGCCCAGCCCCGCCCAGTGGGTGCGCGAGCAGGTCGAGTTGTACGAGAGCTCGGGCGGCACGCAGGGGACGACGCTGCTGGACACCGGTCTGCCGGTCGTCGTGCTCACGACGCGCGGCGCGAAGAGCGGGAAGATACGCAAGACCCCGGTGATGCGGGTGGAGCACGAGGGCCGGTACGCGGTCGTGGCCTCGCTGGGCGGCGCGCCCAAGCACCCGGTCTGGTACCACAACATCAAGTCCGACCCGCTGGTGGAGCTCCAGGACGGGCCCGTCCGGCAGGACATGACCGCGCGTGAGGTCACCGGGGACGAGAAGGCCGCGTGGTGGGACCGGGCGGTCGCCGCGTATCAGCCGTACGAGGACTACCAGAAGAAGACGGACCGGGAGATCCCCGTCTTCGTGCTGGAGCCGGTGGACGGGTGACCGTTCCCCGGCCGGGCCGGGGAACGCGGCGCGGGGAAGCCGAAGAAAGAATCTTCGTTTCGTCGCGCATGATCCCCGGCTCGCCGGGCACCTGAGTCTCAGGCCCCGCCGCGTTCCCCCGTCGCGGCGGGGCTTTCCGCTGCCCGCTCCCCCGGCCCCGTCTTCTCCGTCACGTCGAGGAAGATCTGGTCGGCCTCGGGGACGACGTGGGCGATGGAGCGCTTGATGCGGACGGCGACCAGCTCGACCTCCTCGCTGTCGAGGCCGGGCACGAGGTCCACGCGCGCGGCCACCAGGGTCGAGTCCAGGCCGAGTTGCATGGTGAGCAGGGCCTCGACGGTGTCGATCTCGGGCTGTGCCTCCAGCAGGGAGCGGATCTTCCGGCTGGGTTCGGGGTCGGCGGCGACCCCGATGAGCTGTTCGCGGGCGTCCCGGCCGAGCCAGTAGGCGACGTACACGAGCAGGGCCCCGATCGCGAAGGAGGCGGACGCCTCCCAGATCACCTGACCGGTCACCATGTGCAGGGCCATCCCGCCGATCGCGAGGGTCACCCCGAGGACCGCCGTGCCGTCCTCGGCGACGACCGTACGCAGCGCCGGGTCCCTCAGCCCGTCGACGCCGCCCTGCCGCCGCACCTGATGCAGGGCGCGCAGCAGTGAGGCGCCCTCGGAGAGGAGGGCCACGACGAGGACGGCGATACCGGCCACGTAGCCGCCGTAGGACTCCGCGCTCCCGGCCGTCAGGGCGTGGACGGCCTGGTAGAAGGAGAAGCAGCCGCCCATCACGAAGATGCCGACGGCGGCCAGCAGGGACCAGAAGAAGCGCTCCTTGCCGTAGCCGAAGGGGTGCCGGGCGTCGGCGGGGCGTCGGCTGCGGCGCAGCGCGGCGAGAAGGAAGACCTCGTTGAGGCTGTCGGCGACCGAGTGGGCGGCCTCCGACAGGAGGGCGGGCGAGCCGGCGAGGAGCCCGCCGACGGTCTTGGCCACGGCGATCAGGAGATTGGCGCCCAGGGCGACGAGGACCGTGATCCGGGTCCTGCGGTCGGCCCGTGTCCCGCCCTGTTTCGGGGTTCCCGGCCCTTCCAGAACCGCCCCGCCCCGCTCGTCCGCCGTCTCGGTGTCTGTTGGTGTCCGGGTCACCTTCGCCGCTTGCCCCGACCGGTCTCGCTCACACCGTGGGGGTCGCGGAAATCGGGGAACCCTCATCAGGGCAGACGTATCCGGACGGGCAGGGAGGACGGACGGCATGAGTGTCGGTGAGGGCAACGAGGCGTACGGGCGGAAGACCTTCAAGAGGTCCAGGAGCCACTTCGCGGACCGGATCACCGCCGACGGCCACGACGGCTGGCCGGTGGAGCCGGGCCGCTACCGGCTGGTGGTCAGCCGGGCCTGCCCCTGGGCGAGCCGGGCGGTGATCTCGCGACGGCTGCTGGGTCTGGAGGACGCCCTGTCGATGGCCGTCGCCGACCCGATCCAGGACGACCGGAGCTGGCGGTTCACGCTGGACCCGGACGGCCGCGACCCGGTGCTCGGCATCCGCTTCCTGAAGGAGGCGTACGACGCGCGGGAGAGCGACTACCCGGGCGGGGTCAGCGTCCCCGCCGTCGTGGACGTGCCGAGCGGTCGACTGGTCACCAACGACTACCAGCGCATCACCCTCGATCTCGCCACCGAGTGGCGCGACCTGCACCGCGAGGGCGCGCCCGACCTGTATCCGCGGGCCCTGCGCGACGAGATCGACACGGTGATGGCCGAGGTCTACGAGGACGTCAACAACGGCGTCTACCGGGCGGGCTTCGCCACCGGGCAGGAGGAGTACGAGGAGGCCTGCGCCGGGGTGTTCCGGCGGCTGGAGACGCTGTCGGAGCGGCTGGCGCGGCAGCGTTATCTCGTCGGTGGGACGATCACGGAGGCGGACATCCGGCTCTTCACCACGCTGGTGCGTTTCGACGCCGTCTACCACGGTCACTTCAAGTGCAACCGCTGGAAGCTGACGGAGGACCCGGTGCTGTGGGCGTACGCCCGTGATCTCTTCCAGACCCCCGGATTCGGCGACACCGTCGACTTCGACCACATCAAGCGGCACTACTACCAGGTGCACACGGGCATCAACCCGACCGCCGTGGTGCCACTCGGGCCCGATCTGGCGGGCTGGCTCGCCCCCCACGGGCGTGCTGATCTGGGCGGCAGTCCGTTCGGTGACGGCACGCCGCCGGGGCCGGTGCCGGCCGCCGAGGCCGTGGCCCCGCAGGGTCGTCCCTGAGGGGACGACATCACGACGCCAAGGAGGAGGAGCAGATGTCCAAGAAGAAGAAGCTGCCCGTCGCCTACAAGCCGATCGGCTTCGCGCTGGGCTGGGTCAGCGGTGCGGTGGCCTCGGCCGCGTTCCGCAAGACCTGGAAGCTGATCCGGCACGAGGACGACGCGCCCGACGCGCTGGACCAGGACCGCGGCTGGGGCGAGATCCTGCTGGCCGCGGCCGTCCAGGGCGCGATCTTCGCCGTCGTGCGCAGCGCGGTGGACCGCACGGGCGCCAAGGCCATCGAGCGGTCCACCGGGGTGTGGCCGGCCCCCGAGAAGGGAGGCCGGGACTGACGTTCGGGGGCTGGTCGGGCGGCCCCGCGTGGGCCGCCCGACCGCTTTCTCGGGCTCGCCGGGCCCTGTCGCCACATTCCCGTCGTCGCCCGGAAGGCGGCCCTGCGTCGCAGGGCAGGCGGAAATGTGAGGCAGGGCCTAGCCCTGCTTGGGGGCCGTGGGGTGTTCGCGGCGCAGGGTGAAGGAGTGGCCGGCCGGGTCGGAGTAGCCGCGCTCCTCGAAGGGCCCGCTCGCCTCCTTGGTGTCGACGGGACGTCCGCCGAGGGACACGATCAGCCGTTCGGCCTCGTCCAGGTCCTCGACGTAGAAGTCCAGATGGGCCTGGAGGGAGTTCTCGGGGCGGGGCCAGCTGGGCGGGGTGGCGTTGACGTCCCGGCGGAACGCCATCCGGGCACCGCAGGCGCCCTCGATCTCGACTCGGTTGGCGGTCGCGTCCGTCTCCCGGGCTTCGAGCAGCTCCTTGTAGAACACCGCGAGCTTCTCCGGCTCGGCGCAGTCCAGCACCACGAGGCCCGCCTGTACCAGTGCCATGTCTCCTCCGTACGGGATCCCGGGCGCGGGGGAGGGTCCGCCGCCGCCCATACGCTCCCCGGGTACCCGCCGGCTACAGGTTCAGCCGCAGTGTGAGCGCCTGAGGACGGAACGCCTCCCGCTCGTAGAACCGGATGCCGTCCGCGTTGGCCGCCGAGGCGGTCACCTCCGCGTGCGCCGCGCCCCGTTCCCGCGCCCACGCCAGGAAGGTGTCGACCAGCCGGGCCCCGAGCCGGGCCCGCCGGTGTTCGGGCCGTACGTACAGCGCCATGAGGGTCGCCGACCCGACGGGCCGCATGGCGGTGGGGGCGGACAGCGACGCCGACAGATGACCCACCACCTCTCTGTCGTGCACGGCGGCCAGCAGCAGTCTGCCGGGGTCCCGGAGGGCGGCCGTGAAGGCCTCTGCGCCGTGCAGGCGCGGCCAGTCCACGTTAAGGCTCGGGTCCCGCTCCCCGCCGTCCTCGGCGAACAGCAGGGAGCTGGAGACGACGATCCCCGGTACGTCCTCGGCGCGGGCGCGCCGCACGATCACCTCTTGCTCACTCATGGACCGGAACCTAGCGGCCGGCTCTGACAGTCCGTCGACGCCGGTCCGCCCACCCGGTGGACTTCCTGGACAGTCGTCCCGCTATAGTGGACACCTGTCCAAGAAGTTCGGTGAGCATCGAGTGAACGACGGAGTCCGCTGACCATGGAGATCCTGGCGAACGTGCTGGTCGCGCTGGTGGCCCTGCTGCACGCGTACATCCTGGTGATGGAGATGTTCCTGTGGCAGAAGAAGCCGGGGATGTCCTTCCACGGGCTGGACGCCGAGATGGCGCGGCGGACGGCCTCGCTCGCCGCCAACCAGGGCCTCTACAACGGCTTCCTCGCCGCCGGTCTGGTCTGGGGCCTGATCGCCGACGACCCGACCGGACACCGGGCACAGATCTTCTTCCTGTCCTGTGTGATCGTCGCGGGCGTGTACGGCGCCGCCACCGCCAACCGCCGCATCCTCGTCGCCCAGGCACTGCCCGGCGCGCTCGCCCTGGCCGCCGTCCTCGTCGCCGGATGACCCCCGAGGAGCCCCGGGCCACGGAGGACCCCCGGGCCTCCCGCACCCGGGCCAGGCTGCGGGAGGCCCTCCTCGACGAGTGCGCCCGGCACCCGCTGCACGAGGTCAGCGTGGCCGCGCTGGTCCGCCGGGCGGGGGTCGGCCGGGCCACGTTCTACGTGCACTACCCGGACCTGGAGGCGCTGGCCGTCGACGCCTGCGCCGATGTCGTACGGGAGGCCGTGGAGGCGCTGCACGCCTGGCGGGGGCGCCCCGACCCGGTGCGCGCACCGGCCGCCCTGCCGGAGTTCTTCGCCGGTCTCGCACCGCACGCCGCCCTGTACCGCGCGCTGCTCCCGCCCGGCGGCGGCGGACCGCTCGGCCGGGTCCTGCACCGGGACCTGCGCGCCTACAGCCTGCGCGAGCGCGAACTCGCGGGGGCCGCGGACGCCCCGCTGGTGGCCTCCGCTGTGGCGGCCACCTTCGCGGGGGTCCTCGCCGACTGGCTGCACGGCCTCCTCGACGGCACCCCGCGGGAGATCGCCGACCAGGCGTGGCAGTTGCTGGTCGCACTGCACCGCAGCCGCTGAGCGCAAGGACGTGCGCCGCCCCCGGCGCCGAAGGGGATCGTGACGCCCGAACAGCCCTGTGGGTGACCTGGTGTCCAGGTCACCCACAGGGCCGAGGTCACGCAGGGAGGACGTGCCCCGGCGGGAGATGGCTTCTCAGGCGTCGGCGGCGGTCAGAAGGTCAGTACCGGCTTGATGCTCCTGCCGCCGCTCATGTCCGCGACCGCCTGGCCGATGTCCTCGAACTTGTAGCGGCTGATCAGCCGGTCGAGCGGGAGCCTGCCCTCCTTGACGAGCTGGACGAGGACCGGGATGGCGGTCTGGATCTCGTTGTCGCCGAGGGTGAGGCCGACGACGCGCTTGCCGCCGAGCATGCCGTTGACGTCGAGGGAGACCTCCGTGCCGAACGGCGGGGCGCCCACGATGACGAGGGTGCCGCGCGCCGCGAGGGCGTCGACGCCCTTGCGGAGCACGAAGACGCTGCCGGTGGTCTCGACGACGCCGTCGGCGCCCCGGCCGCCGGTGATCTCCATGATCGCCTCGGTGATGTCGGCGACCTCGCTCGCGTTCACCGTGTGGGTGGCGCCCAGTTCCTTGGCCAGGTCCAGCCGCCCGCCGACCTTGTCCACGGCGATGACCGTCGTCGCGGGGGTGAGGGCCGCCGCCATCACTGCGGAGAGGCCGACGGCTCCGGCGCCGAGGACGACGAGGGTGCTGCCCGCGCGGGGCTCCAGCACGTTCCAGACGGCGCCGACACCGGTCTGGACGCCGCAGCCGAGCGGGGCGATGGAGTCCAGCGGTACGTCCGGGTCGACCTTGACGAGGCCGCGCTCGTCGACCAGGGCGTGTTCGGCGAAGGAGGACTGACCGAAGAAGTGCCCGCCCAGCTCCTCGCCGTCGCGGCTGATCGTGCTGGTGCCGTCGGCGCGTCGGCCGCCGAGCAGGTTGAGCGGGAGCCAGGTGGCGCAGTACGCCGGGTGCCCGTCACGGCAGTTCGCACAGTCGCCGCAGGAGGTGAAGGACAGCACGACGTGGTCGCCGGGCACGACGGAGGTGACCCCGGGGCCGACGGCCTCGACGACACCGGCGCCCTCGTGGCCCAGCACGCCGGGCAGCGGGAAGGGCAGACCGCCGCCGGCGACCCCCAGGTCGGTGTGGCACAGTCCGGCCGCGACCATACGGACCAGGACCTCGCCCTGGGCCGGCTGGTCGAGGACGACCTCGGAGAGGGTGAAGGGCGCGCCCCCGGACTCGACCACGGCGGCACGTGTGGTGGTGGACATGCTCATGAACTCCTTGTTCTGTCGGTGAGCCGCCGGATCCGTCCCGCGGCTCACCGGGGTGATCCCGGGGAAGGTGCTCAGCCGAGCGAGACGACGACGGACTTGACCTTGGTGTAGGACTCCAGGGCCTCGGGGCCGTACTCGCGGCCGAAGCCGGAGGCCTTCACCCCGCCGAAGGGCACGGCGGGGTCGAGCATCGGCCAGTCGTTGATCCAGACGATGCCGGCCTGGAGGCGGTCGGCCACGCGGTGGGCGCGGGTGAGGTTCGTGGTCTGGATGCCGGAGGCCAGGCCGTACGGCGTGGAGTTGGCCAGCTCGACGGCCTCGTCCTCGGAGTCGAAGGGCTGCACCGTGAGGACCGGTCCGAAAACCTCCTCCTGCACGACCCGGGAGTCGTTGGCGAGGTCGGCGATGACGGTCGGCTTGTAGTAGTAGCCGCCGTTCAGGTCCAGGCGCTCGCCGCCGCACACGATCCGGCCGCCCTCCTTGCGGGCCAGCTCGACGTACTCCTCCACCTTCTTCAGGTGCCGCTCGCCGGCCATCGGGCCGATGACGGTCTCCGGCCGCCGGGGGTCGCCGATGGGGACACCGGGCACGGCGTCGGCGAGGATGCCGACCACCGTGTCGTGGACCGAACGGGCGACGAGCAGGCGGGGGCCGCCCATGCAGAACTGGCCGGTGTTGTAGACGAAGCCCCCGATGATGGCGCCGATGGCCTTCTCGAGGTCGGCGTCCTCGAAGACGATGTGCGCCGCGTTGCCGCCCAGCTCCATGGTGACCTGCTTCAGCCCCTCGCCGGCGACGCTCGCCGCGTGCCGGCCGGTGGCGGTGGAGCCGGTGAAGGCGATCTTGTCGACACCGGGGTTGCGCAGCAGCGCCTCGCCCGCGACCGGGCCCGTCCCCGTGACGACGTTGTAGACGCCGTCCGGGACGCCGGCCTCCTTGAGGAGGCCCGCCATGTAGAGGGCGCTGAGCGGGGTCTCCTCGGCCGGCTTGTGCACCACCGTGTTGCCGGCCGCGAGGGCGGGGGCGATCTTGGTGCCGGCCAGGATGAGCGGGAAGTTGAACGGGGTGATCGCGCCGACCACACCGATCGGGCCGCGCCTGGTGTACGCGAGGCGGTTGTTCGGGACGTCGCGGGCGGAGCCGTCCAGGGACCAGGCCAGGGAGGCGTAGTACTCGTAGTCGTTGGCCGCGTTCGTCACGTCGACGGCGTGGGCCAGGGTGATGGGCTTGCCGACGTCACGGCTCTCCAGGGCCGCGATCTCGTCGGCGTTCTCCCGGATCAACTGGGCGACGCGGTTCAGGACGCGGCCGCGTTCACGGCCGCTCAGCCCGGACCAGGCGCCGCTGTCGAAGGCCTCACGCGCGGCGCGCACGGCGGCGTCGACGTCGGCGGCGCCCGCCTCCGCGACCGTCGTGACCACCTGGCCCGTGGACGGGTCGATCACGTCGGTGCGCGCCCCGTCGGTCGCCTCACGCCACTGTCCACCGATGAACAGCCGCCCGGGCTCGTCCTCGAAGGTGGTCGTCATTGCCCACTCCTCAGCCTTGATACAGCCTTGATCGCCAAGTCTTCAACCAACAGGATTCCTGTTGGTTCGCAGTTTCATTACACACAGGTTTCCTGTCAATGCCTTACGCTGACCCCATGGTCGGCACCAAGGCACCTCCCTCCCTCCTCTACATGGTCAAGCAGGTCGAGCTCGTTGTCCGCTCGCACCTGGACGAGCTGGTGAAGCCGGCCGGGATCACTGCCCTGCAGTACACGTCCCTCACCGTCCTGGAGCGCCACGACGGACTGTCGGCCGCCCAGCTCGCCCGCGACTCGTTCGTCACCGCCCAGTCCATCGCGGATCTCGTACGGAGTCTGGAGAACCGCGGACTCGTGCGCCGGGAGCGCAATCCGCGCAACCGGCGCGAGCTGCTGATCCTGCTGACCGACGAGGGACGCGAGGTGCTCGCCCGCTATGCCGAGCCCATGCGCGACCTGGAGGAACGCATGATCAGCGGCCTCACCGCACACCAGGCCGAGCAGTTCCGGCAGGCGCTGTCCAAGGCGTGGCACGCGCTGTCGTAGGGGGCACTGCGCAAAACTCCGGACGGATTGCCGGAGAAATCGAAGACATATGTCAATCGAACATGCTGAAATTCACTCTGACGAGGGTAACTTGCAGGGCGGGGAAGGGATTTGCCCTCGCACCCCTCACAGAGTCCGGTAGGAGGCGATGCCGTCGTGTCGAGCGACCCCACACCGCCCGCGACCGGGTACCTGCGCGTCCGCACGGACCGCGGCCACACCGTGCTCGAACTGCACGGCGAGATCGACATCGCGGCGGCCGTGGAGATCATTCCGCATCTCGACGCGGCGACCGGCCACCCCGGCGCCCGGATCGTGATCGACCTCAGGCACGTCGAGTTCTTCGACTGCTCCGGGCTGCGGCTGCTCTACCGGGCCCGGCAGCGGGTGCTCGACCGCGACGGCGAACTGCGCCTGGTCTGCACCCACCCGCTCACCCTGCGCGTCCTGAAGGTCACCGGCCTCGCCCGGCTGCTGCCGCCCGCCCCGTCCCTGGAGGCGGCCCTGGAACAGCCCGAAGCCGCGTCCGGCACGTTATGACCCCGCCCCGCCCGTCAGCCCTGCTGTCCCCCGTCGCCCGCCGGCGCGTCGAACAGGGCGCTGACGGACTCGCCGTTGTGGATACGGCGTACGGCCTCCGCGAGCGCGGGGGCGATGGAGAGCACCTTCAGCTTGTCGGTGCGCTCCTCCACGGGCACCGGCACGGTGTTGGTGCAGACGATCTCCAGGACGTCGGGCTGCTCGCTCAGCCGCTTCAGAGCGCCCGCCGCGAACAGCCCGTGGGTGCACGCGACCCGGATCGAGCGCGGCCCCAACTCCCTGAGTCGCTCCAGGAGTTCCAGGACGGTACTGCCCTTGGCGATCTCGTCGTCCAGGACGATCACATCCCGCCCGGCGACCTCGCCGATCACCGAGCTGATGCTCACCCGGTCGTCGGCGAACCGCTGCTTGGCACCCGCCGCGACCTGCGCGCCGATCATCCGCGCGAACGCCGCCGCCTCCTTGGCGTTGCCCAGGTCGGGTGAGACCACCGTCGTACGCGTCAGGTCGTAGCGCCGGAAGTGCGCGGCCAGCTCGCGCAGCGCGTGCAGATGATCGACCGGCACCGAGAAGAACCCGTGCACCTGCGGGGAGTGCAGCGTCATGGCGAGGACCCGGCCGGCGCCCGCCGCCACCATCAGATCGGCGACCAGGCGGCCGCCGATGGAGATCCGCGGCGCGTCCTTCTTGTCCGAGCGGGCGTACGCGTAGTGCGGCATGACCACGGTGATCCGGCCGGCCGAGGCACCGCGCGCCGCGTCGCACATCAGCAGCAGTTCGACGAGATGCTCCTGCACCGGCGTGACCAGCGGCTGGACCAGGAACACGTCCTTCTCCCGGCAGTTGGCCTGGAGCTGCACCTCCAGACAGTCGTTGGCGAACCGGCTCACCCGGGACGGACTCAGCGGCACCCCGAGGTGCGCGCAGACCTCCTCCGCGAGTTCGGGGTGGGCGCTGCCGGTGAAAACGGCGATGTCACGCACGGTCGGCTCCTCGTATGAACATGATCATTACGGGTGGCGCGGCTCATGCTACTGGCCGCTTCGCGTACGCCGATCCGGTACGCCGCCCCGGACGGCCCGCACCCCCGGACTACGGCGAACTGCGGACAATCACCAACCCGGCGTTCCCGCAGTGACTTTGAGGGCATTCGTTGAAGCAGGAAGGAGGGCCGTCGACATGACGACGTCCATCAAGCGCACGCGTCTGCCCGGCTGGGCCAAGCTGCTCACCGCCGTGGTCATCCTCATCGTGGTGCTGCTGGCCGCGCTGCGGATGCTGGTCTTCGGAGGGCTGGACGACGTGTTCGGCACCGAGGAGCACGACCGCTCGGGACCGACGCTCCTGAAGTCCATCCAGGACATGAGCCGCTACGACGCCGCCTCGGGCAACTTCCAGGTGGTCGTCGACCTGGAGAAGGACGCCAAGTACCTGCCGGACGCGATCCGCGGCACCCGTACGCTGTACGTGGGCGCGGGCACCGTGGACGCCTATGTCGACCTCGGCAAGGTCGGCGAGAACGACGTGAAGATGAACGAGGACCGCACGTCGGCCACCATCGACCTCCCGCACGCCCAGCTCGGCAAGCCGGCCCTGGACACCGAGCACTCCTACGCCGTCTCCAAGGAACGTGGCCTGCTCGACCGACTCGGCGACCTCTTCTCGGACAACCCCAACGGCGAACAGGCGGTACAGCGCCTCGCCGTCAAGCACATCGGGGACGCGGCGAAGGAGAGCAAACTCACGGACCGCGCCGAGGCCAACACCACCGACATGCTCGAAGGACTGCTGAAGTCGCTGGGCTTCAAGGAGGTGAAGGTGACCTACGGGTCCTGACCGGACACCGGCGCCCTCCCCTGCCGCGGGGAGGGCGCGTCGTACGCCGGCCCGTCCACGGCCGGCCTACGTCCACGCCCTCCCACGACCCGCCGCTCCCAGGCGCCCGATGGGCGCCCCTCGAACGGGAGCGGGTCCCTGTCACTCGCGGTCCGGGTGCCCACGCGGGGCGGGGCGAAACCCGGCGAATCCCGGTCGGCGACTTCTCGCGCGAGGGGCGCCGGGGCGGGCATCGCGGGCCTCTTCGGGGGTAACCACCTTGGGACAGAGGGAAGTTGAATCGGGAGGGTCGCATGGCCGGCACCACGTCACGATCCCGTTCCACCACGTCCGGCCGCCGTACCCAGGCCGCCGAGCGCGATCGACGACCACTCCCGCTGCCCCTGCGGCTCCTGGTGATGGCCCTGGCGTTCCTGGCGATGGTGGCGTTCGGCGCGGTGCTGGCCGGGCTCACCCTCCGGCCGTCCCCGGCGTCGGAGGCGCTCACCCACAGCAACCTCCGCCCCGGCACCTCCCTGGAGCTCTACTGGCACCACCCCGACCCGCGTGACGCGCTCAAGCAGGTCGGCGGGAACATCCTGCTGGGCCTGCCGTTCGGGATCCTGCTGCCCGTGCTGGCGCCCGGCGCACGCGGTCTGCTGCGGGTGCCGGCGCTGACCGCGCTGATGATGCTGCTGGTCGAGCTGGTGCAGGGCGCGCTCGTCACCGGGCGGGCCTTCGACATCGACGACGTCATCCTCAACACGGCGGGCGCACTGCTGGGCTATCTGCTGCTGGGCCGACGCCTCGGCCGGGCCGTCCACGCCAGGGCGCCGCGGGAGCCGAAACCCGCACCGGACCGGCGCGGGGCACCGGCTCGCGGAAAGTCAGCGGCTCGGGGGAAGGCGCCCGCCGACGGAAAGACACCCGCTCGGGGAAAGACACCGGTCCAGCGGAAGACCCCGCTCGGCGCCTGGCTCCAGCGCCTGCGGGTGAGCCGGCGCAAGGAGGCCGGCGCGGCGTCCAAGAGGGCTAGCGCAACGTCCAAGTGAGTTTGTCGCCGCCCACCCAGCGGACCTGGTCGGGGTCGTCGAGGTCGTGCACGACGATCCCGTACGCGGCGGCCGCCTGAAGGACGTCCGTCAGCTGCTTCGCCTCGCCGACCACCTGACCGTCGATCTCCACGATCCGGAACGGCGGCGTACCGGGCTGCACCCCGAGCACCAGGACCCGGGGATGGGAAATGTAGGGGCTCGCGCTTTCGGTCATGTCTCGAGGGTAGAGCGGTCCGGCGTCCGGTGACCGGGTGAGGCCGGGAGGGTGGTGCGGCCGGTCCGACGGCACCGGTGATCGTACGGCCGCCGTGCGGGTACCCGGGGGCTGGGCGACGCTGGAAGCGGAGGGCTGGAGGTGCCATGGATCCCGTCGAGGCCCTGGACCGGATCGCTTTCCTGCTGGAGCGGGACCGGGCCCCCACCTATCGCGTACGGGCGTTCCGTACGGCCGCCGCCGTGCTCGGCGCACTGCCGGCCGACGAGGTGGCCGAGCGGGCGGCCACGGGCTCGCTGGAGTCGCTGAAGGGGGTCGGGCCGAAGACCGCGCAGGTGGCGCGCGAGGCGCTGGCCGGGGAGGTGCCGGGCTACCTGCGGAAACTTGAGCAGGAGGCCGAGGCCCCCCTCACCGAGGGTGACGCGGGCGCGGAGCTGAGGGCGCTGATCCGGGGCGACTGCCATGTGCACTCCGACTGGTCGGACGGCGGCAGCCCGATCGAGGAGATGGGCCGGGCCGCCGCGCGCCTCGGCCACGAGTGGGCGGCGCTCACCGACCACTCCCCCAGGCTGACCGTCGCCCGCGGACTGTCCCCGGAGCGGTTGCGGGAGCAGCTCGACGTGGTGGCCGCGCTGAACGAGACCTGGGCGCCGTTCCGGCTGCTCACCGGCATCGAGTGCGACATCCTCGACGACGGTTCGCTGGACCAGGAGCCGGAGCTGCTGGACCGGCTGGACGTGGTGGTGGTGTCCGTGCACTCCAAGCTGCGGATGGACGCGCGGGCGATGACCCGGCGCATGGTCGCCGCGGTGCGTGATCCGCACTCCGATGTGCTCGGGCACTGCACGGGGCGGCTCGTCACCGGGCGGGGGCGCCCGGAGTCGGAGTTCGACGCGGACGCGGTGTTCGCGGCGTGCGCGGAGACCGGGACGGCCGTGGAGATCAACTCCCGCCCCGAGCGGCTGGATCCGCCCCGGCGGCTGGTGCGGCGGGCCGTGGAGGCGGGGACGCTGTTCTCGATCGACACGGACGCGCACGCGCCGGGGCAGTTGACCTGGCAGGTGCACGGGTGTGCTCGGGCCGAGGAGTGCGGCGTTCCGGCCGAGCGGGTGGTGACGACGTGGGGGGTGGACGAGCTTCTCGGATGGACTCGGGACCGGTCGCTTCCTGATCGGGTGGGGGTGGGGGGTGCTTAACAGTTCAGGTGTGGATGTCGGTGTTTCCCAGGAGGGTGAGCCATGAAGAAGGCTGCTGTGTTCGACGTCGACGGGACTCTTGTCGACACCAACCATCTGCATGTGGTGGCTTGGTGGGAGGCGTTCCGGCAGGCCGGCCATCGGGTGGCCATGCATGACGTGCACCGGGCGGTGGGGTTGCCGTCGGGTGATCTGGTCACGCACCTGCTGGGTGAGGGGCGGGACCCCGCGGAGAAGGACGCGCTGAGTGCGGCGCACAAGGCGTTGTACGGGACGTACTTCGATCGCCTGCCCGCGTTGCCGGACGCGGGGCGGCTGTTGCGGCGGCTCGACGGGCAGGGCTGGAGCGTGGTGCTGGCGACCTCGGCGGACGGGGCCGAGCTGACCGCGTTGCGCAGGGCGCTCGGCGCCGACGACGCCGTCATGGCGACGGCGAGCGCCGATGACGTGGCCCAGGGAAAGCCGGCGCCGGATCCGGTCGAGCAGGCCCTGGAGCTGGCGGGAGCCGAGCCCGAGCGGTCGGTGTTCGTCGGGGACACCGTCTGGGACATGCGGGCGGGCGTCCGGGCCGGGGTGCACTGTGTGGCGGTGCTCTGCGGCGGTATCCCACGGCCCGAACTGGAGGCGGCCGGCGCGGAGGCGGTGTTCCGGAATCCGGCCCACCTGCTGGCCGCTCTGGAGGAGAGTCCGCTGGGCCCGGAGGAATGACCTGGTGACAGCCGCTGCGGTGACACGGGGCGACGTGACACAGATCACCGGCATTGTCCCGATACGGAAGGAACACCCACTGATACTTTCCCGTTGAACCAACCGTGGGTGTGGATGGGACAGTGTCCCCGGGCCTCACCTTTTGCCCACAGGGACGATCGTTCGGCTGAAGCCCTGTGGAGCCTTTCGCCGAGAGGCGACCGCCATCCGCACCCACACACAGACCGCCCCGACCGTGATTCCCCCGTCCCGGTCGGGGCTTCCCCTTTTTCTTCTCCGGCCGGGCCGACGACCGCCCGGCAGCCGGTTCGCCCGCCCTCCGGGGTGGCCGGTAGTGGCCGCGTGCATCCCCCGGGGCCGGGTACTCGTGGGCGCTCCGGAGCAATCGAAGCGCGAGAGAGGAGTCCGCGGTGAACGGAGAATCCGGCGGGAAGATCGTGGTCACCGGCGCCACCGGCAATGTCGGGACGAGTCTGGTGCGGCTGCTCGCGGAGGACGCGCGGGTCGACCGGGTCCGGGGACTGGCCCGGCGGGTCCCCGACCTGGCCCCCGCGAAGACGGACTGGTCGGCCGTGGACGTCGGGTCCGAGCAGGCCGACCTGGTCAAGGAGTTCGAGGGGGCGGACGCGGTCGTCCATCTCGCCTGGGCGTTCCAGCCGACCCACGATCCGGCCGCGACCTGGCGGACCAATGTGCTGGGCAGCATGCGGGTCTTCGAGGCGGTGGCGGCGGCCAAGGTCCCGACCCTGGTGCACGCCTCGTCGGTCGGCGCCTACTCCCCCGGGCCGAAGGGCCGCGCGGTCGACGAGTCGTGGCCGACGCACGGCTGGCCGGATGCCGCGTACTGCCGGGAGAAGGCGTATCTGGAGCGTGCCCTGGACTCCTTCGAGCACGAGCACCCCGGGGTGCGGGTGGTGCGGATGCGGCCCGCGTTCCTGTTCAAGCGGGAGTCGGCGAGCGAGCAGCGTCGTATCTTCGGCGGGCGTTTCCTGCCGGGGCAGCTGGTCCGGCCCGACCTGCTGCCGTTCCTGCCCGACATCCCCGGACTGAAGGTGCAGGCCCTGCACACCGACGACGCCGCCCGGGCGTACCTGCTGGCCCTGCACTCCGATGCCCGCGGCGCCTTCAACCTCGCGGCGGAGTCGCCCGTGGACGCCACGCTGCTCAGCGAGGTGCTGGGGTCCCGTCCGGTGCGGCTGCCCCGGGTCGCGGCCCGCTCGGCGATCGCCGCCGCGTGGAACCTCCGGCTGCTGCCCGCCTCGCCGCATCTCTTCGACGCCGTACTGCGGCTGCCGCTGATGGACTGCTCGAAGGCTCGCGACGAGCTGCGCTGGCGGCCCGAGCGCACGGCGGTGGAGGTGCTGGAGGAGTTCCTGGAGGGGCTGCGGCAAGGGGCCGGGGCGGAGACGGAGCCGCTGCGGGGGCGGAAGGTCGGCTGAGTTCGCCCCTCGCGGCGCGTCCCTGACATGACGGCGCCTCCCCGGGTCCCACCGGGGAGGCGCCGAGTCTCTGCGGTTTGCCGAGTCTCTACAGGTCGGGGAGCGAAGGGCCGGGGTCCGGCCGGCGTGGATCAGCCGGAGGGCTCGTCCGGCACGGGCTGCTCGGGGTTGACGGAGCCCGACTGCGGGGCGCCCTGTCGCCCGGTGCCGGCCTCGTCCGTGTCGGGCACGTCCTCGGCCTCGTCGGGGGCGCTCTCGTCCCGCTCTTCGGCGGCACGCGTCGGGGCCGCCTCCCAGGGGTCCTCGCCCTCCGTCGCCTGCTGGTCGGGCATGTCCCTCGGTATGGGGTCCGCGTGCTCGCCGGGACCCTCCAGGCGGTGTTCGTCCACGGCGTGCTCCTTCCTGCTGTCGTGCACCGGGCGCGGGTACCTCGGTCCGATCACCTCAAACCAGGTGTTCGGTGCGCCGGGTGGGCCCGGCTCGTCAGGCGAGGTCCACCAGCTCGTCCAGGGCCGCCGTCAGCTGAGGAGCCACCGCCTCCCGCCGCCACGCGATCTGCTCGTCGTCCATCGCGCGGGGCACCACCTCGATCAGCATGATCAGATAGAGATAGCTGCGGTAGAGGGCGTAGCGCCGACGGGCGGACGGGGTGAAGTCGACCTCCCCGCCCGCTTCCTGATAGCCCGTCAGGAAGTCGGCTTCCTGCCGGATGTCCGCCAGCAGCGCCAGGGAGACGAAGTCCGCGAGCGGGTCGCCCCAGAACATGCGCTCGCCGTCGATCAGACCTCCGACGCGGGGGCTCTCCCCGTGCTCGACGAGGATGTTGCCCTGCCACAGGTCGAAGTGGACCGGACGCGGCACGGTCACCTCGTCGAGGGCGTCGTACGCCGCCTTCGCCGTGCGGGCCACCTCGTCCACGGGGCGGGGCAGCCAGGCCCCGTAACGGTGGGCGTCCGTGAGCAGTCCGTCGAACATGGCGGTGAAGGCGGAGCGCCAGTCGGCGGTGAGCGGGCCGAACGTCCCGGACGGGTAGCCGAAACCGGGGCCGGTCACCTGGTGCAGCCGGGCCAGCAGACCGCCCAACTCCCGCCGCAGCGCCGCCTCCTGGCCGACGGCGAGCCCGTCCCATCCGCCACCCGGGCAGTGGGTGAGCAGGATGTGCCGGCCGGCCGGCGCGGTCTCGTCGAGGGCGACTCCTGCCACCCGTGGCGCGGGGACGCCGACGGTCTCGGCGACCCGGCAGAACTCGGCCTCAGCGGCGAGGAGTTCGCTCTCGTAGGCCAGGGCCGGGGTGGACGACGGTGGCGGGACCTTCAGGACGAGCCGGGTGCCGTCGGTGAGGCGCAGCTCCTCGACGGTGTTGTACGTGCCGCCGCCCAGCGGCAGTCGTTCCGCAAGGCGCTCCGGTGGCACTCCCGCCGCCGCGAGGGCGAGTCGCGCCCGTTCCCTGTCGTCCATTCCTGTCCCCCTGGTAACCGGACAGCCGTGCGAGCCCACTGTGCCAGGTCGGGTCCGCGCGCGGGAACCGCGCCTCGAAAACCATTGGCCCCTCACTGAAACTACGCGTACCTTAGGTGAAAACCTAGTGACCCTAGGTTCTGGTTCCGATCACCGCTCTTCACAGGAGAACAGCCCGTCATGCAGGCACTCACCGAGCACGACATCCGCACCTCGTTCGTCAACTGCTCGAAGGGCGAGGCGAAGAGGATCTTCGTACCCCGCGATCTGGAGCAGCGTCCGTGGGCGGATCTGGATTTCCTCGGCTGGCGGGATCCGGGAGCGCCCGATCGGAGTTACCTGGTCGCCGAGCGCGAGAGCGGACTCGTCGGCGTCACGTTGCGGCTCCCCTCCGCGCGACGCGGGTTCCTGCATCGCAGCATGTGCTCGGTGTGTCTGACGACGCATCCGGGCGGCGGGGTCTCCTTGATGACGGCACGGAAGGCGGGCGCGGCCGGGCGGGAGGGGAACTCGGTCGGTGTGTACCTCTGCGCCGACCTCGCCTGTTCGCTCTATGTGCGCGGCAAGAAGGCCCTCGACACCGGAACCCGGTTCGAGGAGAGCCTCACCCTGGAGGAACAGATCGCCCGGACGGTGGGCAACCTGTCCGCGTTCCTGGAGAAGCTGTACGACTGAGCCCGTCCCGAACCCGCGGTCCGGCGGCCCCCTGTGCGATCACCCAGGTGATTACTGTCCTCGGTCAGGAGTTCGGTGGAGCGGCGGAACGGGAACAGCGCAAGGATGCGAGACGTACGTGATGTATGGGGCCTGATCGGCACACGGGTCGCCAAATGGCGACAGGACCCGGTGATCGTCCAGTCGGTGCGGTCGGCGGCGGCCGCCACGGTGGCCTATGTGGTGGCGCTGCACTTCAGTCCGGAGGCGGCGCCCCTGACGGCTCCGCTGACCGCGCTCCTGGTCGTGCAGGTGACCCTCTATGCCACCCTCACCACCGGCATCCGCCGGGTGAACTCGGTGGTCGCCGGCGTCGTCATCGCCATCGGCTTCAGTGTCCTGGTGGGCCTCACCTGGTGGAGCCTCGCCCTGATCATCCTGGCCTCGCTCGCGGTGGGGCATCTGGTGCGGGTGAGCGAGTTCGTACCCGAGGTGGCGATCAGCGCGATGCTGGTGCTAGGCGTCACCCGGGTCGGCGACACGGCCTGGGCGCGGGTGGTGGAGACCCTGATCGGCGCGGCCGTGGGGCTCGCCTTCAACCTGCTGCTCGCTCCCCCGGTCTGGGTGGAGGCGGCCGGTGAGTCCATCGAGGACCTCGCCCGGCGGATGCGGCGGCTCATGATAAGGGTCGGCGAGGAGGCCGCGGGCCGCACCCCGGCGGAGGCCGCGGCGGCCCGGCTCCACGAGGCCCGGGAGCTCGACTTCGACATCGTCGAGGTGGACGCGGCCCTCAAGCAGGCGGAGGACAGTCTGAAGCTCAATCCGCGCGTACGGGAGGGCCTGCTGCACCGGGTGGTGCTGCGGACCGGCCTGGACACGCTGGAGATCTGCACGGTGGTCCTGCGGGTGCTGGCCCGTACCCTCACCGACCTGGCCAAGGAGCGGGAGCCGAGTCCGCTGTTCTCCGCGCAGGCGGGGGCCGCCATCGAGCGGCTGCTCGCCGAGATCGGCGACGCGGTGGTCAGTTTCGCCGTGCTGGTCACCACCGACGTCAGCCGCAGCGCCGAGTCCGCGGAGGACCGGCTCGCCGCGGAGCTGTCGACGGCCGTCGCGACCCGCGACAAGCTCGCCCAACTGCTCCTGGAGGACGTCCAGCGCGACGCGAGCCACTGGCAGTTGCACGGCGCCGTGCTGACGGAGGTCAACCGCATGCTGGACGAGCTGGACACCGAGCACCGCTCCCAGCGGCTGCTGGAGGAGCTCGACCGCTGCACCCGTGAACAGCGCGAGCGCTCCCCCCGGCTCACGCACCTGCGCGACCGCGTACGCATCGTGCGCCCCCGTCGGCGGAACCGCTCCGGCCTCGCCGGACGTACTAAGTGACGCCGGACCGCGGACGTCGTACCAGTGGCGCCCCGGGGAGGGACAAGGCACGACGCGACGACGAGGGGAGCGTACGGAATGGCCGAAGGCACCGTGCGGATCGACGGGACCACACTCCATCTGCCGGGTGGCGTACGGGTGCGCTTCATCCGCACCCTGCGCCTGCCGGAGACGGGCACGCACCAACTCCCGCCCGGGCTGGGCGACTTCCCGATCCGCCGGGTCGAGGACCATCCGCACACCGCTTCCGCGGAGATGCGGGCACGCGGTGGGGTGATGCTCCCCGTGTATCTGCGCGAGGCGATGTGGCTGCACTTCGGCGGTTCCACGGAACCGGCCGCGCTCCAGGTCGGCGTCGGCAAGGTGTGCGCGGTGTCGGGCAAGCCGTGGACCGGTGCGCTCGCCCGTGATCCGCAGAACTACGTCGTACTCCCACGTCAGCCGTGGCTGGACGGCATCAACTCGGGCAAGGGCACGGTCAGGCAGTTCGTGGCCGTCCCCCTCGGCCTCGGTGCCACGGTCGAGGGCCAGGTCACCGGCGAGGAGGTGTTCGGCGGGGTCCAGCTCCAGTCGTTCCCGCTGAACGACCGGCAGCTCGCCGTGTGGCGCAGGGAGGAGCGGCTGCGGGCCGAGCGGGAGCGGGCCGTCGGCCCGGTCGGTGGATACGGAGGCTACGAGGGCGCGGCCCCGGTCCCGATGCCGCCGCCGGGTGCCATGCCCATGGCACCTCCGGCCACCGGCGCTCCGATGCCGCCGGCGCCGGGCAGTGCCCCCCTGCCGCCCGCGCCGGGTGGCGGGCCGATGCCCCCGGGTGCCGCGTACCCGATGGCGGCGCCGGGCGCGGCCCCGCGGCGCAGCGCTTCCGCGGCCCCGTCCCGGGCGCCGGCGGCGATGGGTCTCGGGGTCGGCGGGTCGATGCGGCAGGAGGTCTACCGGGACACCTGGCCGCGCGGCAGCTGGGCGGAGCGGCCGTCCGGGCGGATCTTCGTCCATCTGGTCACCCCGCCCGAGTGGCGCCGGATCACCGGGGAGGCACCGCCGCCGTCGCCCGTGGACCGCGCGGCCTACACCCGGGCCGGGCTCCCCTGGTTCGAGTACTACGACAACGACGCCCACGATCTCGACCCGGCCGACGCCCTCGGCACGGTGAAGCCCGTCGGTGACTGGCTCGGCGACGACCTCGATCCGTGGCAGGCACCCGCTCCCGGCCAGGTCACACCGCTGGGTGACGCTCCGGGCAAGCCGATCCAGGACGGCGACTGGTAGTCGAGGACGAACGGCGGGCGTTGCATGGCGCGCAACGCCCGCCGTCGCCTTTTGCGCCGGGGCGCTCGCACCCGTCAAGGTGGTGGCGGCCGAGAGAAGCGAGACCCGAGGTGCGCGAATGACGAGCGAGGCGGTTGGGGACCGGGGCGGCTGGAGCAGGCGCCGTGCCCTCGGACTGTTGGCGGGAGCCGTGCCGGCCGCCCTGGCGGGCTGCGCGGGATCCGACGGGACGGCCGGGTCCGCGTCGTCCTCCCCCGCGACGAACGCCCCGACGGGCCCGTCGGCGGAGACCGGAACCGGGGCCGGAACCGAGTCCGCGGCCGCCACCCCCTCCCCCGCCCGCACCGGCCCCCGGCCGCTCTACATCGGGACGTACACCTCGGTCGAGGGCGGTGGCACCGGGATCGGCGTGGCGACGTACGACGCCCGGAGCGGCCGGATCACGGGTGAGGGGACCATCACCGGGGTCGGCGACCCGTCGTATCTCGCCGTACACCCGGACGGCCGGACGCTGTACGCCGTGAACGAGCGGCCGGAGGGCGGGGTGACCGCCGTACGGCTCTCCGACCGCAAGGTCCTCGGCACCCGCGGCAGCGGCGGCGAGGCGCCCTGCCATCTCTCGGTGCACCCGAGCGGACGGTGGCTGCTGAGCGCCAACTACGGCTCGGGCAGTGTCGCCGTGCACCCCGTGGAGGAGTCGGGCGCGCTGGGCGAGCGCACGGACCTGGTGGTGCACCGCAGTCCGGCGCCGGGCCCCGGCCAGGACGGGCCGCACGCGCACCAGATCGTCACGAGCCCCGACGGCGGTCATGTCCTCGCCGTCGACCTGGGCAACGACACGGTCTACACCTACCGGCTGGACGAGTCCCGGGGCACGCTCACCGAGGTGTCCCGGGCGCGCGTCCGACCGGGTGCGGGGCCCCGGCATCTGACCTTCCATCCCGAGGGCCGGTACGCCTATCTCGCCAACGAGGTCGACAACACGGTCGTGGTCTGCGCCTACGAGCCCGACCGCGGGCGGCTCACGCCGGGCCCGCCGCAGTCCACGGGCACGGGGTCGGGCACCAACTACCCGGCCCAGCTGGTCGTGACGCCGGACGGCGCGCACGCGTATCTCGCCAACAGGGGGCACGACAGTCTGACGCGCTACGCGGTCGAGGCGGACGGCGCGCGGCTGAGGCTCCTCGGCACCGTGCCGGTCGGCGGGGACTTCCCGCGCCAGATCGCCCTCTCGCCGGACGGGAGCCTGTTGTTCGCCGCGCTCCAGCGGTCGAACGCGGTCAGCGTCTTCGAGGTCGACGCGGACAGCGGTGGACTGCGGCGCGCGGCGGCGCCGTTCGCGTCACCCGTCGCCGTCTGTGCGCTGCCGCTGTAGGGCGCGCGGGCAGGACGCGGCGCTCGCCTGGGAGAGCAGGATGTGCATCCGCTCGGTGAGCTGCGCCATGTCGTCGGCGGGCTTGTGGAACGTCAGGCGTACGTCGCCGTTGCCGCGGGCCCGCTCGATGCGCAGGGTCAGGCCGTGCCGGTCGACGGCGAGCGGCTGGACGCGTACGGCGCCGTGCAGACTGTCGTGCGGGACGAGCCGGGTGAGGCGTTCGACGGCGTCCGGGTGCGCGTCGGCGAGGTGGGTCAGCAGCCGGGACTCGGCCGTGGCCAGCGGGTCGGGCCGGGCGGCGGCGAACTCGTCGAGGCCGACCACGACCGCTCCGGACGGCTCGCGCAGCACGATACGGGTGGCCTTGAACTCCAGGTCTCCGTCCTTGGGCGCGAACCAGCCGGCGATCCACAGCCGGGCCCGGATGCGGTTGCGCACGGGGACGGGCGCCACGTCGGCGAACTCCAGCACGGCGGACGGCTCGCCGCGCGGTGCGCAGATCGCGGCGGCGACGAGCGTACTGTCCTCGGGGACGCACAGGATCACCCGGCCGTCCTCCGTGACGCTGTGCGCGCCGACGAACTCCTCGCGGCCGCCCTCGGCGGTCACCGCGCAGGACCACGCCGCCGCGAGCACCGAGCGGGCACGCTCCGCCGCGGCGGGCGCGGCCGTCCAGGTGTGACGGTCACCCATCCCAAACCTCCCTTAGGTAAGCCTTGCCTAACCTATCGAAGATCGGAGCGTACGCCAACCACCGTCCGGGCAGTCCGTGAACTTTCCGTTCGCCGCGGCGGACCGGATCAGGGGGCGAGCACCCCGAAGAGGGCCCGCGCACACAGATCCCGCACCTGCTCCCGGGACAGCTCCGAGCCCCTCAGCCACTCCAGGCAGACGGCCGTCGTGAACGACAGCCAGCCCCGCACGGCGAGCCGCATCTCCGGTCGCCCGTCGAGGGCCGCCGCGAACTCCGCGTCCGACGACAGGGCCGCCAGGATCCGGGCCTCCTGGGCGGCGAGCGCCCGCTGGTAGACCTTGCGCACGGCCTGGTCCCCGGTGGCGTCGGCGCGGTGGAACGCCCGGAAGCCGTGGGCGTGCTCCTCGACGTACGCGAGGAACGCGTCGAGCCCGTTGGCCAGCCGCTCGCGCGCCGAGTCACCGGGGGCCGGGGTCATGATCCGCAGCATCCGCTCGCTCTCGCGCTCCACGACCGCCGCGAAGAAGACCCGCTTGTTCGGGAAGTAGTGGTAGAGCAGCCCACGGGAGACACCGGCGATCTCGGCCACCTGCTCGATCCACACGTCGTCGTAGGGGCTCTCCGAGAAGAGCCGGGCCCCGACCGCGAGGAGCTGCTCCCGCCGCTCCTCGGTGCTGAGCCGACGACGGGGGCGCTCTCCCTGCCTGGCTGCCATGCCGTCACTTTACTTGACGCGGGTTCAACAGCGGGTCGAGACTGACCCCACTATTGAACCCGAGTACAACAGTCGCGGGGGCTCCGGCACGGCGTGCGCGCGAGGGAGAGGTGGTCATGACGGCGACGACGGAGACCACGACCGCCAGGGGTTTCCGCAGCGCGGAGCTCGGCTGGCCCGAACTGCGCCGCATACCGCACCCGCCGTACCGGCTCCCCGTCCTCGGCGACGCCCTCGGGACGAATCTGCGCACGCCGGTCCAGGAGTCCCTGCGGCTCGGGCGGCGGCTCGGGCCGATCTTCCGGCGGAAGGCGTTCACCAAGGAGATCGTGTTCGTCGGGGGCGCGGGTCTCGCGGCCGAACTGGCGGACGAGTCACGGTTCGCCAAGCACGTGGGCGTAGGCGTGGCCAATCTGCGCCCGGTGGCCGGGGACGGGCTCTTCACGGCCTACAACCACGAACCCAACTGGCAGCTCGCCCACGACGTCCTGGCCCCGGGCTTCAGCAGGGAGGCCATGGCCGGGTACCACCCGCTGATGCTCGACGTCGCCGAGCGGCTGATGGACCACTGGGACCGGGCGGGCGCGGCCGGCGAGACCGTGGACGTGCCCGGCGACATGACCAAGCTGACGCTGGAGACGATCGCCCGCACCGGCTTCGGTCACGACTTCGGCTCCTTCGAACGCTCCCGGCCGCACCCCTTCGTGGAGGCGATGGTCGGCACCCTGACCTACGCCCAGCGCCGCAACGTCGTCCCCGACCCGTTGGTGCCCCTGCTGCTGCGGGGCGCCTCCCGGCACAACCGGGCGGACATGGCGTACCTCGACGAGACCGTCGACGCGCTGGTGCGGGCGCGGCGGTCCTCAGGTGGCACCGGGAACCGGGGCGGGACCGGCGTCCGGGATCACGGGGCGGGGAGCGGTGACCTGCTCGACCGGATGCTGGAGACGTCGCATCCGCGGACCGGCGAGCGGCTGTCCGCCGAGAACGTCCGACGGCAGGTCATCACCTTCCTGGTCGCCGGGCACGAGACCACCTCGGGGGCCCTGAGCTTCGCCCTGCACTACCTCGCCCGGTACCCGGACCTCGCGGCCCGCGCCCGCGCCGAGGTGGACCGGGTGTGGGGCGACACCGTACGGCCCGGCTACGAGCAGGTGGCCAGGCTGCGGTATGTCCGCCGGGTGCTGGACGAGGCACTGCGGCTGTGGCCGACGGCGCCCGCCTTCTCCCGGGAGGCCCGGGCGGACACCGTGCTGGGCGGGGTCCATCCGATGCGGCGGGGCGCCTGGGCACTGGTGCTGACCATGATGCTGCACCGGGACCCGGAGGTGTGGGGCGCGGACGCCGACCGGTTCGACCCGGACCGCTTCGACGCGGCGGCGGTGCGCTCGCGGGCGCCGCACACGTTCAAGCCGTTCGGCACGGGGGCTCGGGCCTGCATCGGCCGCCAGTTCGCGCTGCACGAGGCCACGTTGGTGCTGGGCCTGTTGCTGCGCCGCTACGAGCTGAGCCCGGAGCCGGGGTACCGCCTGCGGGTGGCGGAACGGCTGACCCTGATGCCGGAGGGGCTGCGGCTGAACGTGGAGCGCCGGGTGGGGGTGGCGGGGCGGGGCACCGCGCGGCTCCCGTCCTCGCCGCCGTCGCCGTCGCCGTCGCCGTCGCCGTCAGACTGTCCAGTGACCGGGGCGGGTGACTGACGTCGGCAGCCGGGTGCCGGCGGTGCCACGGGCCGCGTTGAGCTGGGGCTGGGTCAGGAAGAAGGCACCGGTCAGGTCCGCGTCGGTGAGGTCGGTGTCGCGGAGGTCGGCGCCTATCAGGTCCGCGCCGCGCAGATCGGCGCCGGTCAGGTCGGCGGCTATCAGATAGGCACCCCGAAGGTTGGCCTTTCTCAGGTCGGCGCCCTTGAGGCGGGCGCCGATGAGGTCCGCTCCCCGCCGGTTCTGCTTGCGTCCGGCGCCCGCGCGCATGAGGTCGCTGACCTTCAGCAGCAGTGCGTTGACACGCTGCCGGTGCGCGGCGACGTCCAGCTCCGCCAGTTCCTCGGCCGTCCGCCGGGTCAGCCGCTCGGTCTCGTCGAGCGCGCGCCGGAGGTCGGCGTGCACGGGGCGAGCGGCGGGAAGGGTCAGGGATTCGGTCAAGTACCAGAGCAGTTCGTGCAGTTGACGGACGACCGGGAAGACGTCGAACATCCGCCGGGCGTGCTCGCGACCACCGGTTCGCCAGCTCCGGCCCCCGAACGTGTCCTGCGAGACCTTCTGCCCGGCGCCGAAGCAGTCGTAGACCGTGCAGCCGGTGAACCCCTCACCCCGGAGCCGGTCGTGGATACCGCAGCGGAAGTCCTCCCCGAGGTTCCCGCACGGCGTGCCCGCGGCCTTGTCGACGGCGAAGTCCGCCGAGGCGGTGAAGGGCAGGGCGGCACAGCACAGGCCGAAACAACTGCCGCAGTCCGCGCGCAGATCACGCAGGTCGGGCGCGCGACGGGCCGCACCGGATGTCTGTTCCATACGGTCCACCCTAACCAGGACTCACCGACGGGGTCTGCGTGCGCCACGGGCACCACCCGTCACCGGGAGAACACCTCGAAGGCCACCGCCGGCCTCCCGCCGAACCGCTCGCCCGCGGCGCGGGCGTACCCGGTGAGGAGTGCGCGGGCGTAGCTCTCCGGGTCCTCCTTCGTCAGCGCTTCGATGTAGGTGCGGTGTTCGAGGAGGGAGGCGACGGCGCGGTCGAGGCCGGGGCCGGCGTCGACCGCGTGGGTGGGGCTGGAGGAGCCGGCGACGGCGACCCAGCGGACGCCGTCCCACGGTTGCAGTCCCTGGTCGAGGAGGTCGGGGAAGATCCAGCGGTTCCCCGCGTCACCGGCGGCGTCGAGTGTGGCACGGCCCACCGCCACGTGGTCGGGGGTGTTCCAGGCGACGCCGCCCCAGGTGTCGCGGTGGTTGAGGGTGATGAGCAGCTCGGGGCGGTGCCGACGGACGGCGGCCGCGATGTCCCGGCGCAGCGCGGGCCCGTACTGGACGACGCCGTCCTCGTGGTCGAGGAACTCCACCTCCGACACGCCCACGACGGCGGCGCTCGCCCGCTGCTCCCGCTCCCGCAGCGGGCCGCACCGGGCGGGCTCCAGCGTGTCGATGCCGGCCTCGCCGCGGGTCGCGAGGACGTAGGCGACCTCACGGCCCGCGTCGGTCCACGCGGCGATCGCCGCCGAGCACCCGTATTCGAGGTCGTCCGGGTGGGCCACGACGGCGAGGGCGCGCCGCCAGTCGTCGGGCATGGGTGCGAGCTGCGCCGGCTGCTCCTGCTGAGGGTCGCTCATGTCGGCACAGTAGCGCCGGGCACGGACCCTTCGCTCGTGGTCACGCCTCGTCGCGCGTCAGCGCCAGCAGTCGGTCCAGCACCCTCGGTCCCCCGGCGCGTACGCCGTCGTGCTCGAACTCGTCCGTGACCCAGGTGCGCAGGCCCCGGATCGAGCGGGCCGTCCTGAGGGAGTGCTCGGTGTCGACGTACATGTCGTCGTGGTAGATCGCGGCGGCGACCGGCACCTCGTTGACGGCGAGGCGGGCCGGGTCGTACAGCGGGGCCCAGTCGGTGCGGGCGGCCAGTACCTCGGCGGTCTCCCGCAGGGGGCGCAGGGCCGGGTCGGTGGCGAACGTCCAGGGGTGGACGGACTCGCCGGTGAAGAGGACCGGCCCGTCCCCGGTGAGGGTCTTGGCGGCGTCGAACTGCGGGAACTCGGCGCGCACCCGCTCGGCGGACCAGGCGGTGGACCGCCCGCCCTGGGCGTAGCAGGCCTCGTGGACGAGGGCGTACAGGGGGTGCCCGGCGAAGGAGAGCAGGCCCTGGACCGCCTCCTGGAACGCGTCGGAGAGCGCCGGGCCCCGGGGGGTGCGGACGAAGGCGTCCTCCAGCAGGAAGTGCAGCCGGTGGCTGCCGTCTCCGCGGCCGAGGAGGATGCCGAGGGACTGGAAGGCCTCGACGGTGAGCCGGTGGCCGCCCGGCAGCACGGTGTCGTGTTCGAGGAGGTGCTCGGCGATCCGGCGGGCCCGCTCGACGTCCTGGGGGTAGCGGGCGTAGTGCGCGGCGACCTTGCGCTCGACGCGCGGGTAGGCGGCGCGGTAGACGTCGTCCGCGTGACCGTCCAGCGTCGGCAGTCCGCCGGTGATGACGGCGGTGCTCAGCCCCTCGGGAGCGGTCGACAGATAGGTGACCGCGCAGAAGCCGCCGAAGCTCTGACCGAGGACGGCCCAGGGGGCGCCGCCGGTGACCTCGGGGCGGATGGCCTCGCAGTCGCGGACGATGGAGTCGGCGCGGAAGTGGGCCAGGTAGTCGGCCTGTTCGGCGGGGCCGCCGCGCGAGGGGAGGGTCTGGCGGTTGGCGGGGGTGGAGGCACCGGTGCCGCGCTGGTCCAGGAGCAGGACCCGGTACTCCCGCAGGGCCCTCTCCAGCCAGGCCTCACGGCCGACGAAACGGTTCGCCCCGAAGCCGGGGCCGCCTTGCAGATAGACCAGCCAGGGCAGTTCGGCGTCCGCCTTGTCGCTCGCGACCACCTCGCGCGCGTAGAGCTCGATCCGCTCCCCCGCCGGGTGGTCGTGGTCGAGGGGGACGGTGAAGCGGCGGTCGGTGAGGACGACACCGGGCTGCCGGTAGCTGACGGACAACAGGGCTCCCTGAGCGGACGGATTCCAGGCCGTGGTCCAGTCCAGCACAGATTCTCCGCCCGGCCGACCCCGTGGATCAAGAAATTCTCGCTGAACCGGGGATCAGCATGGGATCGGTACACCGGCCGCCGTCGGTGTGCGGCTACTGAACGGGAGCTCAGCGCGCGGAGAGGCTGGAGCGCCGCACCACCAGTTCCGGCTGGAGGACGACCCGCCGGTGCTCGTGCGGGACGGTCGCGGTCTCGGCCTCGGTCTCCTCCAGCAGGAGTTCGGCGGCCAGGGCGCCCATGGTGACGGCGGGCTGGCGTACGGAGGTGAGGGGGACGGCGGCCGCGGCGGCGAACTCGATGTCGTCGTAGCCGACGATGGCGAGGTCCTCGGGCACGCTCACCCCGGCCGCGTACATGGCCTGGAGCACGCCGAGGGCGAGCAGGTCGTTGGCGCAGAAGACGGCGGTGGGGCGGTCGGCGAGGCCGAGGAGACGGGCGCCCGCGTCCCGGCCGGCGGCCACGTCGAGGCGCTCGGTGGGCAGTTCCCGCAGGGCCTCGGGGCCGAGTCCCGCCTCCTGCAGGGCGCTCAGGGCGCCCGTACGGCGGTCGCGGACCTGGTTGAGACCCGCCGGTCCGCTGACGTACGCGATGGAGCGGTGGCCCGCGTCCACCAGATGACGTACGGCGAGGGCGCCGCCCGCGACGTCGTCGACGGAGACCGAGCACTCGGTGGTGCCCTCGGCCACCCGGTCGACGAGGACGAAGGGGATGCCGTGGCGACGGAACGCCGCGATGTTGCGTCCCGTGGCGTCGGCGGGGGTCAACAGCACCCCGCGCACCCGCTGTTCGGCGAAGAGCGAGAGGTACTCGGACTCCTCGCCGGCGCTCTGCGCGCTGTTGCAGACCATCACGCCGAGCCCGGCGTCGCGCGCGGCCCGCTCGGCACCGCGCGCGACGTCGACGAAGAAGGGGTTGCCCATGTCGAGCACGAGCAGCCCCATGATGCGGCTCCGCCCGGCCCGCAGCTGGCGTGCCGACTCGCTGCGGACATAGCCGAGGCGGTCGATGGCGGCCAGCACGCGGGCCCGGGTGCCGGAAGCCACCGAGTCCGGCCGGTTGATGACGTTCGAGACCGTGCCGACGGAGACTCCGGCGGCGGCGGCGACGTCCTTGATACCCACCGACTGCGACATCGGACGGGGACCTCCAGGAAGGTACGGAGCGGCGGGCATACGTTCACACTACCGCCGGGCCTGAGGGGAAATGGCCCGGTCAGCGACGGAAACGTAGCTGTCGTACGGGTCGTACGACGGGTCAGGCGGGCAGGGCGAAGTCGATCACTCGGAGCGCCGACGGTGTGGTGCCGCTCGACTTCACCTGGTACATCACGGACAGGACATTGTCCTGGGCGATCCGGCTCTCGTCGAACACGACCTCACCGAAGGCGTTGAGCCCGGAACCGTCGAACAGGATCTTCCAGTCGGTGTGCCCGGAAGCCGCCGTGGCTCCGGCGATCCGGCCGAAGGGGAAGATCGCGTAGGCGTTGTTGTACTTGTCCATGACCAGCTTGGTGCGCTGGCTGGAGTTCAGCGGCACGGGTATCTCGGTCTTCACCCACGGGCCGGAGGCGCTCTTGCGGACGAGGAAGGCGCGTCCGTTGGCCGTGCGGTTGGCGACGTAGTTCGTGGTGCACTGGCCGAAGCGGCCGGGGACGTAGCTGATGATGGCGTGCGGCCGGCCGGCCGAGTCGGTCCACTGGCTCTCCTGGTTCATCAGGGAGTGGTCCGGGTTGAGCGCGTCCACGACGAGGCCCGCGTCGGTGACGGAGACCCGGTCGGAGCCGCCGGTGGTACCGACGACGGTGCCCGCGTTGTTGCGCCAGGTGCGGCCGCGGTCGTCGGAGTAGACGTAGCCGGTGTCGTGGTTGGTGATGCCGCCGCTGTTGCACATGACGCTGTTGCTCTGCTCGCGCCACGTGAACAGGGCGTGCAGGCGCCCGTTGCGGTCGTAGTCGATGCCGTGCAGGTACATGTTGCGGGCCGTCGAGGAGCCGTGCTCGCTGGTGTAGGTGCCGGTGGAGGACGTCCACTCGCCGAGGTTGGTCCAGGAGGTGCCGTCGTACTCGGCGAGGGCGTTGCGGCCGTTGCCGGAGATGCCGACGCGGTAGCTCAGCTGGAGCTTGCCGTCGGGCGTCGAGACGAACTGCGGGTAGGTGAACTGCGAGGTGAGCGCGAGGCCGTCGAGGGTGGACTGGGGTGCGCCGAAGCGGCTCGTGGTCCAGCTCAGGCCGGCCGGGTCGTCCATGAGGCCGGCGACGGACTTGACGTAGGTGAAGCCGTCGCTGTGCGAGTCCATGTTGAGGTGGAGGCGGCCGTCGACCTTGGAGACGCCCATGGAGATGACGTTGTGGGAGTCGTTGTAGCGCAGGGTGTGGCCGACCTTGACGGTGGACCAGGTGCCGGAGCCGAGGACGCGGCGGCCGACGACGGCGTTGCGGTCGGCGGTGTACCAGACGGCGTACTGGTAGCCCTTGTAGGTCAGCAGGGCGTTCTTCTGGAACGAGTTGTTGTTGACCAGGCCGTCGTAGGAGACGAAGTAGATGGCCTGGCTGTCGAGCAGGGTGTTGCCGGTCTGGGTGACCGAGGGCCCGGGGTCGGCGGCCCGGGCGGTGGCGGCGCCGAGGGCGGGGGTCACGACGGCGCCGGCGAGGGCGGCACCGAGCAGCGTACGTCTCTTCATCTCGGGGACTCCGTTGTCGAGCGAGGTGGGGAGGGGAAAGGGAAGGGGTGCTGCTTCGTGGGGGGTCAGGCTAGGTGGAAGACCTCGGTGAGCGGCTTCATGGCCTCGTCGGGCCGGGCGCCGTCGAGGGACTCGAAGAACGGCGCCATCTCCTTCTGCCAGCGGGCGTTGACCTCGGCGGCCTCCATGCCGGCCAGCGCCGCCTGGAAGTCCTCGGTCTCCAGGTAGCCGACCAGCAGGCCGTCGTCGCGCAGGAAGAGGGAGTAGTTGTGCCAGCCGGTGGCCGAGAGTGCTTCGAGCATCTCCGGCCACACGGCGGCGTGCCGCTCGCGGTACTCGTCGATCCGGTCCTGACGGACCTTGAGGAGGAAGCAGACGCGCTGCATGAGATACCGCTCCTGGGGGGTGAGGGGGTGGCGTGACTCGTGTGCGGAGATCAGAAGTCGAACTTGTCGATGTTCTCCTTGTTGAACACGGTGGGCTTGCCGAGGCTGATGACGCCGTCCTTGCCGATGGTGTACTCGCCCATGTCACCGGCGGTGAAGGTCTCCCCCTCCTTGCCGGTGATCTGGCCGGAGACCAGCGCCACGGCGGTACGGGCGGCCAGCTCGCCGAGCTTCGCCGGGTCCCACAGCTCGAAGCCCTCGACCGTGCCGTCCTTGACGTACTTGCGCATGTCGTTGGGGGTGCCGAGGCCGGTCAGCTTGACCTTGCCCTTGTACTTGGAGCCCGACAGGTACTGGGCGGCGGCCTTGATGCCGACCGTGGTCGGGGAGATGATCCCCTTCAGGTTCGGGTACTCCTGGAGCAGGCCCTGGGTCTGCTGGAAGGACTTCTGGGCGTCGTCGTCACCGTAGGCGACCTTGACGAGCTTGATGTCCTTGTACTTGGGGTCCTTGAGTTCGTCCTTCATGAACTCGATCCAGGTGTTCTGGTTGGTCGCGGTCTGCGCGGCGGACAGGATCGCGATCTCGCCCTTGTAGCCGATCTGCTCGGCGAGCAGCTGGACCTCGGTGCGGCCCAGGTCCTCGGCGCTGGCCTGCGAGACGAAGGCGTTGCGGCACTCCGGCTTGGTGTCGGAGTCGTAGGTGACGACCTTGATGTCGTTGCTCATGGCCTGCTTGAGCGCGGGGCACAGGGCGCCCGGGTCCTGCGCGGAGACGGCCATCGCGTCGACCTGCTGCTGGGTGAGCGTGTTGACGTAGGTGACCTGGCCGGAGGTGTCCGTGGCGCTGGACGGGCCGACCTCCTTGTAGCTGGAGCCCAGCTCCTTCAGCGCCGTCTCGCCGCCCTTGTCCGCGGAGGTGAAGTAGGGGTTGTTGACCTGCTTCGGCAGGAAGCCGACGGTCAGGCCCTTCTTCAGTTCGGCGTTGGGGTCGGCCTTGCCGGTGGCCTGTGCCGAGGCGGAGTCGTCCTTGACGTCGCTCTTCGTGGTGCCGCCGCAGGCGGTGACGCCGAGGGCGAAGGAGGTGACGGCGGCGAGCGCCGCACAGGAACGGCGGAGGGTTGCCTTGCGCATGAGGGGTCCTTTGATACGGAGGGGCGGGCGGGTGTGCGGTGTACGGGTCGGCGGTGGGGGCCCAGCCGTCAGGGGGCTGGAGTGGGCGCCTTGGTGACCGGCGCCGAGGCGGCTCTGCGGCCGGCCCTGGCGACGGAGATCTGGCGTGCGACCCGGGGGCCGAGCACGGAGAGGACGAGCAGGACGCCGGTGACGACGATCTGCGACTGGGCGGAGACGTCCTGGAGGCTCATGACGTTCTGCAGGGTGCCGAGGAGGAACACACCGGCGATCGCGCCGCCGAGGGTGCCCTTGCCGCCGTCGAAGTCGATACCGCCGAGCAGTACGGCCGCGACGACCGAGAGTTCGAGCCCGGTGGCGTTGTCGTAGCGGGCGCTGGCGTAGTGCAGGGCCCAGAAGACGCCGGTGAGGGCGGCCATCAGGCCGGTCACCGTGAAGAGAATCAGCTTCTGCCGCTTGACCCGGATGCCGGCGAACCGGGCGGCCTCCTCGCTCGCCCCGGTCGCGAAGACCGAGCGGCCGAAGGGGGTGGCGTGCAGGGCGATCACGGCGATCACCAGCAGGACCAGGAAGGGGATGAACGCCTGCGGGACGAAGCTGTCGCCGATCCGGCCCGCGGCGAAGTCCAGGTACTGGGTGGGGAAGTCGGTGACCGCGTCGGAGCCGAGGACGATCTGCGCGATGCCCCGGTAGGCGGCGAGCGTGCCGATGGTGACGGCGAGGGACGACAGGCCGAGCTTGGTGACCAGCAGGCCGTTGATCAGCCCGCAGACCACACCGAGGGCCAGACAGATCGGGATGATCGTCTCGATGGTCATGCCCTGGTTCCACAGGGCGCCCATCACCGCACCGGACAGGCCCGCGGTGGAGGCGACCGACAGGTCGATCTCACCGGAGACCACGAGGAGGGTCATCGGCAGGGCGACCAGTGCGATCGGCAGGGTGTTGCCGATCAGGAAGGACAGGTTGAGCGCGTTGCCGAAGCCGTCGACGGTGGTGAAGGACAGCAGGAGCACGACGATGAGGAGGGCGCCGACGACCGTGTCCCAGCGGATCGCACGCGACAGGGTGGAGTCAGCCATGGCGGGCGTTCCTCTTCTTCAGAGCGGTCGCCACGCGCACCGCGACCACGCGGTCCACGGCGATGGCGAGGATGAGCAGGATGCCGTTGATGGCGAGCACCCACACCGAGCTGACGCCGAGGGCGGGCAGCACGCTGTTGATGGAGGTCAGCAGCAGGGCACCGAGCGCCGCGCCGTAGACACTGCCGGAGCCGCCGGTGAAGACGACGCCGCCGACCACGACCGCGCTGACGACGGTGAGTTCGTAGCCGTTGCCGGTGCTGGAGTCGACGTTGCCGAAGCGGGCCAGGTACAGCGCGCCGGCGAGCCCGGCGAGGGCGCCGCAGAAGGTGTACGCCATCAGGATCCGCTTGCGGACCGGGATACCGGCCAGGCGGGCGGCCTCCGGGTTGGAGCCGAGCGCGTACAGCTCACGGCCGCTGCCGAAGTGCTTCATGTAGTAGGCCGTGGCCACCAGGACCGCCAGCGCGATCAGGGCGAGGTAGGGCACCGCGGAGATGCCGCCGGAGCCGAAGTCGATGAACCCGTCCGGGAGGCCGGAGGCGACGATCTGGCGGGAGCCGACCCAGATGGAGTCGATGCCGCGGATGATGTAGAGCGTGCCGAGGGTGACGACGAGGGCGGGCACCTGGCCGAGGCTGACGAGGAGTCCGTTCAGCAGGCCGAAGCCGATGCCCATCAGGATCGCCAGGAGCACGGCCACCACCGCGTTGCCGCCGCCCTGGAGATAGGTGCCGGCGGCGAACGCGCTGATACCGAGGGTGGAGCCGACCGAGAGGTCGACGTTGCGGGTGATGACGACCAGTGACTGGCCGACGGCGACCAGCACCAGGATGGTTCCGTTGAGCAGCAGGTCCTTGATGCCCTGCTCGGTGAGGAACTCGCTGTTGCCCAGCTGGGTGACGACGATCATCACCAGGAAGACGACCAGGATGGCGAGTTCACGCATCTTGAAGACGCGGTCCACGAGCCGGGTGCCGCTGGACTTGGGCACCTCGGCGACGGGGGTGTTCTGAGGGGTGGTCACCGTCATGCGGCGGCCCTCCCGGTGGCTGCGGCCATCACGGATTCCTCGGTGGCTTCGGAGCGAGGGATCTCGGCGGTGAGTCGGCCCTCGTGCATCACCAGCACGCGGTCGGCCATACCGAGGATCTCGGGCAGGTCGGAGGAGATCATCAGCACGGCCACCCCGTCGGCGGCCAACTCGCTGAGCAGGCGGTGCACTTCGGCCTTGGTGCCGACGTCGATGCCCCGGGTGGGCTCGTCGACGATCAGCACCTTCGGGCCGGTGGCGAGCCACTTGGCGAGGACGACCTTCTGCTGGTTGCCGCCGGACAGGGTGTTGACGGTGTCGGCGATCCTGGCGTACTTGACCTGGAGCTTGACGGCCCAGTCGAGGGAGCGGCTGCGCTCGGCGCCGCGGTCCATCAGACCGGCCTTGACGGTCGTACGGAGTCCGGTGAGGCCGATGTTGCGCTCGATGGACATGTCCATCACCAGGCCCTGGGCGCGGCGGTCCTCGGGGACCAGGGCGAGCCCGGCGGCCATCGCGGTGGAGGGGGCGCCGTTGATGAGCGCCTTGCCGTCGAGGGAGACCTCGCCCGCGTCCCAGCGGTCGATGCCGAAGACGGCGCGTGCGACCTCCGTACGGCCGGCCCCGACCAGGCCGGCCAGGCCGACGATCTCACCGCGGCGGACGTCGAAGGAGACATCGGTGAACACGCCCTCGCGGGTCAACCGGCGTACGCTCAGCGCGACTTCGCCCGGCTCGACCTCCTGCTTCGGGTACAGCTCGGCCAAATCGCGGCCGACCATGCGGCGGACCAGGTCGTCCTCGGTCATGCCGTCGATCGGTTCGCTGGAGATCCAGGCCCCGTCGCGCAGGGTGGTGACGCGCTGGCAGATCTGGAAGATCTCCTCCAGGCGGTGGGAGATGAAGAGGACGGCCGAACCCTGCTCGCGCAGGGTGCGGACGACTCCGAAGAGCCGGGCCACCTCGCTGCCGGTGAGGGCCGCCGTCGGCTCGTCCATGATCAGGACGCGGGCGTCGAAGGACAGCGCCTTGGCGATCTCGACGATCTGCTGGTCGGCGATGGACAGGCCGCGTGCCGGACGGTCGGGGTCGAGTTCGACACCGAGCCGCTGCATCAGCGCGAGGGTGGCCGCGTGGGTGGCCTTGTGGTCGATGCGGCCGAGGGCGCGCCGCGGCTGGCGGCCCATGAAGATGTTCTCGGCGATCGAGAGGTCGGGGAAGAGAGTGGGCTCCTGGTAGATCACGGCGATGCCCGCGTCCCGGGCGTCGGCCGGGCCGTGGAACACGGTGGGCTCGCCGTCGAGGAGCACCTGACCGGAGTCCGGTCGGTGCACCCCGGCGAGGCTCTTGATCAGGGTCGACTTGCCCGCGCCGTTCTCCCCGGCGAGTGCGTGGACCTCGCCCGGGAACAGCTCCAGGGACACGTCCCGCAGGGCGCGTACGGCGCCGAAGGACTTGGAGATGCCCTTCAGAGCGAGAACGGGGGCCGGACCCTTGTCGGACCGGTGGGTCATGAGGGCTCCTCGACGACGGCCGGTGGCTAGCGGAGAAGCTGCCTCACTGCGTCGTGAAAGGTTTCAACTGGGTTGCCGGGACGTTAGGCACCCGGCCCAGGTCACGTCAATGGGTTTCGGTCGAAATTTTTTCGATAGGAGAGGTCACGACCGGATCACGGAAAGCCGACTTGACCTGGGGGGTTGACAGCCCGGCGCGTCGCTCATAGTTTCCGGTGCTGAATCGTTTCAGACATCAAAGCCGGTAGGAGCCCTGACGTGACCGAGCTCGCCGCGGTGAAGGCCGCCCTCAAGACCCAGGCCGTCGAGACGCCGTCGTGGGCGTACGGAAACTCCGGAACCCGTTTCAAGGTGTTCGCCCAACCGGGTGTCCCGCGCGATCCCTGGGAGAAGCTGGACGACGCCGGCAAGGTCCACGAGTTCACCGGGGTGGCGCCGACCGTGGCGCTGCACATCCCCTGGGACAAGGTGGAGGACTACGCGGCCCTCGCCAAGCACGCGCAGCAGCGCGGCGTGAAGCTGGGCGCCATCAACTCCAACACCTTCCAGGACGACGACTACAAGCTGGGCAGCATCTGCCACCCCGAGGCGGCGATCCGCCGCAAGGCGGTCGACCACTTGCTGGAGTGCGTCGACATCATGGACGCGACCGGGTCGCGCGATCTGAAGCTGTGGTTCGCGGACGGGACGAACTATCCCGGCCAGGACGACATCCGTGAGCGCCAGGACCGGCTGGCCGAGGGCCTCGCCGAGGTCTATCAGCGGCTCGGGGACGACCAGCGGATGCTGCTGGAGTACAAGTTCTTCGAGCCGGCGTTCTACACGACCGACGTGCCGGACTGGGGCACCGCCTACGCGCACTGCCTGAAGCTCGGCCCGAAGGCGCAGGTCGTGGTCGACACCGGGCACCACGCGCCGGGGACCAACATCGAGTTCATCGTGGCGACGCTGCTGCGGGAGGGGAAGCTCGGCGCGTTCGACTTCAACTCGCGCTTCTACGCCGACGACGACCTGATGGTGGGGGCGGCCGACCCGTTCCAGCTGTTCCGGATCATGTACGAGGTGGTGCGTGGGGGCGGGTTCACTCCCGAGGTCGCGTTCATGCTCGACCAGTGCCACAACATCGAGGCGAAGATCCCGGCGATCATCCGATCGGTGATGAACGTGCAGGAGGCCACGGCGAAGGCTCTGCTCGTCGACGGGGACGCGCTGCGCGCCGCCCAGCGGGCCGGGGACGTGCTGGAGGCCAACGCCGTGGTGATGGACGCGTACAACACGGATGTGCGGCCGCTGCTGCGGGAGGTGCGGGAGGAGATGGGGCTGGACCCCGATCCCCTTGCCGCGTACCGCGCGTCCGGGTGGGCGGCGAAGATCGTCGAGGAGCGGGTCGGCGGAGAGCAGGCCGGTTGGGGGGCGTGAGCTGCCGCGATTCGTCTGCCGGGTAACCGCCGGTCGCGGACTGCGGGCCGTTCGTGGCTGGTCACGCAGTTCCCCGCGCCCTTGACGGGGCGCCGCACTCCCCCCCCCTTTTTTCGCACACGTCACCGTAAGGATTGATCTCGTATGGCCACCCATCCCGAAGCCGCAGCTCTGCTCGCCCGGTCCCGTCGGCTCGGCGCCGATCCGCGGAACACCAACTACGCCGGTGGGAACGCGTCCGCCAAGGGGACGGACACCGACCCCGTCACCGGGGGTGACGTGGAGCTGATGTGGGTGAAGGGGTCCGGCGGCGACCTGGGCACCTTGACCGAGTCCGGGCTCGCCGTGCTGCGGCTGGACCGGATGCGGGCGCTCGTCGACGTCTATCCGGGGGTGGAGCGCGAGGACGAGATGGTGGCCGCGTTCGACTACTGCCTGCACGGCAAGGGTGGGGCGGCGCCGTCGATCGACACCGCGATGCACGGTCTGGTCGACGCCGCGCACGTGGATCATCTGCACCCCGACTCCGGGATCGCCCTCGCCTGTGCGGCCGACGGGGAGAAGCTGACCGCCGAGTGTTTCGGCGACAGCGTGGTGTGGGTGCCGTGGCGCCGGCCCGGATTCCAGCTGGGCCTGGACATCGCCGCCGTGAAGCGGGAGAACCCGCAGGCCATCGGCTGTGTGCTCGGCGGGCACGGGATCACCGCCTGGGGCGACACCGCCGAGGAGTGCGAGAAGAACTCGCTGCACATCATCCGTACCGCCGAGCGGTTCCTCGCCGAGCGGGGGAAGGCGGAGCCGTTCGGGCCCCTCGTCGAGGGATACGCGGCACTGGACGACGCGGAGCGCCGGGAGCGGGCGGCGGCCCTCGCGCCCCACGTCCGGGCCGTCGCCTCGCAGGACAAGGCGCAGGTCGGGCACTTCACCGACGCGGAGGTCGTGCTCGACTTCCTCGCGCGTGCCGAGCACCCTCGGCTCGCCGCCCTCGGGACCTCCTGCCCCGACCACTTCCTCCGTACGAAGGTCCGGCCGCTCGTGCTGGATCTCCCGCCGACCGCCGACCTCGACACGGCGATCGCGCGGCTCAAAAAACTGCACGCCGAGTACCGCGAGGAGTACGCCGCCTACTACCAGCGGCACGCCGAGCCCGACTCCCCCGCGATGCGCGGCGCCGACCCGGCGATCGTGCTGATCCCGGGTGTGGGCATGTTCAGCTTCGGCAAGGACAAGCAGACCGCGCGGGTTGCCGGCGAGTTCTACGTCAACGCCATCAACGTGATGCGCGGCGCCGAGGCGGTGTCGACGTACGCGCCGATCGAGGAGTCGGAGAAGTTCCGCATCGAGTACTGGGCGCTGGAGGAGGCCAAGCTGCAGCGGATGCCGAAGCCGAAGCCGCTGGCGACCCGGGTCGCGCTCGTCACGGGCGCGGGCAGCGGGATCGGCAAGGCCATCGCGCACCGGCTCGTGGCCGAGGGTGCCTGTGTGGTCGTCGCCGACCTCAACGCCGAGAACGCCGCCGCCGTCGCCGAGGAGCTGGGCGGAGCGGACAAGGCCGTCGCCGTGACCGTCGACGTGACGGACGAGCAACGGATCGGGGAGGCCTTCAAGGCCGCCGCGCTGGCCTTCGGCGGGGTCGACCTCGTCGTCAACAACGCGGGCATCTCGATCTCCAAGCCGCTGCTGGAGACGTCGGCCAAGGACTGGGACCTCCAGCACGACATCATGGCCCGTGGATCGTTCCTGGTGTCGCGTGAGGCGGCGCGGACGATGATCGCGCAGGGGCTGGGCGGCGACATCGTCTACATCGCCTCGAAGAACGCCGTCTTCGCCGGGCCGAACAACATCGCCTACTCCGCCACCAAGGCCGACCAGGCCCACCAGGTGCGGCTGCTCGCCGCCGAACTGGGCGAGCACGGCATCCGCGTCAACGGCGTCAACCCCGACGGTGTGGTGCGCGGCTCCGGGATCTTCGCGGCCGGCTGGGGTGCCCAGCGCGCGGCGACCTACGGGATCGAGGAGGAGAAGCTCGGCGAGTTCTACGCCCAGCGGACCATCCTCAAGCGCGAGGTGCTGCCGGAGCACGTGGCGAACGCGGTGTTCGCGCTGACCGGCGGGGAGCTGACGCACACCACCGGTCTGCACGTGCCGGTCGACGCCGGCGTGGCCGCCGCCTTCCTCCGATGAGCGCGTCCGCGACCGGAGGGTCCGTGAAGTCGTACGCGGCGGTCGACCTCGGTGCGTCCAGCGGGCGCGTCATGGTCGGCCGCGCGGGGCGGGACTCGCTGGAGCTGGTCGAGGCGCACCGGTTCCCGAACCGGCCGGTGCGCACCCCCGAGGGGCTGCGCTGGGACGTGCTCTCGCTGTACGCGGGGGTGCTCGACGGGCTGAAGGCGGCCGGTGCCCTCGGCGGTGGGCGGGTCGACTCCGTCGGGATCGACAGCTGGGCCGTCGACCACGGGCTGCTGGACGCGGACGGCGCCCTGCTGGGCAATCCGGTGCACTACCGGGACACCCGGACCGAGGGTGTCGCGGAGAAGGTGTGGGCGACCGTGCCCGCCGCCGAGCTCTACGCGGCGACCGGGTTGCAGTACGCGCCCTTCAACACGCTGTACCAACTGATCGCCGCCCGGTCCTCCGCCCAGTTCGCCCATGCCGAGCGGTTGCTGCTCATCCCCGATCTGCTGACGTACTGGCTGACCGGGGAGCAGGGCACCGAGCTGACCAACGCCTCCACCACGCAGCTGATCGACCCCCGCACCCGTGACTGGTCGCGGGACGTCGCGGACCGGCTGGGCATCGACCTCGGCCTGTTCGCACCGCTGCGGCGGCCCGGCGACCCGGCGGGTCTGCTGCGGCCCGAGGTGCTGGAGGCCACGGGGCTCTCCGGACCGGTTCCGGTGACGACGGTCGGGTCGCACGACACCGCCTCGGCGGTGGCGGCCGTGCCGGCGACCGGGGAGCGCTTCGCGTACATCTGCACCGGCACCTGGTCGCTGGCCGGCCTGGAGCTCGGTGCCCCGGTGCTGACCGAGGCGAGCCGGGCGGCCAACTTCACCAACGAGCTGGGGCTCGACGGCACCGTCCGCTACCTCCGGAACATCATGGGGCTGTGGCTGCTCCAGGAGTGCGTACGGGCGTGGGGGGACCCGGATCTGGGTGAACTGCTGCGGGGCGCCGCCGCGGTGCCCGCGCTGCGGTCGGTGGTGGACGCCGGGGACTCGGCGTTCCTCGCGCCCGGCCGGATGCCCGAGCGGATCGCCGAGGCGTGCCGGGAGTCGGGGCAACCCGTCCCGCGGACGCCCGCCGAGACCACCCGGTGCATCCTGGACTCGCTGGCCCTCGCCCACCGGCGGGCCGTCGCCGAGGCCCAGGCGCTGGCCGACCACCCCGTCGACGTCGTCCACATCGTGGGCGGCGGCACCCGCAACGCCCTGCTGTGCCAGCTCACCGCCGACGCCTGCGGGCTGCCGGTGGTGGCCGGGCCGGCGGAGGCGGCGGCCCTGGGCAACGTCCTCGTCCAGGCCCGCGCCCACGGCCTGGTCGGCGACCGGGCCTCGATGCGGCGACTGCTCGTCCGCACCCAGCCGCTGGTGCGGTACGAGCCGCAAGGTGACCCGGAGGCCTGGCGCGCGGCGGAGGCCCGGCTCGCCGGCAGGTGAGCGACCTCTTCCGGCGGGGCCTCCACCGGCGGGGCCTCCACCGGTGGGGCCCCCTCCGGCGGGATCGTCTCCGACGACGGTCGGCGCGCGGGTGCACCCGTCTCCGCCGATCGTCGCGCGGGACCCCTCGCTCTTCGCGTACGCGCGTCGTACTCTGACTCATCCGATGACCGACCCCCAAGGAGCCGCGATGCGTGTCGCCCTGTTCCTGACCTGTGTCAACGACACGCTCTATCCCGACACCGGCCGGGCCGTGGTGAAACTGCTGACCAGGCTGGGTGTGGAGGTCGACTTCCCGATGGGTCAGACCTGCTGCGGGCAGGCGCACTACAACACCGGATACCGGCACGAGGCCGAGCCACTCGCCCGGAAGTTCTCCGATGTATTCCGGGAGTACGAGGCGATCGTGACGCCGTCCGGCTCGTGCGGGGCGATGGTGCGGGAGCTGTATCCCCGCATGGGTGAGCGAGCCCGGGCCGAGGGGCGCGGGGACGGCCTGGCGCGGACGCTGGCGCCCGTCGTGCCGAAGACGTACGAGCTGACGGAGTTCCTGGTGGACGTGCTGGACGTGACGGACGTCGGCGCGTACTACCCGCACAAGGTGACCTACCACCCGACCTGCCACGGGCTGCGGAGCCTCGGCCTCGGTGAGCGGCCCCTGCGGCTGCTCCGGGCCGTGAAGGGGCTGGAGCTGGTGGAGCTGCCCGGTGCCGACGAGTGCTGTGGCTTCGGCGGTACGTTCGCCGTGAAGAACTCCGATGTCTCGGCGGCGATGGGCGCGGACAAGGTGCGCAACGCCGAGTCGACGGGCGCCGAGGTGCTGTGCGCGGCCGACAACTCGTGCCTGATGCACATCGGCGGCACGATGACCCGCCTGCGGACGGACCTGCGGCCCGTCCACATCGCGGAGATCCTGGCGAGCACGGAAGAGGAGCCGCTGGTATGAGCGGGACATTCGTCGGGATGCCGGCGTTCCCCGAGGCCGCACACGAGGCCGTGCACAACACGACCCTGCGCGGGAACCTGCGCCACGCCACCCACACCATCCGCGCCAAACGCGCCAACGCGGTCGCGGAGGTGTCCGACTGGGCCGCGCTGCGGGAGGCCGGCAAGCAGATCAAGGACCATACGCTCCGTCATCTCGACCGGTATCTCGTGCAGTTGGAGGAGTCGGTCACGGCGGCGGGCGGCACGGTCCACTGGGCCGCCGACGCGGACGAGGCCAACCGGATCGTCACGTATCTCGTCAAGGCGACCGGCGAGAGCGAGGTCGTCAAGGTCAAGTCGATGGCCACGCAGGAGATCGGGCTGAACGAGGCGCTGGAGGCCGAGGGCATCCGCGCCTACGAGACCGACCTCGCCGAGCTCATCGTGCAGTTGGGCAAGGACCGGCCCTCGCACATCCTGGTTCCGGCGATCCACCGCAACCGGGGCGAGATCCGGGACATCTTCGCGCGCGAGATGAGCGAGTGGGGCCGCCCGGCCCCCGAGGGCCTGACCGACACCCCGGCCGAACTGGCGGAGGCGGCGCGGCTGCATCTGCGGGAGAAGTTCCTGCGGGCCAAGGTCGGTGTCTCCGGCGCCAACTTCATGGTCGCGGAGACGGGCACGCTGGTGGTCGTGGAGTCCGAGGGCAACGGCCGGATGTGCCTCACCCTCCCCGAGACCCTGATCTCGGTGGTGGGCATCGAGAAGATCGTGCCGACCTGGCGGGACCTGGAGGTGTTCCTGCAGACCCTCCCCCGCTCCTCGACCGCCGAGCGGATGAACCCGTACACCTCCACCTGGACCGGCACGACCGACGAGGACGGGCCGCAGACCTTCCACCTGGTCCTCATCGACAACGGCCGCACCGACACGCTCGCCGACGAGGTCGGCCGGCAGGCCCTGCGCTGCATCCGCTGCTCGGCCTGCCTGAACGTCTGCCCGGTGTACGAGCGGGCGGGCGGCCACGCGTACGGCTCGGTGTACCCGGGCCCGATCGGTGCCATCCTCAGCCCTCAACTCCGGGGCACGGGAAGCGACATCGACGCTTCGCTGCCGTACGCCTCCTCGCTGTGCGGCGCCTGCTACGAGGTGTGCCCCGTCGCCATCGACATCCCCGAGGTGCTGGTGCACCTGCGGGAGCGGGTCGCGCAGGGCGGACCGGTGACGGAGAACGGCAACAAGGTCGTCCTCAAGCCCGCGAAGGGACACGGCGCCGAGCGGGCGGCGATGCGGGCGGCACGGTGGGCGTTCAGCCGCCCCGGCGCGCTGCGCACCGGGCAGCGGCTCGCGTCCCGCACACGGCGCTTCCATCCCCGTACGCTGCCGGGCCCCGGCAAGGCGTGGAGCGCCAGCCGTGATCTTCCGGCGCTGCCCCCCGAGCCGTTTCGCGACTGGTGGCAGAGGACGAACGGCGGAAGGGAGACGGGCAAGTGAGCAGCAGGGATCTGATCCTGGGCCGGGTGCGACGCGCCCTCGCCGACGTGCGCCGGGACGACACTCCCCTAGTGCCTGAAGGGCCTGGGAGGGACCCCCAGTACGAGCAGGCCGTGCCGCGGGGTTATCTCCGCGAGCACGGGGGGCTGGGCCCCGCCGAGACGGTGGAGCTGCTGGCGGAGAACCTGGCGGACTACCGGGCGCTCGTGCACCGCACGGACGCGGCCGGACTCGCGGACGTGGTCGCGGGGCTGTTGCGCGCGCACGGCTCGGAGACGGTGCTGGTGCCGCCGGGGCTGCGCGAGGAGTGGCTGTCGGCGACCGACCTGACACGGGTGGCGGACCGGGCGGAGAGCACCGCGCACGAGTTGGACCGGGTCGACAGCGTCGTCACGGCCTGCGCCCTCGCGATCGCCGAGACCGGCACCATCGTCCTCGACGGCTCCCCCGACCAGGGCCGCCGCCGGATCACCCTGGTACCCGACCACCACATCTGCGTCGTCCGCGTGCCTGAGCAGGTCGTGTCGTCGGTGCCTCAGGCGATCGAACTCCTGGATCCGACCCGCCCGTTGACGTGGATCTCCGGCCCGTCCGCCACCAGCGACATCGAGCTGGACCGGGTGGAGGGCGTCCACGGCCCGCGCACCCTGGAGGTGGTCCTGGTGACCGGGGGCGGCGGCCAGAGCTAGACCAGGGCACCGTGGGACGGGCGCGCGAGGGCTCGGGGCGTCGGGGTCACGGCTCACTCCTGGCCAACGCCTCGGCGGCCACCCTGAGGTCGGACACCAGTCCCGCGTAGGCGGCGTCGCGGTCGTCGGCACGGAGTACGGCGGAGGGGTGGAGGGTGGCGACGACGTACGGCCCCCGCGCCCCCTCCGACGGCATGGGCAGCAGCGCGCCGCGGTCCTTGGTGACCCGGAAGGAGCCGCCGAGCAGTGCCTTGCCCGCGGTGGCGCCGAGGGCCACCACGATCTCGGGCCGGACGAGGCGGAGTTCGGCGAGCAGCCAGGGACGGCAGGCGGCGACCTCGCGCAGGTCGGGCGCCTTGTGGATGCGGCGTTTGCCGCCGCCCGGGGGTCGGGTGAACTTGAAGTGCTTGACCGCGTTGGTCACGTAGGTCGCGTCCCACTCGATCCCGGCCTCGTCCAGGGCCCGTCGCAGCAGCCGCCCCGCCGGGCCGACGAACGGCTCGCCCTGCCGGTCCTCCTGGTCCCCCGGCTGCTCTCCGACGAGCAGGATCCGGGCGGACCCGTCGCCCTTGCCGAAGACGGTCTGCGTGGCGTCCTCGTGCAGGGGGCAGCCCCGGCAGTCGGCCGCGGCCCGGCGGTGCGCGGGGAGGCCGCCGCGACTCGGGAGGAACGGCTCGGCGTCGTAGGCCTGTGCTTTTGGGGAGCGGGCCCTCGTGGGGCTCGCGTGCTCGATGGGGCTCATCCGGGGACACCTCCTTGGGCGGGAAGCCCGGCCTGAGCGCTTCGCGGGGCCGGAGCGCTCGACGGAGCCCGAGCGCCGCGCCGGGGGCCGGGGACCGCTCGGGGCTGCTTCCGGGTACCCGTCTCCCGTCGCGATGCACCATGGATCGCCTCCCGTGGGGCACCCACGGACGCATGGCCGCCTTCCTCGCGCTCACGTCCGCCGCGCTGTACGGCATCGTCGACTTCGCCGGCGGGCTGCTGTCCCGCCGGGTGCACTTCGCCGCGGTCACACTGCTCGGCCAGGCGGGCGGCCTGCTGCTGGCGCTCGTGGTGGCGTTCGCCGTGCCGGCGCCGGACGTGCGGCTCCCGGACCTGTTGTGGGGTGCGGTCTCCGGAGTCGGCAGCGCGACGGCGATGACGTATCTGAACCGGGGCCTGAGCCGGGGCGGCATGACGGTGGTGGTGCCGGTCAGCGCGCTCACCGGGGTCGCGCTGTCCGTGCTGTGCGGGGTCCTCCTTCTCGGTGACCGGCCCGCCGGTACGGCGTGGCTGGGCATCTGCGTCACGGTGCCGGCGCTGTGGCTCGTGTCCTACGGCGGCCGGTGCGACAGCCGGACGGAGTCGGCCGGTCCAGGGCACGGTGAGGCCCCCGCGACGAGGGCCGGGGACGGCCGCGGGGTGCCCGGGTTCCGGGCGGGGGCGGCTGCGGACGGGCTGCTCGCCAGCCTGGGTGTCGCGGTGCAGTACCTCGCGCTGGCCCAGGCCGGGGCGGGAAGCGGGGTGTGGCCCGTGGTCGCGGGGCGGGCGGCGGCGGTCGTCCTGCTGGCGCCGGGGATGTGGCGGCGGGCCGGACGGTTACGACAGCCGGCGGCGGTGTGGGGAGCGGCGGCCGCGATCGGGGCGGGGGCCGCGCTCGCGTTGATCCTCTACCTCTGGGCGGCCCAGCGACAGCTGGTGTCCGTGGTGGTCGTCCTGGCGTCCCTGTACCCGGCCGTCCCCACGGTCCTCGGCCTGACCCTGCTCCACGAACGGGTGAACTTCCGGCAGACGGCCGGGCTCGTCGGAGCCATGATCGCGATCCTGCTGCTCACCTTGGGCTGATTCGATCGCCCCAGCCACCGGGGGCGCGGGGCCCTGCCGGCGCGGCCACGGACGGGGGCCGGCACGCCCACTAAAACTTGGGTGGTTCGTTTTCTTGAACTGTTCGTGTTTATGAGGGTAGGTTGGTCGCCATGACCGCATCCCAGCCTCCGAACACCGCCGAGGAGCTCCGCGGTGCCGGCCTGCGGGTGACGGCCGCGCGCGTGGCGCTGCTGGAGACCGTCCGGGACGGCGACCACCTCGGCGTCGAAGCGATCGCCTCGGGCGTACGCGCTCGTGTGGGCCACATCTCGCTCCAGGCCGTGTACGAAGCGCTCAACGCGCTCGCCGGCGCGGGACTCGTGCGCCGCCTCGAACCACCCGGCAGCCCGGCCCTGTACGAGGGCCGCGTCGGGGACAACCACCACCACCTCGTGTGCCGCTCGTGCGGAGTCGTGGTCGACGTCGACTGCGCGGTCGGGCACGCCCCGTGCCTGACCGCCTCCGACGACCGCGGCTTCGCGATCGACGAGGCCGAGGTCATCTACTGGGGCCTGTGCCCCCAATGTTCCGAAGCCAGCAGTTCAGCACCGTGATCCACCAGTTCCGGAAGGACTCCCATGACTGAGAACCACGACGCGATCGTCACGGACGCGAAGCCCGAGGAGACGGGAGGCTGCCCGGTCGCTCACGGGCGTGCCGCGCACCCGACCCAGGGCGGCGGGAACCGTCAGTGGTGGCCGGAGCGGCTCAACCTGAAGATCCTCGCCAAGGACCCCGTCGTCGCCAACCCCCTCGGTGAGACGTTCGACTACGCCGAGGCGTTCAACAACCTCGACCTCGCGGCCGTGAAACAGGACATCGCGGAGGTGCTGACCACCTCGCAGGACTGGTGGCCCGCCGACTTCGGCAACTACGGCCCGCTGATGGTCCGTATGGCCTGGCACAGCGCCGGCACCTACCGCATCCACGACGGCCGCGGCGGTGGCGGCCGCGGCCAGCAGCGCTTCGCGCCGCTGAACAGCTGGCCGGACAACGGCAACCTGGACAAGGCCCGCCGTCTGCTGTGGCCGGTGAAGAAGAAGTACGGCCAGTCCATCTCCTGGGCCGACCTCATGATCCTCACCGGTAACGTCGCCCTGGAGCAGATGGGCTTCGAGACCTTCGGCTTCGCCGGCGGCCGCGCCGACGTCTGGGAGGCCGACGAGGACGTCTACTGGGGTCCCGAGACCACCTGGCTGGACGACCAGCGCTACACCGGCGACCGTGAGCTGGAGAACCCGCTCGGCGCCGTCCAGATGGGCCTGATCTACGTCAACCCGGAGGGCCCGAACGGCAACCCGGACCCGCTGGCCGCGGCCCGCGACATCCGTGAGACCTTCCGCCGGATGGCGATGAACGACGAGGAGACCGTCGCCCTCATCGCCGGTGGCCACACCTTCGGCAAGACCCACGGCGCCGGCCCCGCGGACAACGTGGGCGACGACCCCGAGGCCGCCTCCATGGAGCAGCAGGGCCTCGGCTGGAAGTCCACCTACGGCACGGGCAAGGGCGGCGACGCCATCACCTCCGGCCTGGAGGTCACCTGGACCACCAAGCCCACCCAGTGGAGCAACGACTTCTTCGACATCCTCTTCGGCTACGAGTGGGAGCTCACCCAGAGCCCCGCCGGCGCCAACCAGTGGGTGGCCAAGGACGCACAGGCGATCATTCCCGACGCCCACAGTGACGCCAAGAAGCTGCCCACGATGCTCACCACCGACCTCTCGCTGCGCTTCGACCCGATCTACGGCGAGATCTCCAAGCGCTTCCACGAGAACCCCGACCAGTTCGCGGACGCCTTCGCCCGCGCCTGGTTCAAGCTGACCCACCGTGACATGGGCCCGAAGTCGCTGTACCTCGGCCCGGAGGTCCCGGCGGAGACCCTGATCTGGCAGGACCCGCTGCCGGAGGCCGAGGGCGAGGTCATCGACGCGGCCGACATCGCGGCGCTCAAGAGCAAGCTGCTCGCCTCGGGTCTGTCCGTCTCGCAGCTGGTGTCCACCGCGTGGGCGTCGGCCTCCACCTTCCGCTCCAGCGACAAGCGCGGCGGCGCCAACGGTGCCCGGATCCGTCTGGAGCCCCAGCGCGGCTGGGAGGTCAACAACCCGGACGACCTGCGTCACGTCCTGAGCGTCCTGGAGGGCGTCCAGGCCGAGTTCAACACCGGCGCCAAGAAGGTCTCCCTGGCCGACCTGATCGTCCTCGGCGGTGCCGCCGCGGTCGAGAAGGCCGCCAAGGACGCCGGCTACGCGGTCGAGGTGCCCTTCACCCCGGGCCGTGTGGACGCGACCGAGGAGCACACGGACGCCGAGTCCTTCGCCGCGCTGGAGCCGGCGGCCGACGGCTTCCGCAACTACCAGGGCAAGGGCAACCGCCTCCCCGCCGAGTACCTGCTGATCGACAGGGCGAACCTGCTCTCGCTGAGCGCCCCCGAGCTGACGGTGCTCGTCGGTGGTCTGCGTGTCCTGGGCGCCAACCACGCCCAGTCCACGCACGGCGTCTTCACCGACACCCCGGGCGTGCTCACCAACGACTTCTTCGTCAACCTGCTCGACCTGGGGACGACCTGGAAGTCCACCTCCGCCGACCAGACCCTCTTCGAGGGCCGTGACGCGGACACCGGCGAGGTCAAGTGGACCGGCACCCGTGCCGACCTCGTCTTCGGCTCCAACTCCGAGCTCCGTGCCCTCGCCGAGGTCTACGCGAGCGACGACGCCAAGGAGAAGTTCGTGAAGGACTTCGTCGCGGCCTGGGCCAAGGTCTCCGACCTGGACCGGTTCGACCTGGTCTGATCGACTCGAACACCGCGGCCGGGCCGGCTCCTCACGGGGCCGGCCCGGTCGTTCTCGCGCGCGCGGTCCTCCATTGGCCGCCCCCGCGCCCGGGTACCGCCCCGCCTGCGGAGCGCATGGTTCCGCGTGGGGACGGCGGTAGCGGGGAGGCGGGCATGGTGAGGTCGCACGACCGGATCGAGCGGCCCTGGGGCGACCGGACACCGTACGGCCGGGGCGAGCCGTGACCGACGCGGGTGGACATGTGCCTCGCGGAGGGCGTACGGCCCGATTCGGTGGGGCGGTAGGTGCAGGGCACGTTCACCAATGCCGACCGTACGGTGCATCTGTCGGACAAGGCGGTGGAGCCGCCCGGTGAGGCCCGTCCGGACCTGGACATTTTCCTCGACTACGCGGGGCGGATGGACTTCCGGGACAAGGACGGCGGACCGCTGGTCGCCTGGCACGACCCCGAGTCGGCGTTCGAGGCGTGGCAGCGGTGCTGCGCGGGCCGCCCCTGTGACTACACCGGTCTGTCGTACGCGCGGCTGCGCGGCGGCAGCGGTGTCCAGTGGCCGTACGACGACCGGGACCCGGACGCCACCCGGCGGCTCTACACGCACGGCTTCGACTGGGCGCACCCCGACCTGTGCGAGGACCACGGCAAGGACCTGGTGACGGGCGACCCCGCGGACGCGGCCGAGTACCGCGCGCGCAACCCCGAGGGCAAGGCCATGATCAAGGCCGCCGCGTACGTCGCCCCGCAGGAGGAACCGGACGCGGAGTACCCGTTCCAGCTCACCACCGGGCGGACGCTCCACCACTTCCACACCCGCACCAAGACGGGCCGGACACCGCAGCTCGACGCGAAGGAGCCGGAGGTGTGGGTGGAGGTCTCGGCGGCCGACGCGCGACGGCTCGGGCTCGGCGAGGGCGAGACGGTCGAGGTGCGCACCCGCCGGGGTGCCGTGCGGGGGCGGCTCCGCCTGACGGACGTACGGCCCGGGGTGCTGTTCGTGCCGTTCCACTACGGCTACTGGGACACGCCCTCCGGGGTGGGCCGCGCCGAGAAGTCCCCGCCCCGGGCGGCGAACGAGACCACCCTCACCGCCTGGGACCCCGCCTCGAAGCAGCCGCTGTTCAAGACGGCCGCGGCGGCCCTGACCCCGGCCGGCCCTCGGTCCGCCCCGACACCGTAGGGGCGATGACGAGTTCCTCGACGACCGTACGCGCGGGGAGCGTGGCGCACAGCAGTACGGCGCGGGCCACGTCCTCCGGTCGCACCATGGCGGCCCGGCGCTCCGCGCTCGGTGGTTCCGGGCGGCTGTCCAGGACGGGGGTGTCGACCTCGCCCGGGAGGATGCAGGTGGCACGCACGAGGTCGTCGCGGTAGGTGTTGCGCAGATAGGTCATGAAGGTGCGCACGCCTGCCTTGGCCGCGCCGTACGGGGCCCCGCCGAGGGGCGTGGGCCGTACGGCGGCGAGCGAGGAGATGGTGATGATCGAGCCGCCGCCGCGCTCCACCATGTCCGGCAGGACGGCCCGGGCGAGCAGATAGACCGCGGTGAGGTTGACGTCGACCACGGCGTGCCACTCGTCCTCGCCGAGCCGGCGGACGTCGCCGGTCCGGCCGGCTGCCCCCGCGTTGTTGACGAGGATGTCGACGGGGCCCGCCGTGTCCCGGGTCCAGCGGATCAGCTCCCCCACGTCGTCGGCGTTCTCGACGTGGGTGGCGCGGGCGAGCGCGGTGCCCCCGGCGTCCGCGACGACGGCGGCCACCTCGTCGAGGAGGTGGCGTCGCCGCCCGGCGAGGACCACCGTGGCGCCCTCCTCGGCGAGCATCAGGGCCGTCGCGCGGCCGATGCCGGTGCCGGCCCCGGTGATCAGCGCGGTCTTTCCGTCGAGTGCTCGCGTCCGCTGTTCCTCGTGATGTCCCATGTCCGTCGCCCCTCCCGGCAGGGCGCGGCCGAGCGCCCTCGGGAGTGAGGATCCCCGGTCCCGGGGCCCGTGGGGAGGGTGCGTCAGCGGGCCGGCAGCCGGACGCCCAGCTCGTCCGCCGCCGAGCGCAGCAGCGGCACCATGGCGACCAGGTCGTCCATGCTGCGGCGGAAGGCGGGCGCGGCGGTGGAGAGGGCGGCGAAGACGGTGCCGTCGGGGCGCAGGATCGGTACCGCCACGGCGCGCAGACCGGCGTGGTGTTCCTCGTCGGCCGTGGCGTAGCCGAGTTCGGCGGCGCGGGCGACGTGGGCGCGCAGGACGTCGCGGTCGGTGACGCTGTTCGGTCCGTGCGGGGTCAGTTCGACGCGGTCCAGGAGGTCGGCGCGTACGTCGGCGGACGCGAAGGCCATCAGGACCTTGCCCATCGAGGTGCAGTGCAGCGGGCCGTGTCGGCCCGGGTCGCTGCGGACGCCGACCGGGAGGGGGCCGTCCACATAGTGCACGTACAGGTGCCGGGTGCCGTCGAGGACGGACATCAGGGTGGCTTCCTCGGTCTGCCGGGTCACGCGCTGCATCACGGGGAGGGCGGTGCCGGCGAAGCCGTACACCTGACCGGCCTGTTGACCGAGCTGGAAGAGTCTGAGGCCCGGCTTGTAGCGCTTGCCGTCGGCCTCGAACTCCACCAGGCCCTCGCGACACAGGGAGTTGACCAGCCGGTGGGCCGTGCTGACGGGGACGCCGCTGGCGCGGGCCAGTTCGGACAGGGTGATGCCGCGCGGGTGCTCGCCGACGAGGACGAGCAACCGGATCGCCCGTCCGACCACGTCCGTGGGTACCTCGCTGCCGCTCACGGCGGCAAGTTACCACTGAGTGGAAAGGCCTCCCACGGTTGACAGCGGCAGCCCGCCGCCCCGACGATGATTTTCCGTTGAGCAGATACCTTTTCCACTCAGTGGGAAACCAGGGAGATCACGCATGACGAGCCACCCCCTCTTCGACGTCACCGGAAAGGTCGCCCTGGTCACCGGGTCCAGCCGAGGCATCGGTCGTGCGCTGGCCGTGGGCCTCCTGGAGGCCGGCTGCACGGTGGTCCTCAACGGCAGGGACGCCGTCGTCCTGGAGGCCACCCGCGCGGAGCTGGCCGTGACGTTCGGCGAGGCGGTCCTCACGGAGGCCTTCGACGTCACCGACGCCGCCTCGGTCGCCACCGCCGTCCCCCGGATCGAGGACCGGGCCGGCCCCATCGACATCCTGGTCAACAACACCGGCGCCCAACGCCGCGCCCCGTTCCTCGACTTCACCGACGAGGACTGGCACACCCTGCTCGACACCAACCTCACCAGCGCCTTCCTCGTGGGCCGCGAGGTCGCCCGCCGGATGGTCCCCCGGGGGCACGGCAAGATCATCAACATCTGCTCGCTGCAGAGCGAGGCGGTACGCCCCGGCATCGCGCCCTACTCGGCGACCAAGGGCGGCCTGAAGATGCTGACCAAGGGCATGTGCGCCGACCTCGGACCGCACGGCATCCAGGTCAACGGCATCGGCCCCGGCTACTTCGACACCGAGCTGACCTCGGCGCTGGTCGCCGACGAGGAGTTCAGCGCCTGGGTCCGCGGGCGGACGCCCGCCGGCCGCTGGGGCAGGGTCGAGGACCTGGTCGGCGCCCTGCTCTTCCTCGCCTCCCCCGCCTCCGACTTCGTGGGCGGCCAGCTGCTGTACGTCGACGGCGGCATGCTGTCCGTCCTGTGACCCGGCCCGTCCCCCAAGGAGCCCTCATGCACGCGTGTGTTGTCCACGGAGCCGGTGACCTCCGGGTCGAGGAACGGCCGTACGACGGTCCCGCGGCCGGTGAGATCGCGGTCGCCGTCGCGCTCGGCGGTATCTGCGGGTCCGATCTGCACTACTACCACCGGGGCCGGGTGGGCGACTTCGCGGTGAGCGAGCCCATGGTGCTCGGTCACGAGGTGGTCGGCCATGTCGCCGCGCTCGGTCCCGGGGTCGAGGGGCCGGACGTCCCGGCGGTGGGAGCGCCGGTCGCGATCCATCCGGCCACGCCCTGCGGGGTCTGCCCGGAGTGCGCTCGGGGCATGCGCAACGTCTGTGCCCACACCCGCTATCTGGGCAGCGCGGCCCACACCCCGCATGTGCAGGGCGGGTTCGCACAGCGCCTCGGCGTGCCCGCCGGTCAGGTCCGGGAGCTGCCTGTCGGGCTCGACCTGCGCCGTGCCGTGCTCGCCGAGCCGCTGGCGGTGGCGCTGCACGCCGTGCGCCGGGCCGGCGATGTGCGGGGCAGGCGGGTCCTGGTGGCGGGGGCAGGTCCGATCGGCTGTCTGGTCGTGGCGGCGCTGCGGCACGCCGGAGCCGCCGAGGTCGTCGTCAGCGATCTGCACGAGGAGCCGCTGCGGATCGCGACAGAGGTGGGCGCGACCGCCACGGTGCGGGCGGACCGGCCCGGCGACCCGACCTGGGCCGGCGTCTTCGACGTCGCCGTGGAGGCGTCCGGGGCGCCGGCCGGGCTGCGCAGCTGTGTGGAGCGGACGCGGCGCGGCGGCACCGTGGTCATGCTCGGGCTGCTGCCGCTCGGGGAGATCGGGCTGCTCGGCAATGTGGCGGTCACCCGTGAGCTGGAGTTGCGCGGTTCCTTCCGCTTCGACACCGAGTTCGACGAGGCCCTGTCCCTGCTGGCCCAGGGCCTCCCCGTCGATCCGGTCGTCACGCACACCTTCCCGTTGGAACGGTCCGCCGTCGCCTTCGAGACCGCCCGGGACCGCACGGTCGCCTCCAAGGTGCTGCTGGATCTGACCGAGCGGGCGTGAGCGGGCGTCAGGTGCCGACGACCGCCGGGTGCTGAAGGTCAGCGGTAGAGGGCGGGGCGTTCGACGAGTTCGACCTCGGTGCGGACGCCCTCGGTCTGGGCGCGGACGCCCGCCTCGGAGATCGCGGCGACGGCGTACCCGTCCCAGGTGCTGGGTCCGGTGACCTGGCCGCGACGGGTGGCGTCCACCCAGGCCTGGACCTGTCGGTCGTAGGCGTCCTCGAACCGCTCGATGTAGCCCGGGGTGACCGTGCCGCCCCAGCGGCCCGCCGTGTTGACGAGCATGTCGTGCCCGTCGCCGATGCGGGCCGTGCCGTCCTCGCAGACGGCCTCGGCCTGCACCTGGTAGCCGTAGCGGGCGCTGAGGAAGATCTCGACGTCGACCACCGCGCCGCCGTCGGTCTCGAAGACGACGAGCTGCGGGTCGCTCAGACCCTCGGGGGCGTGCGCGGACGGCCGGGGCCGCAGCACGCTGACGGCGGTGATCTCCTGGCCGAGCAGCCAGCGGGTGACGTCCATCTCGTGGGCCACGGAGTCGTTGACGGCCATGGCGTCGGTGAAACCGGGCGGGGCCTCGGCGTTGCGGTGCCGGTGGTGCAGCAGCAGCGGCCGGCCCAGGTCACCGCTGTCCAGCAGGGCCTTGAGCTTGACGTACTCACGGTCGTAGCGGCGCATGAACCCCACCTGTACCCGGCGGTGCCCCAGCCGCTGCTCCGCCTCCAGCAGCCGGAGCGCGGAGGCGGTGTCCGGAGTGAGGGGCTTCTCGCACAGTACGGGCAGGTCGTGGGCGAACGCGGCGAGCAGGGCCGCCTCGTGCGCGGGGCCCGGTGAGGCCACCAGGACGGCGTCGACGCCCGGTGCGGCCAGCGCCTCGGCCGGGTCGCCGTAGGCCACGCACCCCTCGATGCCGGCGGCGATCGTCCGGGCGCGGTCGGTGTCGAGGTCGACGACGGCGGTCACATGGGCGCCGCTGATCACCTCGGAGATCCGGCGCACATGGTCGGCGCCCATCCGGCCGGTGCCGACGACGGCGACACCGAGGGAGCCCTGCTCGGTCATACCGCTTCTTCCTTTCGTGCGGGCCGGGGCGGCGCCCGGGGCTGCGGGCGCACAGGGTCTCGGTCTCCCCCGAGGAGCCCTTCTTCACGCCTGCGCGACGGGCTTCGCCGGCCACGGCAAGCGGCCCACGCGGAATTGCGTTTCCCCGCGCGACGATCAACGGTTAGGCTCCCCCGGCGCGCGTCAGGCGTGTGCACATCAAGGTGGGGGCACGGGGGACATGGTCGACGAATTCGCCGATTCCGGAGCGGGCTCGGAAGGTGATGGGGATGCGGAGACGGGTTCGGCAGCAGGTCCGGCGAGGGGAGCGGTCGTAGGTCCGGAGACAGGATCGGCAGTGGATCCGGCGACGGGATCAGTCGTAAGTCCGGCGACGGCGGCGACAGCAGGTCCGGATACGGGATCGGCAGTAGATCCGGCGACGAGATCGGCAGCGGATCCGGAGGCGGGTGCGAGAGCGGCTTCCCGAGTCGGCCCGCCGAAGGAAATGAGCACGGGCGCACAGGTGGTCTCGGCGGTGGCGACCGTGGGGGTGCTGCTGGGCGGGATGTGGCTGCTGGCCGACCTCCTCGACACGACCCCGGAGACCTTGGGGCCGGCCGTCTGCTCGACCTCGGACGACGCCTCTCCCACCCCACGGGGCAGGGTCTCGGGCGCACAGCTGTGCACCGCCCTGAACCGCTCCGACCTGCCGAAGCTCCTCGGTACACCCACCGAGCAGGCGGTCAGCGCGTCGGGCAGCGAGAACGAGTCCACCTGGTTCGACGGCACCAGGACCGTCACCCCCGAGGCGACCGTCGACCTCGACACCTACACCGTGGAGCTCTCGGCGTCGTACGAGGACCTCCCTGTCGCCGAGTCGGTCGGCCATCTGGGCGCCGGCGTCGAGAGCAGGACGGTCCTGGGACATGCGGCGGCCCTGTACTCGGGTCAGACCATCTCCATCTCGTTCCGCCTCGACGGCAGTGACCCGCAGTCCGGCCCCGGCGGCGTCGCCCGGCGGCTGCTGGTCGCGACCGACCCGAAGGACAGCGGCACCACCTTCGAGCTCGTCATCTATCGCCAGGATTCGCAGGTGCCCGACGACGCGGCCCTGTTCCGTGTGGCCGAGAAGGTCCTGCCGACGCTCCCGGGCTGGAAGCCCGCGGCCTGACGAGCCCCCGGGTGGCCTCCGACGCTCGGGCGGCCCAGGCACTCCGGCGGCCTGTGATAGCTTGCCGACGCCAGTCGAACCCACGTACGCACACGTAAGTACGCGTACGGGTCAGGGAATCCGGTGTGAATCCGGAGCTGACGCGCAGCGGTGAGGGTGACGGGCGGGACAACTGCCACTGGACGGCGATCACGATCGCGGTCCGGGAAGGCGTCCCGTCCGGGTGACCCCGAGTCCGAAGACCTGCTGGCGGTCCCCGGCACCGAGGGGTGCCCGGGGAAGCACCGTACGACCGGGCTTCGCGCATGAGCCCTCGACGCCGAAGGAAGTCCCGTGCCACTCGCACGCCCCGTCCGCCATGCCGTCCTGTTCCTGGCCGCCGGTTCCCTGTTGCTGACCGGCTGCGGAGGCTCCGGCTCCGCGGCGCCTCCGGGCGGTGGCCCGGCCTCGGGCGGGTCCGCCGGATATCCGGTGACCCTCGACAACTGCGGGCGGGAGGTGCGGGTCGACAGCCCGCCCGAGCGCGCCGTCTCCCTCAACCAGGGCACGACCGAGATCCTGCTCTCCCTCGGGCTCGCCGACCGCATGGTGGGCACCGCCACCTGGACCGATCCGCTGCCGAAGGGGCTGGAGAAGGCCGACGCGAAGGTGCCTCGGCTCGCCGACGACGCGCCCTCTTTCGAGAAGGTCCTGGACACCGAACCCGACCTCGTCGTCTCCTCGTTCGCCTCCACGCTCGGCAAGGGCGGTGTGGCGAGCCGGGAGGAGTTCGAGAAGCTCGGCGTCCCCACGTATCTGTCGCCCTCCGACTGTGTGGGCAAGGACAACAGCGGTGACGGCGACGGCGTCCGCACCGAGCCGCTGACCATGGAGACGGTCTACGGCGAAGTCCGCGATCTGGCCCGCGTCTTCGGGGTCGAGGAGCGCGGCGAGAAGCTGGTGGCCGAGCTGAGGTCCCGGGTGCGGAAGGCGACCGCCGGACTCGACGCAGAGGACGTCACCGTCATGTACTGGTTCGCCAACGCCCAGTCCCCGTACCTCGCCGGATGCTGTGGCGCTCCCGGGGTCATCACCCGCGAACTGGGCGCGAAGAACGTCTTCGACGACACCGAGGAGGAGTGGCCCCAGGTCAACTGGGAGACCGTGGCGGATCGCGATCCCGACGTCCTCGTCATCGGGGACCTGGTCCGCAAGCAGCAGACGGCCGAGACGGCCGCGAAGAAGATCGAGTTCCTGGAGTCCGACCCGGTCACCCGGAACATGACGGCGGTGCGGGAGAAGCGCTATGTGCTGCTGCCCGGCCAGGCCATGAACCCGACCGTCCGGACCGTCGAGGGCGTGGAGAAGCTCGCGGCGGCACTGCGCGAGTACGGCCTCACGGGATGACCGGCACGGAGCACGACGCGGAGCCCGACACGGTCGGCGACGCGGTCACCGACACGTCGGCGCCGGCCCAGGCAGGTGGGCCGCCCTCGGCGAAGACCGGTGGGCCGGCCCCCACGCGGACCGGTGGGCCGAGCCTGGCGGAGACCGGTGGAGCGGACGGTTCGTCGGTGGCGGTGGTGGCGGTGGCCTTCGGCCGTCGGCTGCGCTCGGGATCGGCGTGGACGGCCGGGCTCGGGGGACTGTTTCTCTCCGTCGCCCTCGCGATCACCATCGGTCCGGCCGACATCGGCGTGGTCGACGTCTGGTCCACGGTGGTGGCCCATCTCGGCTGGGGGCACACGGAGTTGACGCCCATCCGGGACGGCATCGTGTGGAACCTACGGCTGCCCCGCACCCTGCTGGCCGCCGTGTGCGGGGCCGGACTGGCCGTGTGCGGCGCGGTGATGCAGTCCCTGCTGCGCAACCCGCTCGCCGACCCCTTCGTGCTGGGCGTCTCCTCCGGCGCGTCGACCGGCGCGGTCGTGGTCGTGGTGCTCGGCGTGGGCGGTGGGGTCCTGTCGGTCTCCGGCGGCGCGTTCCTGGGCGCGGTGGCCTCCTTCGGGCTCGTGCTGCTGCTCAGCCACACCCTCGGCGGCACCACGGACCGCGTGGTGCTGGTGGGTGTCGCGGCGATGCAACTGTTCTCCGCGCTCACCTCCTTCATGGTGATGACCGCGGCCGACGCCGAGACGACCCGCGCGGTGCTGTTCTGGCTGCTCGGCTCGCTCAGCGGGGCCGACTGGACGGATGTGACGGTGTGTCTGGCGGTGCTGGTGGTGGTGCTGCTGGTCTGCCTGGGGCACACCCACGCACTGGACGCGTTCGCGTTCGGGCAGGACGCAGCGGCCTCGCTCGGCGTCTCCGTGGCCCGCACCCGGCTCGTACTGCTGTGCGCCACCGCTCTGCTCACGGCCGCCCTGGTCGCCTCGTCGGGGGCGATCGGCTTCGTCGGTCTGGTGCTGCCGCACGCCGCCCGCGCGCTGACCGGCTCCGGCCACGGTCGGCTGCTGCCGGCCACCGCGCTGGCCGGGGCGGTGTTCCTGGTGTGGGTCGACACCCTGGCCCGTACGGTCCTGGACCCGCAGGAGGTCCCGGTCGGCGTGGTGACGTCCCTCATCGGCGTCCCGGCGTTCGTCGCCATCATGTACCGGACCAGGAGCACCCGATGACCGACACCGCCGCCGACCCGGGCGCCTCCTCCGGGCTGCGCGCCGAGCGGGTCTCCCGCGCCGCCGACGGCACGCTGATCCTGGACGGGGTCAGTGTGTCGCCCCGGCCCGGCACCGTCACCGGTCTGCTCGGCCCCAACGGTTCGGGCAAGTCCACACTGCTGCGCCTGCTCGCCGGGGTCCTCGCGCCCGCCTCGGGAGTCGTCACCCTCGACGACCGTCCACTGGACCGGGTGGGCCGCCGCGCGGTCGCCCGACGGATCGCGGTCGTGGCCCAACAGGCGGACACCCAGGTCGAGTTGACGGTCCAGGACGTCGTACGGCTGGGCCGGGTCCCGCACCGTCGCGCCTGGGCGTCCGTCTCCGCCGACGACGAGGAGGCCGTCCGCACGGCCCTGGTCCGCACCGGTCTCACCGACAAGGCCCACCGGTCCTGGCACACCCTGTCGGGCGGGGAGCGCCAGCGCGTCCAGATCGCCCGCGCCCTCGCCCAGGAGCCGAGCGAACTCCTCCTGGACGAGCCCACCAACCATCTCGACATCCAGCACCAGCTCGCCCTGCTGACCCTGATCCGCACCCTCCGCCTGACCAGCGTCGTCGCCCTGCACGACCTGAACCTCGCCGCGATGTACTGCGACCACCTCGTCGTACTGCGCCAGGGCCGCGTGGTGGCCGTCGGCACCCCGCACGACGTCCTCACCGAGTCCTTGGTCGCCGACGTCTACGGCGTACGGGCCACGGTCACCCGCACCGGCCCGGACGACGGGCCCCACATACGGTTCCTGGGGCCGCTTGCCTAGGGGGTCAGCAAGCGGCGGTGGAGCCGGTGAACCGTTCACCTGCGTGGTCGGAACGAGGTGGGAGCCGGTCGCTGTCGACAACGCGGGACAACCCGGCGCACGGCTGCGCCGTCACCTGGACCCGCGTCGACCCACCGCCTCGGCCACGGTGCCGGCCGACGCGGCGCGGGCAGGAGCCGGCCCGGGACCACGGCCGGTCAAGGGCGCACCGGGCGTGACACGCTGTCCGTCGTGGAACACGTGAAGGTCCGTGGACTGGTCCTGCCCGCGCGGCTGGCATCGCTGCTCCGCCAGGGCGCGTCACTCGTCGAACGGGTCGATTCCCCAGGCACCCGCGTGGGGACCGAACTCGTGCTCCGCCGCCTGGGCGGCCATACGGGCGTCGCGGGCGTCGGCCTCGGGTCCGTCGGGCAGGTGGTAGTCCTCGCCCGCCCGAGCGGAACCGGCCTGCACCTTCGTGGCGACGGCCAGCCGACGGCGTACGTACCGGTCGAGCGCGTCGGGTACGTCGGCGCATGTCGCGTCCGTCAGACAGTCGCCGAGCACGGCCGCGTCGACCAGGGCCTGTGCCGCACCCTGCGCCTGGAAGGGCGCCATCGCGTGGGCGCTGTCGCCGAGGAGGGTGATCCGGCCGATGTTCCAGCGGGCGAGCGGGGCACGGGTGTGGATGCCGTGACGGAGCACCGTCCCGGTCCGGCCGAGGAGGGCGCGCACCCGGGGGTCCCACCCCCGGAACGCGTGGAGCTGCTCCTCCGGCTCGGCCCGGGCGGTCCATGACTCCTGTGCCGCGTCGGTCTCGACGACACCCACGACGTTGAGCAGTTCTCCGCGACGCACCCAGTAGTGCACGAAGTGCCGTCCCGGGCCGAGCCAGAGCGCGTACTCCGGCAGGTCCAGATCCGCCACCTGCTCGGCCGGCAGCAGGGCCCGGTAGGCGGCGGTCCCAGAGAACAGGGCCTCGTCGGCGCCGAAGAGCCATCGGCGGGCCGAGGACCGTATGCCGTCGGCGGCGACGACGAGGTCCGCCTCCAGCTGTTCCCCGCCGGCCGTGGTCACCCGGGCCGATCCGGCGTCCTGTCCGATGCCTACGACCATGGTGTCCAGCCGCACCGCCTCGGGCGGTACCGCGGCGGCCAGCGCTCGGTGCAGATCGGCCCGGTGGACCTGGAGATACGGCGCCCCGAAGGCCTCCTCGACCTCGCGTCCCAGCGCGTAGTGGCAGATCTCGCCGCCGTCGGACCAGGTGCGAAAGCTCAGCCGGGACGGCCGGGTGGACCGGGCGTCGACCGCGTCGAGCAGGCCGAGCCGGCGCAGGACGCGGGTGGCGTTGGGCGCGAGCTGGATGCCCGCGCCGGTCTCGGTGAACCGGGGCGCCTGCTCGACGAGTGTCACCTCGCAGCCGGCGCGACCCAGACTCAGGGTGGCCGCCAGTCCGCCGATGCCCGCCCCCACGACGATCGCCCTCATGCCCCCACCTCAGGTCGACGTCGTTCCACGCTACCGGCGGACGAGAGCGGGGGGCAGGCGCGCGACGACGTGGAGCCGCCGCGCGCCGGCGCTCAGAGCGAGGCCCGCTCCACCGGGATCCACAGCTCCGCGTCGGCCCGCGTCGCGTCGGGCGAGAGCCTGGTCCGCAGGATCTCGGGGCCCGGACGGCTCCGGTACGGGTTGGACGGGAACCACTGGGTGAACACGTCCCGCCACAGGTGCTGCAGCGCCTGCGGGAAGGGCCCGGAGTTCTCGAACACGGCCCAGGTGCCGGCCGGGACGACGAGTTCGTCCATGTCCTCGGGGGTGGCGGCCCGCGTCACCGCTCCGTGGAAGTAGTCGAGTTCGGTGCCCTCGGCCCGACTGGCGTCGAGGTTGTCACTGATCGAGACGATCCCCTTCGGTTCCTGGTCGGACAGGCTCTCGATCCGGTCGAGCGTCTGCTGCCCGAGGCCCCGGATGAAGTCGGCGATCGCCGGGTTCATCCCCTCGTGCACGAGCGGCACACGGGTCTTCCTCCCGACCACCCGGAACTCCTCCTTGTCCATGACGCGATAACGCATGCTGCTGCTCCCTTCGACGACGAGGCGGAAGGACATCCGGGGCTGCGACCGCAGACTGGCACCGGTACGCCGGGCCTCCCCGGGGCCGACGCCGTGCAGGGCACGGAACGCCCGTGCGAAGGCCTCTCCGGAGCCGTAGCCGTAGCGCACCGCGATCTCCAGCAGCGTCCGCTCGTCGGTCAGCACCTCGGCACCGGCCACGGTCAGCCGACGCCGTCGGATGTACTCCGACAGCGGCATGCCCGCGAGCGCGGAGAAGAGCCGCCGCAGGTGGTACTCCGACGTCACCGCGATCCGTGCCAGGTCCGCCACCTCGATCGGCTGATCGAGATGGCGCTCGATGTGCTCCATGGCCTGGTTGAGCCGCTCCAGCACCCCGGCCTCCTTCCTTTCGACCACCACGCTAGGAAGCGGCCACCCCGCCCCACCCGACATCCTGTGCCCGCTCCGGTCGGGTGGGGGACCAGGCACCGCCGCTCATCGATTTGTTCCTCCCCTGCGCCCCGCACTCCTTCCATCTCTCCGGCGCCGACCCGACGTCGGCCAGGGCGAGGTGGACTGGGAGGCCTTCTTCGGCACCCTGCGCGAGCTGGACTTCGACGGGGTGGCCACCGCCTGTGTCTTCGCGTGGGAGGAGCGGGCGAAGGAGTCGTCCGCGTTCATGCGGGACCGCATCACCAAGGAACTCGCCCGCTGAGACGGAGCGAGGTGACGGGCGCGCGTGACGTCTGAGAGGTGACACGGAGACGTGACGGGCACCGGCGGGCATCTCCCCCACCGGTGCCCGAGCGTCTGTCAGGCGAGGGTGACCTCGACCGGCAGCTTCTTGATGCCGTTGACGAAGTTGGAGCGGACGCGCGGGACGTCACCGACGAGGCGGATGTCGGCGAGGCGCGGGATCAGCTCCTCGAACATGATGCGGATCTCGGTGCGGGCCAGCAGATTGCCCAGGCACAGGTGCGGGCTGCCCTTGCCGAAGGTGACGTGGTCGTTGTCGGCGCGGGCGACGTCGAAGTCGTACGGGTTGCCGAAGACCTCCTCGTCGCGGTTGCCGGAGGCGTACCACATGACGACCTTGTCGCCCTCCTTGATCCGCTTGCCGCCGAGTTCGACGTCACGGGTCGCGGTGCGGCGGAAGTGGTAGACGGGGGACGCCCAGCGCAGGAACTCCTCGGTCGCCACCGGGATCAGGGACGGGTCCTCCTGGAGGCGGGCGAGCTGCTCCGGGTGCTGGAGCAGCGCCAGCATGGAGTGGGTGATGGTGTGGCGGGTGGTCTCGTTGCCGGCGACGACCAGGAGCAGGAAGTAGTTGTCGAAGTCCTGCGCGGAGAGCGGGACGCCGTCGCGGGGGGTGGTGTTGACGAGCTTGGAGACCAGGTCGGTGCCGTCGCCGCCGCGTCGCTGCCGGGCCAGTTCGCGGCCGTACTCGAAGACTTCGAGGGAGGCGGGTGAGCGGAACGGCAGGTGCCGGTACTGCTCGCTCTCGGCGCTGTTCAGCAGGACGTCGGCGTAGTCGGGGTCGGTGTTGCCGATGATGCGGTTGCCCCAGTCGATGAGCTTCTGGTTGTCCTCCGGGGGGACGTCGAGGAGGCGGGCGAGGACGTTGATGGGGAAGTCGGCGGAGACGTCGGCGACGAAGTCGAAGGTGCCCTTGGCGAGGGCCGCGTCGAGGGTGGTGGCGGTCAGGCCGCGCAGGAAGTCGGTGTAGCTGTTGATGACGCTCGCGCCGAACTGGCGCTGGATCACGCTGCGCAGGGCGCGGTGGCGGACGCCGTCCAGTTCGAGGATGGAGGCGCGGGTCCTGATCTGGTCCTCGTCGACCTCCTCCAGGTTGACGAACCTCGTCGAGGTGAAGGTGTCGGCGTCCCGGTCGACGCGGGCGATGTCGGCGTGCCGGGTGACCGCCCAGAAGCCGGAGTTGGGGGCCTCCTCGGGCTGCCAGTGGACCGGGTCCTGGTGGCGCAGGGTGTGGAACATGCGCCACGGGGTGACGCCGTCGGTGAAGTTGTCGAGGTCGGCGAGGTCCACGTCGTCCAGCGGCATGGGTTCCTGCACGGCCTCGCGCACGGAGGCGGGGCGGGCTGAAGTGGTCATGGTCGGGTGCTCCCAGGCGTCACAGGTGGTAGGCGTACTCGGTGAACTCCCAGTCGGTGACGTGCCGTTGGAAGCGTGCGACCTCGTCGCGCTTGTAGGTGAGGTACGAGGTGGTGAAGGCCTTGCCGAGGATCTCGGTGAGGGCGGTGTCCGCCTCCAGGGCGTCGAGGGCGGCGGAGAGGTCCATCGGCAGCACGGCCGACCTGGCGGTGTCGTAGCCGTAGCCCTCCAGCGGGGCCGGGGGTTCCTCGCCGGCGCGGACGCCGAGCAGCGCGGCGGCGATCGTGCCCGCGATCAGCAGGTAGGGGTTGGCGCCGGCGTCGCCGAGGCGCAGTTCGAGCCGGGCGCCGGAACCGCGCTCGGGCGGGACGCGGACCATGGCGCTGCGGTTGTCCAAGCCCCAGTCGATCAACCAGGGGGCGAGGGTGTCCGGGCCGAAGCGTTTGTAGGAGTTGACCGTCGGGTTGGCGAGGGCGGCGAGCGCCGGGGCGTGGGCGAGGACACCGGCGATGGCGTGGCGGGCGGTGTCGGACAGTCCGTGGCGGCCCGCGGGGTCGTCGAAGGTGTTGCGGCCCCGCTCGTCGTCGCAGGACAGATGGAGGTGGAAGCCGGAGCCGCCCGCGTCGTTGAAGGGCCTGGCCATGAAGGTGGCGAGACGGCCCTCCTTGCGGGCGAGTTCCTTGACGGCGGCCTTGAAGCGGAAGGAGCGGTCGGCGGCCGAGAGCGCCTCCGAGTGCGCCAGGTTGATCTCGAACTGGCCGCCGTCGAACTCGTGGTTGCCGCCCGTGACGCCGATGCGCAGGTCGCGGAGGTGGCGCAGGGTGCGCAGCAGGTGGTTGTCGGGGTCGGCGCGCAGGCCGGCGGTGTAGACGGCGCCGGTGGCGCCGGAGTAGCGCTTCCAGCCGCTCGGGGAGGCCGGGTCCGCGTCGCAGAGGAAGTATTCGAGTTCGGGGCCGACCACCGGGCGCAGACCCTGTTCGGCGCAGCGGGCGAGCACCGAGCGCAGCAGGTCGCGGGGGGATTCGGGGGCGGGTGCCCCGGTCGCCGGGTCGACGGTCTCGCCGAGGCAGGTGGCGACGCCGGGCTCCCAGGGGAGGGCGACCAGGGTGTCGAGGTCGGGGCGCACATGGATGTCGGGCAGGCCCGCGTCCAGACCGCCGGCCACGGGGACCACGTCGCCCTGGGGTGAGGTGTGGTAGACCGCCCGGCAGAAGGCGAGCCCGTGCTCGCAGGCCGTCGGCAACTGGTCGAGCAGCACGTCCCGGGCCCGGTCGGTACCGATCAGGTCGGGGTAGGTCACCCGGACCACGTCGATGCCCTCGGCGGCCAGCCGCTCCTGGTGTTGCCTGACGGCCGGTGTTTCGGATGCGCTCACCGTTGTCTCCTCGACGACTGAGGCCGTTTGTTTGGTGCCAAACGATATGAACGGGTGAAGCGGCCCGCAAGGGCCGGGGCCAAAAAATTATCCACCTGGACAGGTATTGACCAGGGGTGAGCGGCTTCCTATGTTGTTTGGAGCCAAACGAGCTACTTCAGGAGGACCGGCCATGAAGGTCGTCGTCGACATGAACAAGTGCCAGGACCACGGACAGTGCGTCTTCGCCGCCCCCGACGTCTTCCAGCTCGACGAGAACGGGCGTCTGGCCTACGTCAGCGACCCCGACGACGCGCTCGTGGACGAGGTCGAGGAAGCCGCCGACGTGTGCCCGCTCCAGGCCATCCGGATCGAGGGCTGAGCCGCATGACAGGGACGGGCGGACCGAGGGACACGCCGACCGACACGGTGACCGGCGCGGGGCCGGAGGCAGGGCCGGGCGGGGTGGTCGTCGCCGGTGCCTCCATGGCAGGTCTGCGCGCCGCCGAGCAGCTGCGCGCGGCGGGCTGGACCGGGGCGATCACCCTGGTCGGCGAGGAACCGCACATGCCCTACAACCGGCCTCCGCTCTCCAAGGAGGTGCTGGCCGGGAAGGCGCCCTTCGAGTCGCTGGCCTTCCGGCCCCGGGCGAGCGTGGCGGACGTGGAGTGGCGGCTCGGCACCAGGGTCGTCGCCTCCCGCCTCGCCGAGCGGACCGTCGACCTCGACGACGGGTCGCGGCTGTCGTACGACGCCCTGGTCGTCGCCACCGGTATGCGGCCCCGGCGGCTGTCCTGTCCCGGTCCGCTCGTCGGCCGGCACACCGTCCGCACCCTCGCCGACGCGCGGGGCCTGCGGGCGGAGCTGACCCGGCCCGGAGCCCGGGTGGTCGTGGTCGGGGCCGGGTTCATCGGCTGCGAGGTGGCCGCCACCGCCGTGGGTCTCGGAGTCGCCGAGGTGACGGTCGTCGATCCGCTGCCGCTGCCCATGGTCGGCCCCCTCGGCGAACTGCTCGGGCACGCGCTGCTGCGACGGCACGAGGAACGCGGGGTGCGGTTCGCGCTCGGCGCCGGTGTCGCCGGGTTCGAGGGCGGGGACCGGGTCACGGGCGTGGTGCTCGCCGACGGGACCGTGCTGCCCGCCGATGTGGTGGTGGAGTCGGTCGGTTCGCTGGCGAACACCGAGTGGCTGGACGGCAACGGCCTCGACCTGGACGACGGGGTGCTCACCGACGAGCGGCTCCGGGTCGGCGGACGGCCCGAGGTGGTCGCGGTGGGCGACGTCGCCCGTTTCCCCAACGCCCGCTACGACGGGGTCCCGCGCCGGGTCGAGCACTGGTCCATCCCCACGGACACCGCCAAGCACGCGGCGAAGGTCCTCACCGGCGCCGAGACCGCGCCCTTCGCGCCGCTGCCGACCTTCTGGAGCGACCAGCACGACTTCCGGCTCCAGTCCTTCGGCGCGCCCGCGCTCGGCAAGGACGACGTACGGGTCCTGGACGGCGACCCGGCCACGGACGTCCTGGTCGGCTACCACCACCACGGCCGGCTGGTGGGGGTCGTCGCGCTCGGCGGCCCCGCGACCGTCTCCGCCGCCGCCCGTCACCGCGCCGCACTGCTCCAGCAGCCCGCCCTCACCGCGTAAGGACCCCCCTGACCATGACCAGTGTCCGTGGATTCCTCCACCCCAAGACGGCGAGCGGAGCCTCGTCGCTGATCCCGTCGCCGCCGTGGCACTACTCGGGCGACCTGCTGACGATCGAGTACCGCACGGATCCGGCGCGGGTGCGTGAACTGCTGCCCGAGCCGCTGGAGCCGGCCGACGAGGACCCGGGAGCCGTGGCCCTCATCTGGGCCGACTGGCAGTCCTGCTCGGCGTCGGGAACGGAACTGCTCGACCCCGTGCGCTCCCAGTACAAGGAGGCTTTCGCGGTCGTCCGCTGCGCCTACAAGGGGAGGACGTACTCGCGGTGCGTCCACATCTGGGTCGACAAGGACTTCGCGATCGCCCGCGGGCTGCACCAGGGATACCCGAAGAAGCTCGGGTCCATCCACCAGACGCGGCCGCATCCGTACGGGCCCGCTCCGCGGATCGAGGCCGGGGCCCGGTTCGGGGCGACCCTGGCCGCGGCCGACCGGCGGCTGGCCCAGGCGGTGGTGACGCTGCGGGAGCCGGCGGAGACCAACGGGTTCGTGAACGCCCATCCCATGGCGCATCACCGGTGGCTGCCGTCGATCGAGACCGGGAAGGGGCTGGCGCTGGACGAGCTGATCGAGACCGGGGCGGCCTCCTTCGAGGCGGGCCGGCCATGGGTCGGCGAGGCCGAGTTGGAGCTGTTCGAGGCGCCGACGGAGGAACTGGCCCGGCTGTCGGTCGAGGAACCCATCGCCGCGTACTACCGGCAGGTGGGGGTCGTCTGGGACGGCGGGCGGTTGCTGGAGTCCGGAACGTCCGAAGCGTCCGCCGGGTGAGGTCCGTGGACGGCCGCGGGCCGTCCGTGGCTGGTCGCGCCCGCGCGGCGGAGCCGCACATCGACACCTCCCGCGCCCCTGGGTGGGTCGGTCCGACCCCTCGCTGAAAAGGAATCCCCTCTCATGTCCGACAACATCATCGTCGCCGGGGTCTCCGTCGACACCCGGCACTGGATCGGTGGCCGACGGGTCGGCTCCGCCGGCACCTTCACCGATGTCTCCCCCATCAACGGCCGTGTCCTCGGCGAGATCGCCCGGGGCGGGCCCGCCGAGGCCGAGGCCGCCGTCGCCGCCGCCCGGGAGGCCTTTCCCTCCTGGGCCGCCACCCCCCGCGCCGAACGCGCCCGGATCCTGCACGCCATCGCCGACGGGGTCGAGAAGCGGCTCGAAGAGCTGGCGATCGTCGAGACGCACGACAACGGGGCGCTGCTGCGGTCCCACCGGCGGGGTGTCATGCCCCGGGTGGCGCACAACTTCCGGTTCTTCGCCGACCGGCTGCTGACACTGGAGCACGAGGACTTCGAGACGCGCGGGCACACCAATCACGTGAGCTGGGACCCGGCGGGACCGTGCGTGCTGATCACACCGTGGAACGCGCCGCTGATGCTGGCCACCTGGAAGGTCGCGCCGGCGCTGGCCGCCGGCAACACCGTCGTCCTGAAGCCCGCCGAGTGGACGCCGCTGACCGCGTCGCTGCTGGCGGACATCGCCGCCGAGGCGGGGCTGCCCGCCGGGGTGCTCAACGTCGTCCAGGGGTACGGCTCGGAGATCGGCGACACGCTCACCTCGCACCCGGACGTCCGGCGGATCAGCTTCACCGGGTCGGTGCCGACGGCCAGGCGGATCGCCGCGTCGGCGGCGCCGAACCTCACCCCCCTCAGCCTCGAACTGGGCGGCAAGTCACCGCTGTTGGTGTTCGCCGACGCCGACCTGGACCTGGCGGTGGACCTCGCGGTGGAGCAGTACGACAACGCCGGGCAGGTGTGCCTGGCCGCGACGCGCTTCCTCGTCGAGGAGGCGGTCGCCGAGGAGTTCACCCGGCGGTTCACGGAGAGGGCCGGCGCCCTGCGGCAGGGTGATCCCCGGGACGAGGCCACCGACATCGGGCCCACCATCCATCCCCGTCAGCTGGAGAAGATCGACGGGTTCGTGCGGCGGGCCGTGGCGTCGGGGGCCCGGGTGGTCGTCGGCGGGCATCGCGTGGACGGGCAGTACTACGCGCCCACGCTGCTCACCGAGGTCGCGCAGGACTCGGAGATCGTGCAGGAGGAGGTCTTCGGGCCGGTTCTGACCCTCCAGACCTTCACCGACGAGGACGAGGCCGTCCGGCTCGCCGACGACACCCGCTTCGGACTGGCCGCCACCCTCGCCACCGGTGACCCCGCGCGTGCGGCACGGGTCGCGGAGCGGCTGGTCGCGGGCACGGTGTGGGTGAACTGCTTCTTCGTACGCGATCTCCAGGCGCCCTTCGGCGGCTCCCGTCAGTCCGGGGTGGGCCGGGAGGGCGGCACCTGGAGCTTCGACTTCTACTGCGACCTGAAGAACACCGTGACCGCGCCGAACGGATGGAAGAGCCATGGGTGAGATCGTCGGGGCGGGCCTCCTCGCCCACGTCCCCACCATCGTCCTGCCGGAGGCCGACCGGCTGGAGCTGAACGAGGGCAAGGAGATCACCCTCGTCACCGGTCTGCGGGAGCTGCGCCGGGACGTCTTCGACCGTGACGACTACGACACCGTCGTCGTCCTCGACTCGCACTGGGCGACCACCGTCGAGTTCGTCGTCGCCGCACAGGCGCGCCGCGCCGGTCTCTTCACCTCCGAGGAGCTGCCGCGCGGGATGTGCCGGATGCCCTACGACTTCCCCGGCGACCCCGAACTCGCCCTCAACATCGAGAAGTTCGCGGACAAGCACGGCACGTGGATCACCGCGATCGAGGACGAGTACCTGCCGATCTACTACGCCACGATCAACCTCTGGAAGTTCCTCGGCGAGGGGCTGCCCGACAAGCGGTGGGTGACCATCGGGGTCTGTCAGACCGGGGACATGGAGGACCATCTGCGACTGGGGCGGGCGCTCGCCGACGGGATCGCCGCCACCCCCGGACGGCGGGTTCTGGTGATCGCCTCGGGCGCGCTGTCGCACACCTTCTGGCCGCTGCGCGAGCTGCGCAACCACGAGGCCTCCGATCCGGCGCACATCTTCACGGCGGAGGCCCGCGAGGCCGACCACGAGCGGATCGCCTGGTTCAAGGAGGGCCGGCACGACAAGGTCCTCGACACCATGGACGAGTTCTGGAAGTTCAAGCCCGAGGCCAGGTTCTTCCACTACCTGATGATGGCGGGCGCCCTGGGCGAGCGGGCCTGCGTGGCCAGGGCCCGGCAGTACGGGCGGTACGAGAACTCCATCGGTACGGGTCAGGTCCACCTCTGGTTCGACCGCCCCGCGGGCGGCTGGACCGCCTCCTCTCCCCGACTCCCCCAGGAAGGCCTGTCATGACCGAGTACCGCCGCATCCTCCTGGACGGCGCCACCGTCCAGGTCACCGTCGACGGGGACGAGCTCGTCGCCGGGGACGGCCGTCGCGTCAAGATCGAGGAGGCGCACCACCTTCCGCCGGTCGTGCCGTCGAAGGTGGTCGCCGTCCACCTCAACCACCGCAGCCGGGTCGACGAGTTCCGGATCGAACTGCCCGGGACGCCGACCTACTTCCACAAGCCGACCTCCTCCCTCAACTCCCACAAGGGCGCGATCGTCCGCCCCGAGGGCTGCAAGTGGCTCAACTACGAGGGCGAGGTCGCCATCGTCATCGGGAGGACGGCCAGGAACATCTCCCCGGCCGAGGCGGGCGCGTACATCGCCGGCTACACGATCGCCAACGACTACGGCCTGCACGACTTCCGTGACACCGACGCCGGTTCGATGCTGCGGGTGAAGGGGTCCGACACCCTCTGCCCGCTCGGCCCGGGCCTGGTCACCGACTGGGACTTCCACGGCAAGCGGCTGCGGACGTACGTCAACGGCGAGGTCGTCCAGGACGGATCGACGGACGAGATGAAGTGGGACATGCACTATCTCGTCGCCGACATCGCCCGCACCATCACGCTGTACCCGGGGGACGTGCTGCTCTCCGGCACCCCGGCCAACTCGCGGCCCGTACAGCCCGGTGATGTCGTGGAGGTGGAGGTGGAGGGCCTCGGCCGGCTCACCAACCACATCGTCACCGGCCCCACCGCCGTACGCGCCGACGTCGGCGCGCAGCCCACCGAGTCCGAGGAGGTCCTGTCCACGGCGCTCGGCGGCGACTGGGAGTTCCGTGGCATCCGGCCACCCCGGCGGTGACGTACCGGGGCGGGGACGGGGGGACGGCGGACGGGTAGGGTCACGCGCATGACCGACTCCGCCGACGTCCCGAAGAGCCGACGGCCACGCAAGCGCCTCCACTACGGCGAGGGGCGCGAGGCCCTGCTCAACGCCGCCGTGCACGTGGTGGCGCGGGGCGGGTTGCGCAAGCTCACCTATCGGGCGGTCGCGGAGGAGGCGGGGGTCACCCACGGGCTCGTGGTGCACCACTTCGGTTCGCGTGACGCCCTGATCGAGGAGGCCCTCGCCCACACGATCCGCACCTCCCTCGACACCAGCTCCCTCGAACCGGGCACCGGCAAGGTCACGGACTTCTCCACCGGTCTGTCGGAGATGGTCACGGCCGATCCGGACACCCAGGCGTTCCAGTACGAACTGCTGCTGGAGTCCCGCCGCCGGCCGGAGCTGCTGCCGCAGATCCGTGAGCTCTACGACGAGTACTTCGACGCCGCCCAGCGCGAGCTGGGCCGGATGCTGCCGGCCGGCGCGGACAGGGCGCTGACCCGGCTGGTCTTCGCCGCGCTCGACGGTCTGGTGCTGCACCAGCTGGTCTTCGACGAGCCCGAGGTCACGGAGCGGGCCGTGGAGGAGCTGCGTGCCCTTCTGCGGCTGCTCCACGCCGACGGCGAGGGGTGCGAGGACGGCGCGACCGACGAGGCGGGCGACCCGAAGGGTGACGCGGATCCGACGGGCGTGACCGACCCGACAGGCCGGGCCGACGTGGTGGGCGACACCGCCCGCACCTAGCCTCTGACCTGTGCTGTTCTGGCCCCGGGCGTCCGACGTCCGGGGCCTTTCGGCGTTCTGGCGCACGCCTGTCACACCCGCTGTTGCACCTGCCGAAAATCTTCACCCGACCCCTTGCCAAACGGATAGTTCGGGCTCACGATGAGGCAACTCGTTTGGGCCTAAACGAATCCATCCTCCCCGTCCCCGACAGGTGATCCGAGTGGACAGTCAGACGGCGGTCGCCCCGCACAGCTCACCAGCCCCCTCCACAGCAGGCAGGCTCAAACCCGACTCGCTCGGCGTCCTGGGCATCCTCTTCTTCGTCCTTTCCGCCCAGGCCCCGCTGACCGGCATCGCCGGAGCCGTCCCCATCGCCGTCGTCATCGGCAACGGGGCGGGCGTCCCCGCCGCGTACCTCGCGGCGGGCGTCGTGATCCTGCTGTTCTCCATCGGCTTCGTCGCCATGGGCCGCCACGTCGTGGACGCCGGCGCCTTCTACACCTACATCGGCAAGGGGCTGGGCCGCTCGGCCGGCTCCGGCAGCGCCGGTGTCGCGCTCTTCGCCTACTGCGCCATCCAGGCCGCGATGTACGGCCTGTACGGCGCGACGGTGAGCGGCCTCGTCGAGCACCACGCCGGCGTGAGCATCGCGTGGTGGGTCTGGGCGCTGGTCACGATGGTCGTGGTCCAGGTCCTCGGCGCCGCCGGGATCGAGATGGGCGCCAAGGTCCTGGCCGTGTTCGTCCTGGCGGAGTTCAGCATCCTGATCGCCTTCGCCTTCGTGACCTTCTTCAAGGGCGGCGGCCCCGAGGGGCTCGGCCTCGCCGACAGCTTCTCGCCGGACGCGGCGCTCCAGGGCGCCCCCGGAGTGGCGCTGATGTTCGCCGTGGCGTCCATGTTCGGCTTCGAGGCGACCGCCATCTACGGCGAGGAGGCCCGGGAGCCCCGGAGGACCGTCCCCCGCGCCACCTATCTGTCCGTCGCGGTCGTCACCGGTTTCTTCGCCTTCACCTCGTGGATGCTGGTCTCCGCGCACGGCGCGTCCCGGGCCACGGCCGAGGCGGGCAAGGCGCTGGAGGGCGGCGACGCCGCCGGCTGGGTCTTCGCGCCCATCGCGGCGGAGTTCGGCGCCTGGACCGGCGACGTCCTGCCCGTGCTGCTGGCCACCTCGCTGTTCGCCGGCGTCCTGGCCTTCCACAACTCCGCCAACCGCTACCTGTTCTCCCTGGGCCGCGAGGGCCTGCTGCCGCGCGGGCTCACCGCACTCAACGGACGCCACTCCCCCTGGGCTGCCGGCCTCGTCCAGACCGTGATCGCGGCGGCCCTGGTCCTGCCCTTCGCACTGCTGGGCAAGGACCCCGTGCTCACCCTGTTCTCCTGGTTCAGCGGCGTGGCCGTCCTCGCGATGATGCTGCTGTACTTCCTGACCTCCGTCTCCGTGGTCGTCTTCTTCCGCCGCTCACGTGCCGACACCCGGCCCTGGAACACCCTGATCGCCCCGGTCCTGGGCGCGCTCGGCATCGCCGGGGCGATCTGGCTGATCATCGAGAACTTCACCACGCTCATCGGCGGCGACCGGACCACCGCCGTGTGGCTGCAACTGACCGTTCCCGCGGTGCTCGTCCTGGGGCTCGTCGTGGCACGGCTGACCCGGGGCGCCCGGACCGTCACGGACTGACCGCCGCCCCCGAACACCCGCCACGCAAGGACAAGAAGAGGAGAGCTGATGCCCGCCCCCGCCCACGACACCCTGCTCCGTCGCGCCGAGGAACTTGATCTGCCCGACCGGCACCACATCGACGGGGTGGACGAGCCGGGCGGGGGCGCCTCCTTCGCCGTCGTGTCGCCCCGCGACGGGCGGCTCCTCGTCGAGGTCGCCGACGCCGGGAGCGCCGAGGTCGACCTGGCCGTGGCCGCCGCCCGCCGCGCGTTCGACTCCGGCCCGTGGCCCCGTCTCGCCCCCGCCGAGCGCGGCCGGATCCTGCTGCGCGTCGCCGAACTCCTTCAGGAGAAGCGGGAGCAGCTCGCCCTGACCATCACCCTGGAGATGGGCAAGCCGTACACGGAGGCGCACGACATCGAACTGCGCGCGGCGATCAACACCTTCCGCTGGTACGGGCAGCTGGCCGACAAACTCACCGACGAGTCGCCCCACACCTCCCCCGACGCCCTGGCCCTGGTCACCAGGGAACCCGCCGGTGTGGTGGGGGCGGTGGTGCCCTGGAACTTCCCGCTCACGCTGGCGAGTTGGAAGGTCGCCCCGGCACTGGCGGCCGGCTGCACGGTCGTCCTGAAGCCGTCCGAGAACTCCCCGCTGTCCGCCCTGCTGCTCGGCCGGATCGCCACCGAGGCGGGACTGCCGGCGGGTGTCCTCAACGTCGTCACCGGCGACGGGCCCACCGCGGGGCGGGCCATCGGGCTCCATCCCGGCGTGGACGTGCTGGCGTTCACCGGGTCCACGGCGGTCGGCCGGCACTTCCTGCGCTACGCCGCCGACTCCAACCTCAAGCGCGTCTGGCTGGAGCTGGGCGGCAAGTCGCCGAACATCGTCCTCCCCGACGCCCCCGACCTGGAGAGGGCCGCCGCCACCGCCGCCTGGGGCATCTTCTTCAACCAGGGCGAGATGTGCACCGCGCCCTCCCGGCTCCTGGTGCACTCCTCCGTCGCCGAACGCGTCACCGAGGCGATCGTGGCCCGTGCCCGGGAGCTGCGTGTCGGCGACCCGCTCGACCCGGCCACCGAGATGGGCGCCCTGGTCCGCGAGGCCCACCTCGACCGGGTCCTCGACCACATCGGCACCGGCGTCGACGAAGGCGCGCGACTGCTCGCGGGCGGCGAGCGCACCCTGCACCACACCGGCGGCAGCTATCTGCGACCGACGGTCTTCGACCGGGTGGAGCCGGGCATGCGGCTGGCCCGCGAGGAGATCTTCGGCCCGGTCCTGTCCGTCCTCACCTTCGACGACCTCGACGAGGCCGTACGGCTGGCCAACGCCACCGAGTACGGTCTCGCCGCCGGGCTGTGGACCTCCGACCTGTCCACCGCCCACCGGGTCTCGCGTGCGCTGCGGGCCGGCACGGTGTGGGTCAACTGCTACGAGGAGGGCGACCTGACCGTCCCCTTCGGCGGCATGAAGCAGTCGGGCAACGGCCGTGACAAGTCCGCCCACGCCCTGGAGAAGTACACCGAGTTGAAGACGACGTGGATCCAGCTGTGACCCGACCCCTGATAGCGGTGCCCGCCCGCTTCGCCGCCACGACCTCCGCGCTGCGGTACGCCGCCGAGGTCAACGCCCGTGCCCTGATCGAGGCCGTGTGGCGGGCGGGCGGCGAACCCGCGAGCATCCACCCGGCCGACGGCGGTGTCGCCGCGCGTCTCGCCCGCTTCGACGGGATCCTCCTCCCCGGCGGGGGCGACCTCGCCCCGCACCGCTACGGCGCCACCGACACGCACGCCGCCGTGTACGACGTGGACGAGACGCAGGACGCCTTCGATCTCGACGTCGCCCGTGCCGCCCTGGACCTCGGCCTACCGCTGCTGGCGATCTGCCGGGGCCTCCAGGTGGTCGACGTCGCCCTGGGCGGCACCCTGGAGCAGGACATGGGCGGGCCCGGCCGCGAACACCGCCACCTCGTGCACCCGGTGGCGCTCCGCCCCGGAACCGTGGTGGAGCGGGCCACCGGCGTGCAGAAGGTGGAGGTGTCCTGCTATCACCACCAGCGGGTGGACCGGCTGGGCGAGGGACTGGAGGTCACCGCCCGCGCCGCCGACGGCACGGTGGAAGGGCTCGAACTCCCCGGCTCCCCCGGTTGGTTCACCGCCGTCCAGTGGCACCCCGAGGACACCGCCCACGAGGACCCCGCGCAGCAGGGCCTGTTCGACGCCCTCGTGCGGGCCGCCGGCGACCGGCGCTGACACCCCCGCGGGGGGGGTGCGGGGAGGTGGACCGCCCCGCACCCCCGCCCGTCGTCAGCTGTCGCCGCCCTCCAGGTCGCCCTCGGTCTCCAGGTACACCTGACGCAGCCCCTCCAGCACCGCCGGGTCGGGCTTCTCCCACATCCCGCGCGACTCCGCCTCCAGCAGCCGCTCGGCGATGCCGTGCAGGGCCCAGGGGTTGGCCTGCTGGAGGAACTCGCGGTTGGTCTCGTCCAGGACGTACGTCTCGGTGAGCTTGTCGTACATCCAGTCGGCGATCACACCGGTGGTGGCGTCGTAGCCGAAGAGGTAGTCGACGGTGGCGGCGAGTTCGAAGGCGCCCTTGTAGCCGTGGCGGCGCATCGCCTCGATCCACTTGGGGTTGACGACGCGGGCCCGGAAGACCCTCGACGTCTCCTCGACGAGGGTCCGGGTGCGGACCGTCTCGGGCCGGGTGGAGTCGCCGATGTACGCCTCGGGGGCCGTGCCGCGCAGCGCGCGGACGGTGGCCACCATGCCTCCGTGGTACTGGAAGTAGTCGTCGGAGTCGGCGATGTCGTGCTCGCGGGTGTCCGTGTTCTTCGCGGCCACCTCGATCCGCTTGTACGCCGTCTCCATCTCCTCACGGGCCGGACGGCCGTCCAGCTGCCGCCCGTAGGCGTAGCCGCCCCACACCGTGTAGACCTCGGCGAGGTCGGCGTCGGTGCGCCAGTCCCGGGAGTCGATCAGCTGCAGCAGTCCGGCGCCGTACGTGCCGGGGCGGGAGCCGAAGATCCGGGTGGTGGCCCGGCGTTCGTCGCCGTGGTCCGCGAGGTCGGCCTGGACGTGGGCGCGCACGTGGTTGGCCTCGGCCGGCTCGTCCAGCGACGCGGCCAGTCGTACGGCGTCGTCCAGCAGCCCGATGGTGTGCGGGAAGGCGTCCCGGAAGAAACCCGAGATGCGCAGGGTGACGTCGATGCGCGGGCGGCCCAGCTCCTCGTGGGGGATGGCCTCCAGACCGGTCACCCGGCGGGAGGCGTCGTCCCAGACCGGGCGAACGCCGAGCAGGGCCAGGGCCTCGGCCACGTCGTCGCCCGCCGTCCGCATGGCGCTGGTGCCCCACAGGGAGAGACCGACGGAGGTGGGCCATTCGCCGTTGTCGGCGCGGTAGCGCTCCAGCAGGGAGTCGGCGAGGGCCTGACCGGTCTCCCAGGCGAGGCGGGAGGGGACGGCCTTGGGGTCGACGGAGTAGAAGTTCCGGCCGGTCGGCAGGACGTTGACCAGGCCGCGGAGCGGGGATCCCGAGGGACCCGCCGGGACGAAGCCGCCGTTCAGGGCGTGGACGGTGTGGTCGAGTTCGGCCGTGGTCGCCGCGAGCCGGGGCACGACCTCGCGGGCGGCGAACTCCAGGACGGGGGCGACCTGTTCGCCGTGGGCGGCGGGGACGGTCGCCGCCACGACCGTGGGGACGGCCGCCGGGTCCCAGCCCGCGTCCTCCATCGCCTGGACCAGCGCGCGGGCCTTCGCCTCGGCCTCGTCGGCGGTGGTGCGGGTGGCGGCGGACTCGTCGAGACCGAGGGCCTCGCGCAGACCGGGCAGGGCGGTGGTGCCGCCCCAGATCTGGCGGGCCCGCAGGACGGCGAGGACCAGGTTGACGTGGTCGGCGCCGGTCGGCGGGGTGCCGAGGACGTGCAGACCGTCGCGGATCTGGGCGTCCTTGACCTCGCAGAGCCAGCCGTCGACGTGCAGCAGGAAGTCGTCGAAGCCGTCGTCCTCCGGGCGGTCCGCCAGGCCCAGGTCGTGGTCCAGCTTTGCGGCCTGGATGAGGGTCCAGATCTGGGCGCGGATCGCGGGGAGCTTCGCCGGGTCCATGGAGGAGATCTGGGCGTACTCGTCGAGGAGTTGCTCCAGGCGCGCGATGTCGCCGTAGGAGTCGGCGCGGGCCATCGGCGGCACGAGGTGGTCGACGAGGGTGGCGTGCGCGCGGCGCTTGGCCTGGGTGCCCTCGCCCGGGTCGTTGACCAGGAACGGGTAGACCAGCGGGAGGTCGCCGAGGGCGGCGTCGGGGCCGCAGGCGGCGGACAGGCCCGCGTTCTTGCCGGGCAGCCACTCCAGGTTGCCGTGCTTGCCGAGGTGGATCATCGCGTCGGCGCCGAAACCGCCGTCGTCGGCGCGGGCGGCGATCCAGCGGTAGGCGGCCAGGTAGTGGTGGGAGGGCGGGAGGTCCGGGTCGTGGTAGATCGCGATCGGGTTCTCGCCGAAGCCGCGCGGCGGCTGGATGAGGATCAGCAGATTGCCGAAGCGCAGGGCCGCGAGGACGATGTCGCCCTCCGGGTTGGCGCTGCGGTCGACGAACATCTCGCCGGGCGCCGGTCCCCAGTGCTCCTCGACGGCCGAGCGCAGTTCCTCGGGGAGTTCGGCGAACCAGCGACGGTAGTCGGCGGCCGGGATGCGGACCGGGTTGCGGGCCAGTTGCTCGTCGGTGAGCCAGTCCTGGTCGTGGCCGCCCGCCTCGATCAGCGCACGGATCAGCTCGTCGCCGTCGCCGGAGGCCAGGCCCGGCACCTCGGTGTCCGTCCCGAAGTCGTAGCCCTCCTCGCGCAGGCGCCGCAGCAGGGCGACCGCGCTGGCGGGGGTGTCCAGGCCGACCGCGTTGCCGATGCGGGAGTGCTTGGTCGGGTAGGCGGAGAGGACGAGCGCGAGGCGCTTGTCGGGGTTGGCGATGTGGCGAAGTCGCGCGTGGCGTACGGCGATCCCGGCGACGCGGGCGGCGCGCTCGGGGTCGGCGACATAGGCCGGGAGGCCGTCCTCGTCGATCTCCTTGAAGGAGAACGGGACGGTGATCAGCCGGCCGTCGAACTCGGGGACGGCGATCTGGCTGGCCGCGTCGAGCGGGGAGACGCCCTCGTCGTTCTCCTCCCAGGCCGCGCGTGATCCGGTCAGGCACAGGGCCTGCAGGATCGGCACGTCGAGGCCGGTCAGGGCGCCGGCGTCCCAGGACTCGTCGTCGCCGCCGGCCGAGGCCTCGGCGGGCTTGGTGCCGCCGGCGGCGAGGACGGTGGTGACGATCGCGTCGGCGGCGCGCAGTTCCTCGATCAGCTCGGGCTCGGGGGCCCGCAGCGAGGCCACGTAGAGCGGGAGCGCGCGGGCGCCCTGGTCCTCGATCGCCGCGCACAGGGCGTCCACGAAGGCGGTGTTGCCGCTCATGTGGTGGGCCCGGTAGTAGAGCACGGCGACGGTGGGGCCGTCGGTGTTCCTGGCCTCCCGGGACAGCGGACCCCAGGCGGGGGCGGCCGCCGGCGCGTCGAAGCCGTGGCCGGTGAGCAGGACCGTGTCGGAGAGGAAACGGGCCAGCTGCTCCAGGTTGGCCGGGCCGCCGTGGGCGAGATAGGCGTGGGCCTCGGCGGCGATGCCGATCGGGACCGTGGAAGCGGCCATCAGCTGGGCGTCGGGCGCCTGTTCACCGGTGAGGACGACGACCGGGCGGCCGTCGGCGAGCAACAGGTCGAGGCCGTCCTGCCAGGCCCGGATGCCGCCGAGGAGGCGTACGACGACCAGATCGGTGCCGTCGAGGAGGGCCGGGAGGTCCTCCAGCGCGAGGCGGGAGGGGTTGGCGAAGCGGTAGGGGACCGGGCCGGCGGCCGCGCGGGCGCTGAGCAGGTCGGTGTCGGAGGTCGACAGGAGCAGGATGCGGGGCTGCGTCGAGCGCTCCCCGGACGATGGCTGCATGCGGCTGCTGGCCTTCCTCGGGGTCCGCGCCCCGGGCGGTGTCGGATCGGAGTCTCCCCTGCTCGGGCGGGCCGAGTGGTACGGGGAAGGGAGTTCCTGACTCGCCCGACCCTCCTGGGACGGGCTCACAGTGGCGGGACCGCGCCGGACTCACACCGGGCTTCCTCCCCTGTCGCCTTCCGTGGCGTCGATGGACCGGATGATCCACCGAGCAGCATAGTAAGGGTCGCCTCAAAAGGGCGGAGGATACGTCCGTTGTGCCGGTGGGTATGCTCGCCGCCATGTCCACGCCTCCCCTGCGTTCATCGTCCCAGGCCACAGCGGTCACACGGGACCGTGGCGACGCCTGCCCGGGGACGCTGCGGCTGCATACGGCGGACGACGGGGCGCTGGCGCGGGTCCGGGTGCCCGGTGGTGTGCTGACCGTCCGACAGGCCGAGGCGCTCGCGGAGGCGGCGCGGCGGCTCGGCGATGGTGATCTTCACCTCACTTCCCGCGGCAACGTGCAACTGCGCGGACTGGCCGACGGCTGCGGGGGCGAGCTGGCCGAGTCGCTGGACGCGGCGGGGCTGTTGCCGTCCGCCGGGCACGAGCGGGTGCGCAACATCGTGGCCTCGCCCCTGTCCGGTCTCGACGACCGTGGTCTGCGCGACGTGCGGCCCTGGCTGTCCGCCCTGGACACCGCGCTGTGCGCGAGCGAGGCGGCGCGGCGGTTGTCGGGCCGGTTCCTGTTCGCGCTCGACGACGGGCGGGGGGACGTGGCCGCGCTGGACGCCGATGTGACCGTCCGGGCGACCGGGGACGACGGCGCGCTGCTGAGTCTGGGGACGGCCCGCGAGAGCCTGTCGGTCCCGGGTGAGCACGCGGCCCTGGCCGCGCTGACCGCCGCCGAGACCTTCCTGGAGGCGGCGCGGGAGAGCGGGGCACGGGTCTGGCGCGTGACCGAACTCCCCTTCCAGGACAAGCTGATCGGCACGGTCCGGGACCGACTGGCGGCGGCCGTCGGCGTGGACGCCGCGATCCGGGTTCGTCCCGAGAGCGCGACGGCCACGGCCGGAGCCGACGGCCCGCCCCCCGGAGCCGTCGGCGACGCCCTGTCCGTACACGCGCCCCTCGGTCGTCTCACCCCCCTGCAATGGCGGGAGTTGACGGCGCTCGCGTCGGCGACACCGAGCCGTGAACTGCGGCTGACCCCCTGGCGCGGGGTCGTCGTACCCGCACCGGGCCTGCGCGGCGAGCAGGTGACCGACGCGCTCGCCCGGCTCTCGGTGACCGGTCTCGTCACCGATCCCGCCTCCCCCTGGCCGCGCGTCGGCGCCTGTATCGGACGGCCCGGCTGCGCGAAGTCCCTGGCGGACGTACGGGCGGACGCGACCGGGAGTCTGGAGGCGGCGAGCCGCGCGGGGCTCCCGCTGTACTGGTCCGGCTGCGAGCGCCGCTGCGGCCACCCCCGGGGCGAACGGATCGACGTGGTGGCGGTGGAGAGCGGCGGCTACGAGCTCTCCCGCACCGCCCCCGGCCGAGAGCCCCGCACCGCGCCCATGGCGGACCCCTCCCGACTCGCCGCCGCTCTGGGGGAGATCACCCCGTGAAGGCCGAGAACACACACGACGTGGACCCGAGTACACGCACGACCCGCACGAACGACCCCCGTACGACGACCGAGAGCAGCGAGAAGACCACCGTGACCACCTACGACTACGAGAAGGACGGCCCGGCGATCTACCGGCAGTCCTTCGCCACCATCCGCGCGGAGGCGGACCTCGCGGCCCTGCCCGCCGATGTCAGCCAGGTCGCGGTCCGGATGATCCACGCCTGCGGAATGGTCGACCTGGTACGGGACTTGACCTACACCCCCGGCGTCGTGGCCCGCGCCCGGGAGGCCCTGCGTGCCGGGGCGCCCATCTTCACCGACGTCAGGATGGTGGCCAGCGGGGTGACCCGCAAGCGGCTGCCCGCCGACAACGACGTGCTGTGCACGCTCTCCGACCCGGCCGTCCCCGCGCTGGCGGCGAAGCTGGGCACCACGCGCAGCGCCGCCGCGCTGGAGCTGTGGCGGGACCGTCTGGAGGGGTCGGTCGTGGCCGTGGGCAACGCGCCCACCGCGCTCTTCCGGCTGCTGGAGATGATCGACGAGGGCGCGCCCCGGCCCGCCGCCGTCATCGGGGTGCCGGTCGGGTTCGTCGGCGCCGCCGAGTCCAAGGACGCGCTGGCGGAACATCCGTCGGGCCTGGAGCACCTCGTCGTACGCGGCCGTCGTGGCGGGAGCGCCATCGCCGCCGCCGCGCTCAACGCGATCGCGAGTGAGGAAGAGTGAGCGGCAAGCTGTACGGGGTGGGGCTCGGCCCCGGTGACCCGTCCCTGATGACCGTCCGTGCCGTCGAGGTGATCTCCGAGGCGGACGTGATCGCGTACCACAGCGCCCGGCACGGCCGTTCCATCGCCCGCTCGATCGCGGCGAAGCACCTGCGCGCCGACCACATCGAGGAGCGGCTGGTCTATCCGTTGACGACGGAGACCACCGACCACCCGGGCGGCTACAAGGGCGCGATGGAGGAGTTCTACGCGGAGGCGTCGGCCCGGCTGGCCGCGCATCTGGACGCGGGACGCACGGTCGCGGTCCTCGCGGAGGGCGACCCGATGTTCTACGGCTCCTACATGCACATGCACAAGCGGCTGGTCGACCGCTACGACACCGAGGTGATCCCCGGTGTCACGTCCGTGTCGGCCGCCGCGGCCCGGCTCGGCACACCGCTCGCCGAGGGCGAGGAGGTGCTGACGATCCTGCCGGGCACCCTGCCGGAGGAGGAGCTGACCGCGCGGCTCGCCGCGACGGACGTGGCCGTGGTGATGAAGCTGGGGCGGACCTTCACCAAGGTGCGCAGCGCGCTGGAGAGTTCGGGACGGCTCGGCGAGGCCCGCTACGTGGAGCGGGCCACCATGTCCGGGGAGCGGCTCGCCGAACTGGCGGACGTCGACCCCGAGTCGGTGCCGTACTTCTCGGTGGCCGTGCTGCCGAGCCAGGTCGACGTCGAGCGGCCCGAGGCCCGGGAGCGGGGCGAGGTCGTGGTGGTCGGGACCGGGCCCGCCGGTCCGCTGTGGCTGACGCCCGAGACGCGGGGCGCGCTCGCCGCCGCCGACGACCTCGTCGGGTACACCACCTACCTGGACCGGGTGCCGCGCCGGGCGGGTCAGGTGCGGCACGGCTCGGACAACCGGGTCGAGTCGGAGCGGGCCGAGTTCGCCCTCGATCTGGCCCGGCGCGGGCGGCGGGTCGCGGTCGTCTCCGGGGGTGACCCGGGGGTCTTCGCCATGGCGACGGCCGTGCTGGAGGTCGCCTCGCAGGAGGAGTACGCCGACGTGCCGGTGCGGGTGCTGCCGGGGGTGACCGCCGCCAACGCGGCCGCCGCCCGGGCCGGCGCCCCGCTCGGCCACGACTACGCCACGATCTCCCTGTCCGACCGGCTCAAGCCCTGGGAGGTGATCGCCGAGCGGCTGCGCGCGGCGGCCTCGGCGGACCTGGTGCTCGCCCTCTACAACCCCGGTTCGCACAGCCGCACCTGGCAGGTGGGCAAGGCGCGCGAGTTGCTGCTGGAGCACCGGGCGCCGGACACCCCGGTGGTGGTCGCGCGGGACGTGGGCGGCTCCGGCGAGCGGGTGCGGATCGTACGGCTGGCCGAGCTGGACCCGGCCGAGGTCGACATGCGCACGATCCTGCTGGTCGGCTCCTCGCAGACCCGGGCGGTACGGCGCGGGGAGGGTGAGGAGATCGTCTGGACGCCTCGCCGGTATCCGGAGGGGTGAGCGCGTGCGGCGCCGGACCGACGGACGCGCGCCGCATGCCGCCGCCGAGGATCGGCCGTCCGACGCCGGACCGCCGAGGGCCGACCGGCGCCGGACCATCGGACGGGCATCGCCCCGACCCGACGAGGACGGACTGCGCGGCGCCGGACCTCCGGGCGGGAGCCACACCCCGCCCAGTGACGTCGAACCTCCGGGCGGGCGCCGAGGGCCGGCCGACCGACGTCGGACCGCTGGACGGACATCGCCCCGACCCGACAAGGACGAACTTGCGCGGCACCGGACCTCCGGGCAGGAGCCACACCCCGCCCAGTGGCATCGGCCTACGCGGCGGCGCCGAGGGCCGGCCGGCCGAAGCTGAACCGCTGGACGGACATCGCCCCGACCCGACAAGGACGAACTTGCGCGGCACCGGACCTCCGGGCAGGAGCCACACCCCGCCCAGTGGCATCGGCCTACGCGAGGGCGCCGCTACCGGCCCACCAGCGGCCGTCGCGGGCGCGCGGTGCCACGTGGCCGCGTCCGGCCCCAGGGGTCAGCGCGGGGTGCCCGAGCGCTCCAGCACCCAGTGGGCCGCCGCCTCCGGGTCCGTCACCACGGCCACGTCCTCGGGGACGGGCGGCCTGCGCACCACGACGACGGGCAGGCCCGCCTCCCTCGCGGCGGTCAGCTTCGGCGCGGTCGCGGCTCCCCCGCTGTCCTTCGTGACGACGACGTCGACGCGGTGGCGGCCCAGCAGGTCCCGCTCACCGTCGAGGGTGAACGGGCCCCGGTCGAGCAGCACCTCCATCCGGGCCGGGTGCGGGGCCTCGGGGGCATCGACGGACCGTACGAGGAACCACAGGTCGTCCAGGGGGGCGAACGCGGCCAGGCCCATGCGCCCGGTGGTGAGGAACACCCGCCGCCCGAGCGTGGGCAGCAGCCGCGCGGCCTCCGTCAGCGAGCCGACGTCGTGCCAGTCGTCACCGGCGACCGGTACCCAGCCGGGCCGGCGCAGCGCGAGCAGGGGAACATGGGTCATGGCGGCCGCTCGTGCCGCGTGGAAACTCATGGTCCCGGCGAAAGGATGGGTGGCGTCGATGAACGCGTCCACCCCGTGCTCGCGCAGCCAGGCCGCCAGCCCCTCGGCCCCGCCGAAGCCGCCGACGCGGACCTCGCCCGGGGGCAGCCGGGGACTGGCGACCCGTCCGGCGAGGGAGCTGGTCGGCCGGACGCCCGGGGTGGCGTGCAGCAGTTCGGCCAGACGGCGGGCCTCCGTGGTTCCGCCGAGTATCAGTACGTGCATGGGAGTCCGGGTCCGTTCATGAGCGGTGACGAAGTACGAGGTGCCGGTGGTGGGACCGGCGACGGGGCGCGGGGCGGTCGCGAGGCCCAACTCAAGCACACCGGTCTGCGGCACGGCTGGACGACCGGTGCCTGTGCGACGGCCGCCACGACGGCCGCGTACACCGCGCTGCTGACCGGCGACTTCCCGGACCCGGTGACCATCACGCTGCCGAAGGGCCAGACCCCGGCGTTCGCGCTCGCGGCCGAGGAGCTGACCGGCGACAGCGCGATGGCGGGGATCGTGAAGGACGCGGGCGACGACCCGGACGTCACGCACGGCGCGCTGGTGCGGGCCACGGTGCGGCTGCTGCCCGCCGGGTCCGGGGTGGTCTTCCGGGCGGGCCCCGGGGTCGGCACGATCACCCGCCCGGGCCTGCCCCTGGCCGTCGGGGAGCCGGCCGTGAACCCGGTTCCCCGGCAGATGATGCGGGACCACGTCGCCGAGGTCGCGGCCCGGCACGGTGGCACCGGCGATGTCGAGATCACCGTCTCCGTGGACCACGGCGAGGAGATCGCCCGGTCCACCTGGAACCCCCGCCTCGGCATCCTCGGCGGCCTGTCCATCCTCGGCACCACCGGGATCGTCGTCCCGTACTCCTGCTCGGCGTGGATCGACTCCATCCGGCGCGGCGTCGACGTGGCGCGGGCGGCGGGGCGCACGCACGTCGCCGGGTGCACGGGTTCCACCTCGGAGAGGACGGTCGTCGCGGAGTACGCACTGCCCGAGGACGCGCTGCTCGACATGGGCGACTTCGCGGGCGCGGTCCTCAAGTACGTGCGCCGCCACCCCGTTGACCGGCTGACCATCTGCGGCGGCTTCGCCAAGCTGTCCAAACTCGCCGCCGGCCATCTCGACCTGCACTCCGCCCGCTCCCAGGTCGACAAGGGCTTCCTCGCGGACCTCGCCCGGCGCGGCGGCGCGGACGAGGCCCTCGCCACGGAGGTGGCCCAGGCCAACACCGGGCTCGCCGCGCTCCAGTTGTGCGCGGCGGCGGGGGTACCGCTCGGTGACCTGGTCGCCACGGCCGCCCGTGACGAGGCCCTGTCCGTCCTACGGGGCGCGCCGGTCGCGGTCGACGTCATCTGCGTCGACCGCGCGGGCACGGTCGTGGGCCGCAGCGCGGTGGCTTGAGGGCCGGGGGGTGGGGGGTGGTCGGGGTGCGTGGTCGGGTGCGGGTCCGGTGGGGCTTCTCGCGCAGTTCCCCGCGCCCCTAAAGGCCCAGGCCCTGCGGGCCTGAAAGACGACGGCCCTGCGGGCCTGAGAAGCATGGGGCGCAGCCCCTGCGTTTCAGGGGCGCGGGGAACTGCGCGACCAGCCCCCACTCACCCGCACCCGAAAACGCGCCCCTCCCCCTCAACACCCATGCCGGTCCCGCCCCGGCGAATACAGGTGGCTGTCGCGGAACTGCGAAGCCCCCAGCGTCCGTCCGACCATGATCACAGCCGTGCGCAGCACACCCGCCTCCTTCACCCGCCCGGCGATCTCCTCCAGCGTGCCCCGGATGATCAGCTCGTCGGGCCGGGAGGCGTACGCGACGACGGCGACGGGGCAGTCCGCGCCGTAGTGCGGGAGGAGTTCCTCGACGACTCGGTCCACGTACCGCGCGGCCAGGTGCAGCACGATCAGTGCCCCGCTGCGGCCGAGGGTGGCGAGGTCCTCGCCCTCCGGCATGGCCGTGGCACGGTGGGCGATCCGGGTGAGGATCACGGTCTGGCCGACGGTCGGCACCGTCAGCTCCCGCTTCAGGGAGGCCGCCGCCGCCGCGAAGGCGGGCACGCCCGGCACCACCTCGTACGGCACCCCGGCCGCGTCCAGCCGTCGCATCTGCTCGGCGACCGCGCTGAACACCGAGGGGTCCCCGGAGTGCAGTCGGGCCACGTCGTGGCCCTCCTCGTGCGCACGGACCAGTTCGGCCGTGATCTGGTCCAGGTCGAGCTGGGCGGTGTCCACGAGCCGGGCGTCCGGCGGGCACTCGGCCAGCAGTTCCCGGGGGACGAGGCTGCCGGCGTACAGGCAGACCCGGCATTCGGCGAGCCGGCGGGCGCCGCGGACCGTGATCAGGTCGGCGGCACCGGGGCCGGCGCCGATGAAGTACACGGTCATCTGTCTGCCTCCGAAGCGGTGTCGCGGGGGTCGAGGGGGTCGACCGGGTCATGGGGGTCGAGGGGATCGGCGGCGTCGGTGGGTTTGCGCACCGCCCACTGGGTCACCGGCATGGCCTGCCGCCATCCGGTGAAGCCGCCCACGGGCACGGCCTGCGCCACCGCGAGCCGTACCAGTTCGCCGCCGTGGCGGCGGTGGGCGTCGGCGAGCAGCGCCTCGGACTCCAGGGTCACGGTGTTGGCGACCAGCCGTCCCCCCGCGGGCAGCGCGGCCCAGCAGGCGTCGAGGAGGCCGGGCGCGGTGAGGCCGCCGCCGATGAACACGGCGTCCGGCCGTGGCAGTTCGGCCAGCGCGGCGGGGGCGGCACCGGTGACGACCCGCAGTCCGGGCACGCCGAGCCGGTCGGCGTTGCGGGTGATGCGGGCGGCCCGGACGGGGTCCCGTTCCACGGTGACGGCGCGGCAGGAGGGGTGGGTGCGCATCCACTCGATCGCGATCGAGCCGGATCCGCCGCCGACGTCCCAGAGCAGTTCGCCGGGGGCAGGGGCGAGCGCAGCCAGGGTGGCGGCTCGCACATACCGTTTGGTCAGCTGACCGTCGTGCTCGTACGCCTCGTCGGGCAGGCCGGGTACGGCGCCGAGCCGGAGGGTGTCCGGGGCCTGCCGGCACTCGACGGCGACGATGTTGAGGGGGTCGCCCGGCGGCCGCGCCCGCGTCCAGTGGTCGGCGGTGGTCGCGTCACCGATCCGTTCCCGGTCGCTGCCGAGCTGTTCCAGGACCCGCATCCGGCTCGGCCCGAAGCCGCGGTCCCGCAGCAGGGCGGCGACCTCGGCGGGCGTGCCGGCGTCCGCGCTCAGCACCAGCAGCCGGCGCCCGTCGTGCAGGGCGGCGGCGAGCCTGGCCGCGGGCCGCCCGACGAGCGTGACGACCTCGACGTCCTCCAGTGGCCAGCCGAGGCGGGCCGTCGCGTACGAGACGGAGGAGGGGTGCGGCAGGACGCGCAGCCGGTCACCGGCCTCCTCGGCGAGGGCGCGGCCTATGCCGTAGAACATGGGGTCCCCGCTGGCGAGGACGGCTATCCGGCGGCCGGCGTGCGCGGCGAGCAGGGCGGGGACGGCGGGGCGCAGGGGCGAGGGCCAGGCGATCCGCTCGCCCGCGCACTCCGGGGGCAGCAGGTCGAGCTGGCGCGGGCCCCCGATCAGGACCTCCGCGTCGCGCAGGGCGGCCCGGGAGGCGTCCGGGACGCCTGGCCAGCCGTCGGCACCGAGCCCGACGACGGTGACGGCGTACGGCGGTCCTGGTCGTGCGGGGGTCACTGGGGGGTACCTCGGCGGTTCGGGAGCGGCTCTCGAAAACAACAGAGGCGCACTCTACTGGGCGGTGACCTGCGCGCCTTGGCCCGGGGGTTGGTCGGGTGACGTGGACGCGCGGTCACCGTGGGCCGACGGGCGCGCTCCCGCGCGCGGGTCGGTGCGGCCGGGCTCGGGCAGCGCTGCCCGAGCCTCGTCCGGGACCGTCCGCGCCGGTGCCGGTGCGCCGCTGCGGGTGGGATCTCACGTGAGGGGTGGGTACGGGCCCGCGCGTCGGGCGAGGAGCAGCGCCACGTCGTCGTTCCGCTCGCGGTCCAGGGCGCCGAGGAGCATGTCGCAGGTCTCCTCCAGGGGGAGCCCGGCGTCGTCCAGCAGACCGAGCAGGCGCTGCAGTCCCGCCGCGACGGGTGTCCCGCGGCTCTCCACCAGGCCGTCCGTGAACAGGACGAGCAGCGCCCCCTCGGCGAGTTCCCGCTCCTCGACGGTGAACGGCACACCACCCACTCCGAGCGGCACCCCGCCGGCGACGTCGAGGAGTTCGGCTCTCCCCCGCGGGTCGACCATGACCGGCGGCAGGTGGCCCGCGCGGGAGAGCTCGCAACGGCCCCGCCGGGGGTCGCAGACGACGTAGAGGCAGGTGGCCAGGGTGTCGGAGTCGCCGAGGGAGGTGGCGAGGCCGTCGAGGTGGTGCAGCAGTTCGGCCGGCGGCAGATCGAGGCGGGCGAGGGCGCGGGTGGCCGTGCGGAGCTGGCCCATGATCGCCGCGGCGTGCACACCCTTGCCCATCACGTCGCCGACGACGAGTCCGACCTTGCCGTCCTTGAGCGGCAGCACGTCGAACCAGTCGCCGCCCACCTCGCTGATGGCGGGCACATAGCGGGAGGCGACCTCCAGGCCGCCGTGCTGCGGTGGCTCCTGGGACAGCAGGCTGCGCTGGAGGGTGAGCGCGATGTCGCGTTCGCGTCCGTAGAGGCGTGCGTTGTCGATGCAGATGGCGGCGCGCGCGGCCAGTTCGGTGGCGAGGGTGAGGTCCTGGTCGTCGAAGGGCCGGGGGCCGGTCGTGCGGTACAGGCTGAGCGTGCCCAGGACCTCGCCGCGCGCCATCAGCGGAGCGACCAGACAGGAGTGGACACCGGAGCGGCGCAGCGCCCGCGCCGCGGCCTCGTTCCGGGCGATACTCCGGATCGCCGCGTCGTCCACGCGCTCCAACAGGATCGGCCGCGCTTCGCGCACGCACCGGGTGACCAGCCGGGACGGGCCGTACTGGGCGGGTTCCCCGACGGGGTCCGGGGCCTCGATCGCGTCGGTGGGACGGTTCGCCTTGAGCGCGAGCGCCCAGAAGTCGAGGGAGCCGTCCGTACGTGGCGCGGCCGTGCCGCCGGGGTTGACCACCGAGTCCAGTACGTCGACGGCCGCGAGGTCGGCGAGTTCGGGAACGGCCACGTCGGCGAGTTCCTGTGCCGTGCGGCGCAGGTCGAGCGTGGTGCCGATGCGGACGCCGGCGTCGGCGATCACCGCCAGGCGTTCGCGGGCCTTCGCGACCTCGGCCGTCGCCCGCTGCCGCTCGGAGATGTCGAGGATCGCCATCGCCAGTCCCAGCACCCGCCCGTTGGCGTCCTCGATCCGGTGGTACGACTCCGAGTAGGCGTGTTCCTCGCTGTCGGCCGCCGTCCTGCCGACCGTCTGCTGGTCCAGCAGTGGCTCGCCGGTCACCAGGACCCGCCGCATCCGTGACTCGATGGCCTCCACGTCGAGAGCGGGCAGCACCTCGCCGACGCGGCGGCCCAGCACCGCCGCCTCGGGGACGCCGTTGATGCGTTCCAGTGACGGATTGACCCGCACCCACCGCAGGTCGGTGTCGAAGACCGCGATGCCGACCGGCGACTGGCTGACCAGGATGTGGGAGAGGGCCAGGTCCCGCTCCACATTGCGCACGGTGTCGGCGTCGGTGCCCAGGCCGAGGGCGTGGACGTCACCGCGGGCGTCGCGCAGCTGCATGGTGCGGAACTCCACCCGGCGGGTGGAGCCGTCCTTGTGCCGCACCGGGAAGACGCCGGCCCAGCGGTCGCCCGTACGCACGCGGTCGAACAGTTCGTGCGCCAGTGACCGGTGATCGGGGTCCACCAGCAGCGCGCCCGCGTCCTGCCCCAGCGCCTCCGCGGCACTGAAGCCGAGCAGGGACTCGGCTTCGGGGCTCCACAGCACGATCCGGCCGTCGCTGCCCAGGACGAGGGCCGCCACCCGCAGCACATCCAGCAGCCCACCCGGGGCGGCGGTGATGCGGTCCTGCCCACCGCTCCCGCTCCGGGTCTCTTCCTCAGGCATACCGGGGCTCCTTCCGGCGGCGCACAGGGGTGCGCTCACCCCTTCCGCCGGGCTCCCTGTCAGTCATACCTCCGTCCACGGGAGACCGCACTCCCGCACGGGTCGGCATGGCCGCGGAGCCGCCCCGCGTCCGGCGTCCCGAACAGCCGCTCCCCTCTCTTGACTTCCCTCGATCAGCGCCCTTACCGTCTGACAGCTTTTCGAACAATGTTCGCCATTTCGAACATTTCGAACCACCGCATGAGTGCCCAATGGAGGACACCTCTATGCGTCATCCCCTCAGACCCAAGCGCCGCGCGCTGGCCTTCCTGTGCGCCTCGGTGGTGTCCGCCGGCCTGCTGTCGGCCGGCCCGGGAGCGGGCCCGGCCCTGGCGGCCGACGACCCCGACGCGGTCGCGCTGGACAAGAACGCGATCCTCGCCGCCAACCAGCTCGACGAGCGGCAGTGGTACAAGGACAACATCCCGTTCCTGGACACCCCCGACGACGACATCGACGAGGTCTACTACTACCGGTGGAGCACCTTCAAGCGGGCGCTGCGCTACACCGTGCCGGGCACCGGGTACGTGTCGACCGAGTACGACGTGCCGATCGGCTACGCCGGGAACCCGTACACCGCGCTGCCGGACGCGACCGGCTACCACCTGCTGGACGGGCGCTGGCTGCACAACCGCGACTACGCGGGCGACTACCTGGACTTCTGGCTGCGCGGGGCGGGCAACTCGGGTGCGCGCAACTTCAGTGAGTGGATCACCAGCGCCGCGTACCAGCGCTATCTCGTGACCGGTGACGCGGCGCAGATCAAGTCCGCGCTCCCCCACCTGATCGCCCTCTACAAGCGGTGGGACTCCAACTTCGACGCCGACGTCACGGTGAACGGCACGCAGTCCTCCAGCGACCTGTTCCACCAGACCCCGCTGTCCGACGCCACGGAGTACACCGAGACGTCGATGCACAGCAGCAACTGGTTCAGCGGCGGCCGCGGGTACCGGCCCACGATCAACGCGTACATGTTCGCCGCGGCCCAGGCCATCAGCAAGATCGCCACGTTGAACGGCGACACGGCCACCGCGAGCGAGTACGACGGCAAGGCGGCGCAGCTGAAGGCCGCCGTGCAGAACTCGCTGTGGGACCCGCAGCGGAACTTCTTCATGCAGGTCTACAACACGGACGGCACCAACGGCACGCTGAAGCAGACCCGGACCACCTGGCGCGAGGCGATGGGCTACGCCCCCTGGGCGTTCAACCTCCCCGACGCGCAGTACTCGTCGGCGTGGAAGTACCTGACGGACGCCAAGCGGTTCAAGGCGCCGTTCGGGCCGACGACGCTGGAGCGGGTGCACGACTTCGAGGCCGAGCAGGCCACCGTCGTCCACGCGAACACCCACGACTCCTCGACGGCGTCCAACGGCAAGTACGTCGGGCAGATCGACTTCGACGACAGCGCGGTCACCTTCACCGTGGACGCGCCCGGCAACGGCACGTACCCGGTGACGGTCCACTACGCCAACGCCACCTCCGCCACCTCGACCCACAAGGTCGTGGTGAACGGCGACACCGCGAGCCCGGTGACCGTCAGCTACGCGCCCGGCGGCAGCTGGGGCCAGTTCTCGGAGTCGAAGTCCGTCACCGTGCAGGTCCCCATGAAGGCCGGGGCCAACACGCTGAAGTTCACCAAGGGCACCGGCTTCGCCGAGCTGGACCGGATCACCGCGAACCCGTACTTCAACTACGAGGCGATACCCGCCGAGCAGAAGCGCGACGACGCCAACTGCTGCCACTGGAACGGCCCGAGCTGGCCCTTCCAGACCAGCCAGATCCTGACCGGCCTCGCCAACCTGCTGCAGGACTACCCCTCGCAGAGCTTCGTCACCAAGGCCGACTACCAGACGATGCTGGCCCAGTTCGCCGACCTCCAGCACAAGGACGGCGAGCCCTACGTCGCCGAGGCCGCCAACGGCGACACCGGCGAGTGGATCTACGACGGGTTCAACTTCAGCGAGCACTACAACCACTCCAGCTTCAACGACCTGGTGCTGAGCGGTCTGCTGGGCATCAAGCCGCAGGCGAACAACACGCTGGTGCTGAAGCCGCTGATCCCGTCCGGCTGGGACTGGTTCGCGGTGGAGAGCCTGCCGTACCACGGGCACACCCTCTCGATCCGCTGGGACCGGGACGGCACGCACTACGGCAAGGGCAGCGGCCTGCAGATCTTCCAGGACGGGCAGCGCATCCACCAGTCCGCGACGATCGGGACCAGCACGACCGTGAACGTGGCCGCCCCGGTCACCCCGGCGCAGCCCACACGGCTGATGAACGTGGCCGCCAACCCGCTCACCGCCGAGCAGGACTGGCTGGGCCGCACCGTCACCCAGCCCTACCCCAAGGCCTTCGCCTCCTACACCAACACGGTCTCCAACGGCCCGCACTGCCACAGCGGGCAGACCTGCAAGCCCACCACCTTCGACGCACCGCTGCGGGCGACGGACGGCTGGATCCGGTACGACAAGATCCCCGACAACCGCTGGACCAACTCCGGCTCACCCAACGCCACCGACCACCTGGGCGTCGACTTCGGGGCTCCTCGCAAGATCAACGAGGTGAAGTTCTACACGTACGACGACGGCGCGAACATCCGTGTCCCGGCGAGCTACACCGTGCAGTACCTCAAGGACGGCGCCTGGGTGAACGTCCCGAGCCAGACGAAGAGCCCTGCCGCGCCCGTCGCCGACAACCCCAACGAGGTGACCTTCCCGACGATCACGACGTCCCAGTTCCGCGTGATGTTCACCCCGCAGGCGGGCAAGTTCGTCGGCGTCACCGAGCTGGAGTCCTGGTACCCCGAGACACCCCGGGTCAAGATCACCAACAAGAACAGCAACCTGGAACTCGGCATCGCCGGCTCCTCCATCGCCGCCGGTGGCGCCGTCCAGCAGCAGACCGTCGGGAGCGGCGCCAACCACTGGTGGAAGATCGTCCCGGCCGAGAACGGCTACTACAAGATCTTCAACACCAACAGCGGACAGGTCCTCGGCATCAAGGACGCATCCAAGACCGCGGGCGCCACCGCGCTCCAGTGGGGTGACACCCTGACCGCCGACCATCTGTGGTCGATCGTCGACGCGGGCGGCGGCTACGCCAAGATCGTCAACAAGAACAGCGGCATGGTCCTCGGCATCCAGAACATGTCCACGTCGTCCGGGGCCCAGGCCCTGCAGTGGGACGACACGGGTACCGCCGACCACCTCTGGAAGATCACCGCGGAGGACGGCTCCACACCGTTCACCTCGTGAACCACCGTCCGCTGCGGCCCTCGACGGCCGCAGCGGACCTCCCGCCCGGGCGGCGCCGGGCGCCGCCTAGGCGTCGTCGGGCCGGTCGCCGTCGGACTTCGCGGTCGCTTCCTTCTCCGGGGCCTCCTTCTCGGAGGCCTCCTTCTCGGGCGCTTCGCAGGTGATCTCGTCGCGCGGGGTGTAGTGGGTGCGGAACGGCTCGCGCCGCACCACCTTGCCGTCGTCGTGGAAGACCCGTTCGACGGTGACGTCGAAGCCTTCGAGCGGCGTCTGCGGCACGCACTTCTCGTCGGTGCTCACCTTCTTCTCCGGCGGCTTCACATCGGTCCGGGGCCCCTTGACCGACGTGATCTCGTCGTACTTCCGGGTGCCGAGGAAGGTGACGGTCACCGAGGTGTCGGTGGCCTCGGCCTGGATGTAGAGGGCCTTGCCGGAGTCGTTGGTGAACCGGAGATCGAGGCTGCCCCAGGCGACCGTCGCCTCACGGCCCTCCGGGTAACGCTCGATGTAGAAGGAGTGGGCCCCGTACTCGACCGGCTTGACCCCGGCGAAGAACATCGCGTTGAAGACGGTCGTGGCCACGGCGGAGACACCACCGCCGGCCGCCTTGGTGAACTGGTCGTCGAGGATCATGACGCCCTCGACGAAGCCGTTGGCCTCGGTGCGCCGGCCCACGGTGCGGTTGAAGCTCCAGGTCTCGTCGGGCATGACGAGGGAGCCGTTGATGAGCTGGGCGGCCCGGCCGATGTTCTTCGTGCGGTACGCGGCCGGTTCGAAGTTGACGGTGAAGGACGACATCTTCTCCGTCAGCCCCAGCCGCGCCGCGTTCTCCCGGGTCACCTCGGGCTCGGTCCGTCGTACGGCCACCTCGCCGGTACGGGCCGCGCCCGTCTCCGTGAGCAGCGGCAGGACGGCCTTGCTCAGCGCCTTGTCGGTGACCTGCACGCCGGTCCTGGCGTCGTCGGCCACCACGACCCGGTCGCCGTCCAGCCGCAGTGCGGCGTTCTCGGCCGTGGCGGTGACCTCGGCCAGGGCGCCGGCCACCGCGGGGGCGGAGCGCAGACCCTTGCCGTCCAGCTTCGGGATCAGTCCGCCGGAGTCGTCCGGCCGCATCGTCAGGTGCTCGCCCACGACCGCCGGGCTGATCGTGAAGCGGCTGCCGCCCGCGGTGAGGGTGACGGGCGCCGACATGGCGGGCCGCGCGAACTCGCGCACCGCCCGCCGCACCTCCGCCGCCTCCACCTCCGGCTCGGTCACGCGTGCGGGCAGTGCCGTGACCGTGTCCGCCGTGCCGCGCAGGAAGGAGGCCCGCAGGGTGCCGACCGCGGCGTCCACGTCCAGTGCGTGGCCCCGGTGGGGAGCGACCTGCTCGACCTGCCCGTCCTCGAAGGTCACGGCCCCGTCGCGGACCCGCTGGTCGAGGCTCTGCGCCAGCTTCCCGAGAGCGGCGCGCGCCTTCCCCTCCTCCAGGCGTACGACCGGCTCGATGTCACCCCCCGAGCGGAAGAAGCCGCCGATCACGCTGAACGGATCGGAGGCGGTGCGTGCCGCCCGGTCGACGGTCCGCTCGACGTCGAAGGCGAGTCCGGCCCGCCGCGGGTCGAGGGTCCCGCCGCGGTCGCCGACCCGCACGGCCAGCTCCCGCGAGCCGGCCGCCGCCAGGTGGTCGTCCAGCTCGCGGACGGCTTCCGTGCGGCTGAGGCCCCCGATGTCCACCCCGCGCACCGTCGTACCCGCCTCGATCTCCCCGCCCGTGACGAGCAGGCCGGCCAGATACAGACCGCCGACACCGACGGTCAGCGCACCGCCCGCCAGGGCGAGGGGCGGCACGGAGGCTATTCGAGGGCGCATGGGTCTCCCGGACCGGGCATCGGCAGGCGGTGCGCTCGACGAGACACCACCGCGAAAGGGGCAAGAACCTCAAGCTACCCATAACGTGCGACCGGATCATATGTCCCAGATCACTTGCGCTCCGCTCACCTGCCGACCGGGGCAGCCAGGCGGAGACGGGGCGATGCCCCATCACGGCCTGATAAACCGACTCGCACCGATTGTCACTGCTTCGAGGTAAGCATCTCGTCCGCCCGGCGGCTGGGGCCGGTCCGGGGGCTAGGTTTTTGCAGGTGGACGGATTCCCGTGATCCTTCTCCCTCGTTGCCCACCCCTCCCTGTCTCCCGGTCGGCGCACCCGTGTGCGCCGGACGACCCGTCGCGCTAGGAGAAAGCCCCCCGATGTCCGTCGACAGCGTCCCGGAAGCTCGGACCACACCCTCCGCACCGCAGCAGTCCCTGAGTACCGCCGCCGCCCGCAACCTCGCCACCACCACCAAGTCCGCCCCGCAGATGCAGGAGATCACCTCCCGCTGGCTGCTGAGGATGCTGCCCTGGGTCGAGGCCGGAGGCGGGGCCTACCGGGTCAACCGACGGCTGCGCCACACGCTCGGCGACGGGCGCGTCGAGTTCGTCCAGGAGGGCGCCACGGTCCGGGTGATCCCCCGGGAGCTCGGTGAACTGGCCCTTCTGCGCGGCTTCGAGGACACGGACGTCCTCACCGCCCTCGCCGACCGCTGCGTACAGCGCGACTTCTCGGCGGGCGAGGTCCTCGTCGAGCGCGGCAGCCCCGCCGACCGGATCCATCTGATCGCCCACGGTCGGGTCAGCCGGACCTCCGAAGGCAAGTACGGCGGCGAGGTCGCCGTCGCGGTGCTCGCGGACGGCGACCACTTCGGCGGGAACGCGTTGTCGGATTCCGACGCCCGCCACGACTGCACGGTCACCGCCGAGACCCCCGGCACCCTCCTCACCCTCTCCCGTGCCGACTTCGCCGCCGTCCACGCCTCCGCGCCCCACCTGCGAGCCCATGTCGACATGTTCAGGTCCCGCACGCGGCAGCGGCAGAACAAGCACGGCGAGGCCGAGATCGCCCTTGCGGCCGGTCACGTCGGCGAGCCCGACCTGCCGGGCACCTTCGTCGACTACGAGCTGCGGCCGCGCGAGTACGAACTCTCCGTCGCGCAGACCGTGTTGAGAATCCACACCCGCGTCGCCGATCTCTACAACGGTCCGATGGACCAGAGCGAGGAGCAACTCCGACTCACCGTCGAGGCCCTGCGGGAGCGTCAGGAACACGAGCTGATCAACAACCGCGAGTTCGGGCTGCTGCACAACGCCGACTTCAAGCAGCGCCTCCAGCCCCGCTCCGGCCCGCCGACCCCGGACGACATGGACGATCTGCTCTGCCGCCGGCGCGGCACGAAACTGTTCCTCGCCCACCCCAGGACGATCGCCGCCATCGCACGCGGCTTCAACGCCTGCGGTCTCCACCCCGACCACGTCGACCTCGGCGGGCAGTCCGTCCCCGCCTGGCGCGGAGTGCCCATCCTGCCCTGCAACAAGATCCCGATCAGCAGGGAGCAGACCAGCTCCGTCATCGCGATGCGCACCGGCGAGAAGAACCAGGGCGTCATCGGCCTCCGGCAGACGGGACTGCCGGACGAGTACGAAGAGGGTCTCTCCGTGCGGTTCATGGGCATCGACGCACAGGCGATCACCTCCTACCTCGTCAGCACCTACTACTCCGCCGCCGTGCTCCTGCCCGACGCCCTCGGCGTGCTGGAGAACGTGCAGATCGCGCACAGGCCGCGCTGAGGCCCTGATCCGCGGGCACGCGGCAGGTCCCGCGCCCGACACACGCCCCGCGCACGCACGTACGCCTGCGCGCACGTACGCCGTCGTGCGCGTGCGCCCTCGTGCACGCCCGCACGACGGAGCACCCACCCCACCGCAGCAAGGAGCCGCCGATGCCCGACTCCGGGCCCCTCGGATCATCACCCCCTGAGCAGCGTCCGACACCGCCCACAGCCGTGCCGGACGCCCCCGCACCGGTGGGCGCGGACCTCTCGGTCCCGCCGATCCCCTCCGGCTTTCTGGCGTCACTGCATCCGCCGGTCACGCTCCCCGGTCGGCCCCAGGCCCCGTCCCCTCCACCGCCCCCGCCCTCGGCGCCCCCCACCGCCGTACCGGACGCGCCGGACACGACGGCGGCCGACTCCGCGCTCCGGGCGGTCCTTCGCGGACCGACCGGACCGGGCACGGCCTCGCTCGCCGTGGCCGACAGGTACAGCGCCCCGCCCTCCGATCCGGTGCCCCCGGCACCCGCTCCGGCCGCCGAGGGGCGAGCGGTCCCCGGCCTCTACCACCACCCCGTCCCGGAGCCCGATCCCGTACGCGTCGAGGAGGTGAGCCGCCGGATCAAGCGCTGGGCCGAGGACGAGGTCCAGCTCTATCCCGAGGAGTGGGAGGGGGAGTTCGACGGGTTCTCCGTCGGCCGTTACATGGTCGCCTGCCATCCCGACGCCCCGACGGTCGACCACCTGATGCTCGCCACGCGGCTGATGGTCGCGGAGAACGCGGTCGACGACTGCTACTGCGAGGACCACGGCGGGTCCCCCGTCGGTCTCGGCGGGCGCCTCCTCCTCGCGCACACCGCGCTCGACCACTGCCACACCACCGCGGAGTACGCGCCCCAGTGGCGGGAGTCCCTCGCCTCGGACCCTCCGCGGCGGGCGTACCACAGCGCGATGGACTACTTCGTCCGCGCGGCCACCCCCTCCCAGGCCGACCGCTACCGGCACGACATGGCCCGGCTGCACATGGGCTACCTCGCCGAGGCCGCCTGGGCGCAGACCGGTCACGTCCCGGAGGTGTGGGAGTACCTGGCGATGCGCCAGTTCAACAACTTCCGCCCCTGCCCCACGATCACCGACACCGTCGGCGGCTACGAACTGCCCGCGGACCTGCACGCCCGACCGGAGATGCAGAGGGTCATCGCTCTCGCCGGCAACGCGACGACCATCGTCAACGACCTCTACTCGTACACGAAGGAACTCGACAGTCCGGGCCACCACCTGAACCTGCCGGTGGTGATCGCGGAACGCGAGCGGCTCTCCGAGCGCGACGCCTATCTGAAGGCCGTCGAGGTCCACAACGAACTGCAGCACGCCTTCGAGGCCGCCGCGGCCGACCTCGCGCAGGCCTGCCCCCTGCCCACCGTGCTGCGTTTCCTCAGGGGCGTGGCCGCCTGGGTCGACGGCAACCACGACTGGCACCGCACCAATACCTACCGCTACAGCCTGCCCGATTTCTGGTGAAGAACGGATATCTCCATGACCACTGAAACGACCGCCACGAACTCCGCCACCCCCACCACCGCCACCGCGAAGATCCCGGCCCCGGCGACGCCGTACCAGGAGGACATCGCCCGCTACTGGAACAACGAGGCGCGCCCCGTCAACCTGCGCCTCGGCGACGTGGACGGCCTCTACCACCACCACTACGGCATCGGCTCCGTGGACCACGCCGCGCTCGGCGACCCGGCACACAGCGAGTACGAGAAGAAGCTCATCGCGGAGCTGCACCGGCTGGAGTCGGCGCAGGCGGAGTTCCTTCTGGACCACCTCGGTTCCGTCGGCCCCGACGACACCCTCGTCGACGCCGGCTGCGGGCGCGGCGGGTCCATGATCATGGCTCACCAGCGCTTCGGCGCCAAGGTCGAGGGCGTCACCCTGTCCGCCGCGCAGGCCGACTTCGGCAACCGGCGCGCGCGCGAACTGCGCGTCGAGGACCACGTCCGCTCCCGCGTGTGCAACATGCTCGACACGCCCTTCGACAAGGGCAGCATCGCGGCCTCGTGGAACAACGAGTCGACCATGTACGTCGACCTCCACGACCTGTTCGCCGAGCACTCCCGCTTCCTGAAGGTCGGCGGCCGGTACGTGACCGTCACCGGCTGCTGGAACCCCCGTTACGGCCAGCCGTCGAAGTGGGTCTCCCAGATCAACGCCCACTTCGAGTGCAACATCCACTCCCGCCGCGAGTACCTGCGTGCCATGGCCGACAACCGGCTGGTGCCGAACGCCGTCATCGACCTCACCCCGCAGACGCTGCCCTACTGGGAGCTGCGGGCCACGTCCTCGCTGGTCACCGGGATCGAGGAGGCGTTCATCGAGTCCTACCGGGACGGCTCCTTCCAGTACGTGCTGATCGCGGCCGACCGCGTATGACCCCGACCTCGCGGGGCCGGGCCCTCACCGGCGGCCCGGCCCCGCGAGGCGCGGCGACGAGCCGCCTCCACCGCTCCGCGTGCGATTGCCGCCGCCGGAGACCGGCGACCCCCAGGGTGTCGCCTCCGGTGAAGGCCCTGGAACCGGCCGAAGTCGCCGCGGGCTACATCCTCATTTGCCAGACGTATGCCGTCTCCGACACCCTCACGGTCGACTTCGACGGTTGAGAACGCGGGCCGGTCCCGTCCCCCGGCGCCCGTCCCGCCCGAGCTCGTCTTCTTTCCGCCGAATCACCCTGCTCCGACAGGGCCCGGCGGCCGATCCCGTGACGGGGAGGCGGCCACCGGGCCGTCCGGCGCGCCGATCACGTCCCCACGGATCGGCACGCGGCGGGGCCGTCTCCTCCGCTCATGGGACACGGCCCCTGTCCTTCCCCCGGCCGCACAGCTCTTGAGCGGTGGGGCGCGAGCGGATGGATCATGTCCGACACTACGGAGGGAGGCCCGGAAGCGGATCGGTCACCGTATCCGTCATGGGGCTGCGACACATGGCGGACTGGGGGACGGCAACTCCGGTGAGGTGGCGGACCGGTTCCTGATCAGCGTGGCGGTACTGACGCTCGTCGGTGAACTGGCCAAGGAGCAGCCGGTGCTGATCGTCGCCGACGACGCGCAGTGGCTCGATGAACCCTGCGCACGGTGCCTGGCCTTCGTCGCCCGCCGCCTCCGCAGCGTGGCTACGTCGGGCTCGCCGCCGCACCGACGCCCGGGCACAGCTGTCGGAAGCCGCCGAAACTCGCACCCACTGAACGCCCCCTGCTCACCCGCACCCGGGCGAGCCGGACAGGAACTCGCCGGGCAGCACGTACGCCGCACCGCGGCACCGCGACAGCCCTCATGCGAGTACGGTCATGATCATTCCGGCCGAGGCCCCCGCCTCGGATCCCCCCGCCAACGCATCAGGGCCCCTTGGCAGCCCGGGATCGCCAAGCTGATCCGGGCGCCAACGGGCCCTGTCCCTGGTGTCGTGGCGTCGAACCACCGCTACATGTTGATCATGTGGCCGGCGAGGCCGTGGACGGCTTCCTTCACGGCCTCACCCAGGGTGGGGTGGGCGTGGACGTTGCGGGCGACCTCGTGGACGGTGAGGTCCCACTGCTGGGCCAGGGTCAGTTCGGGGAGCAGTTCCGTCACGTCCGGGCCGATGAGGTGGCCGCCGAGGAGTTCGCCGTACTTGCCGTCGCTGATCAGCTTCACGAAGCCGGTGGCGTCGCCCAGGCCGTGGGCCTTGGCGTTCGCGGTGAAGGGGAACTTGGCGACCTGGACGTCGAAGCCCTTCTCCCGCGCCTGCGCCTCGGTGTAGCCGAAGCTGGCGATCTGCGGCTGGCAGAAGGTGGACCGCGGGATCATCACGTAGTCCAGTTCCATGGTCTCCGCGCCGGCGATCGTCTCGGCGGCGACCACGCCCATCGCCTCGGCGGCGTGCGCGAGCATCAGCTTCGCGGTGACGTCGCCGATGGCGTAGATGTGTGGCACGGAGGTGCGGCAGCGGCCGTCGACGTCGATCGCGCCGCGCTCGGTGACGCGCACGCCGGTGTTCTCCAGGCCGTATCCCGTGACGTTCGGCGCGAAGCCGATCGCCTGGAGGACCTTGTCGGCCTGAAGGACCTGCTGGGTCCCGTCCTTGCCGGTGACCGTGACCCGGACCTGCGGACCGGACTCGTCGATCGACTCGACGCGGGTCGAGGTGAGCACGTCGATGCCCAACCTCCGGTACTGCTTGGCCAGTTCCGCGGAGACCTCGGCGTCCTCCAGCGGGGCGACACGGTCGAGGAACTCGACGATCGTCACCTTGACGCCGTAGTTGTGCAGCACGTACGCGAACTCGACACCGATCGCGCCGGCGCCCGCGATGACGATCGACTGCGGCAGGTCCTCGGCGAGGATCTGCTCCTCGTACGTGACGACGCGCGAGGTACGGCGGGTGCCGGGCAGGAGCCTGGGGGTCGCGCCGGCGGCGATGACGCAGTGGTCGAAGCCGATGGTGCGGGTGTTGCCGTCGAAGTCGGCCACCTCGAGCGTGTGCGGGTCGACGAACGTGCCGCGACCGCTGATCTCCGTGATCTTGTTCTTCTTCATCAGGTAGTGGACGCCCTTGACCCGGCCGTCCGCGACCTTCCGGCTGCGGCGGAAGGCCTCCCCGTAGTCGAAGGAGACCTCACCGTCGACCTTGATGCCGAAGGTCTTCGCCTCGCGCGTGAAGATGTGCGCGAGCTCGGCGTTGCGCAGCAGGGCCTTGGTGGGGATACAGCCCACGTTCAGGCAGACGCCGCCCCAGTACTTCTCCTCGACGACCGCGACGCTCTTGCCCAGTTGGGCGGCCCGGATGGCGGCTACGTATCCGCCGGGGCCCGCGCCGAGTACGACTACGTCGAAGTGCTCACCCTGCTCGTCCATGGACGGCTTCCTTTCGGCTGGGGCGGCCGGCTCCCGCGAGAGACCAACTCGCTCCCGATTCGAACGAACTGTTCAGCGATGCGACGGCGACGGTAGTTCTCCGGGCCACCGCCCGCCGCCCGGAGACCGGTGAAGGACGAGGGAGGCATCCCTGTGGTTCACCCGCTCGGCACCGGTTCCCCGGACGTGGACTTCAGCACGCCGACGCCGTGATCTATGCCCGCTCCCCCATCCTCGACGGCGGACCGACGCCCCGGCGACTTCGTGTACTCCGACGGCCTCGGCGACACCGAGCCCGAGGGGTCGAGGCAGATGGCGGCGACCGGGCGGCCGTACGCACCGCATGCGAGGACGGTATCGACCTGACGCCCGCGCCGAGGTGCCGCCCGACCGCTCACGACGGGGCAGCCCCTCGATCCGCTCCGTCACGGCGGGCGGCCCACCGGCCGGCTCCGGCGGCCAGAGAGGGGACCCGGCTCGGCTCACCCGGCCGACCTCATCCGAAACGCCGGGCCGGGGATGCTCTCGATGTCCTCCGCCTGCACGGCGTGGCCCCGTTCGCAGCGGATCTGGGCGTCGACGTGCGCGCCACACCCACGGTGCCGCGCCAGCACGGCCGGGCCCTCCGGGTCGGCGCGGTAGCGGTCACCCCACTGCAGCAGCCCCATCACGGCCGGGACCAGATCCATGCCCTTGGGCGTGATCACGTACTTCGGCCGGCTCCGCGCGCCCGGCTCCTTGTAGGTCTCGGTGGCCAGGATCCCTTCCTCCACGAGCATCTTGAGTCGCGCCGCGAGAAGATTGCGAGGGCAGCCGAGGATACGTTCGAAGTCACTGAAACGGGACGATCCGTACCAGACCTCGCGCAGGATCAGGATCGTCCACTTCTCACCCACGATCTCAAGGGTCCGGGCGATCGAACAGTTCGACGTGTCCCGGTCGAGACGGAAGTCCATGCCGACACCTTGGAGATCTTCGATCCTCGCATCCATGGGGTGATTCTAACCTCAGCTGAGTTTACTTTTCCATACTCAGGCAGTAGCGTCGCTGTCGGTACATCAACCCGGCCGCACGCGAGGAACGGGCGCGCAGGTCCACGGGCACACTCACACAGAAAGGCGGCCGACATGAAGGCTTTCGTCGTCGAGAAGTACGGCAAGGACGGCGCGCGCGCCGCGGAGGTGCCCGAGCCGACCGTCGGCGAGCGCGACGTCCTGGTCAAGGTGAGCGCCACCAGCGTCAACCCGCTGGACAAGATGGTCCGCAACGGGGAGTTCAAGCAGCTCCTGAAGTACAAGCTTCCGTTCGTGCTCGGGCACGACGTCGCCGGCGTCGTCACCCGGGTCGGTTCCGCCGTGCGGGGCTTCGCCGTCGGTGACGAGGTCTACGCCCGCCCGCGTGACCTGCGGATCGGAGGCTTCGCGGAGTTCATCGCGATCGACATGGACGACGTCGCGCCCAAGCCGGCCTCCCTCACCCTCCGGGAGGCCGCCGCACTGCCGCTGGTGGCCCTGGCCGCCTGGCAGGTCCTCGTCGAGCGCGCCCATGTGAAGCCGGGCCAGAAGGTGCTCGTCCACGCCGGCGCCGGCGGCCTCGGCTCGACGGTCATCCAGCTCGCCAAGCACCTCGGCGCCACCGTGGCAACGACCACGAGCACCCAGACCGAGGAGCTGGTCAGGAGCCTGGGCGCCGACATCGTCGTCGACTACACCAAGGAGGACTTCTCGACGGTGCTGTCCGGCTACGACCTGGTGCTGGACTCCCTGGGCGGAGCGAACCTGGAGAAGTCCCTGACCGTGCTGAAGCCCGGCGGCCTGGCCATCAGCGTCGTCGGCCCGCCGGACGCCGACTTCGCCAAGCAGCTCGGCGCCCCCGGCTTCATGGGCCTGATCATGAACACACTCAGCCGCAAGATCCGCAAACGGGCCAGGACGCTCGGCGTGCGCTACGAGTTCCTCTTCATGGAGGCCAACGGCGCCCAGCTGCGCGAACTCGGCGCCCTCTACGACAGCGGCAAGCTCCGCCCGGTCATCGACAGCACCTTCCCGTTCGAGCAGACACTGGAGGCGATGGCACACGTCGAGCAGGGCCGCACCAAGGCCGGCAAGGTCGTGATCGCGATGGAGTCCGAGAACGGCTGAGACCGGTCCCCCACGGACCCTCCGTTCCGGCACGATCCCCGGAAGGGGGACGCCGCCACCGCCGGCGATGTGACAGCGGCCCACGCCCGTGGAGAGCCGCCTCAGTGAGCCGTCTCGGTGCCGCTGCGCTGCCGTCTCGGCCGCCCTCCACCGCCCGGGGCCAGAGCGAGGCGGTGCCGGCACACCACCGACTCCGGGCGTCCCCGCACGACTGCGGCGCACGACGGTCCGGCGGCCCGTGGAGTCACGGGCCGCCACCGCCGTGCGCCGCAGTTGCTTCACCTCGTGTCTCGGCGTTCCACGCCGAGGTCGAGGGAGTCCGGCAGCACCGCTCGGGCGTCACCGGGTCGCCGCCGACGCTCACCCCTGCGCGGGAGGCACCGGGAAGAGCATGCAGCTACTGGTGGCGTGGGCGAGCAGCCGGTCCGACGCGTCGACCAACTGCGCCTGGGCGAGGGCCGTTTGACGCCCCTGGCTGAGGACGGTGCCGATGGCGCGCACCGTGCCCGTGTCCACGGTGATCCGCCGCAGGAACTTCACCGTCAGGTCGAGCGAGGTGTACGCCATGCCCTTCGGGAGGGTGGACTGGACGGCGCAGCCGGCCGCCGAGTCGAGCAGGGTGGCGAAGATACCTCCGTGCACGCTGCCGATCGGGTTGTAGTGCTCCTCCCCCGGCGTCAGGGAGAAGACCGCCCGGCCGGACTCCACCTCGTCCAGGGTGAAGTCGATGGAGTAGTTGATGGGCGGGCCCGGCAGTCGTCCGGCCTTCAGCTCGCGCAGGAAGTCGATGCCGGCCATGCGCCCGGCGGCTTCCGCCAGGATCGCGGGATCTTCCCACTGGTACGTACGCGTTCGTCCCACGGCCGGGCACCTTCCCATCTGACTTTTGCAACTGAAGCTAGCTGCGCGTTCACCTGACTGTCAATGACGAAGCCAGGTGTCTACGATGGCGGGATGGAGTGGCTTGAGGCGAGCACGGAGAACTGCCCCGTCCAGCGCACGCTCGACGTGGTCGGAGAGAAGTGGACGTTGCTGATCCTGCGTGACGCCGTCAACGGAGTCCGCCGCTTCGACGACTTCCACCGCCATATCGGCCTGTCCGAGGCCGTCCTCAGTGACCGCCTCCGGAAACTGATCACGGCCGGTGTCCTGAAGACCGTCCCCTATCAGGAGCCGGGCAGCCGCTCGCGCAACGAGTACCGCCTGACCCGCAAGGGCTGGGACCTGTGGCCGGTCCTGATGGCTCTGAGCCAGTGGGGCGAGGCGTACGCGGTCGGGCCCGAAGGCTCCGTGCTGGACGTCCGCCACACCGACTGCGACGCCCCGGTCCGCGTCGTCGTCGAGTGCTCCGCGGAGCACTCGACCCTCACCCCCGGGGACGTCACGGCCCGGCTGGGCCCCGGCGCCCGAGCTCGGACCTGAGCCCCCGACCGGCCCGTCACGCGATGACCGGTCAGCGGCCGAGGTCGCGTACCGGGCGTCATATTACGTACGTCAGACCATGGATTAGGCTGGAGTGCGGGGCACCCGCCCCGGGGAGCGAACGGAGGAAGCTCGTGGTGCGCTACGCCAAGGAGCACAAGCAGGTGACGCGGCAACGCATCATCGAGAAGGCCGGCCAGCGGTTCAAGCAGGACGGCATCGACGGTTCGGGCATCTCCACCCTGATGTCGGACGCGGGGCTCACCAACGGCGCCTTCTACGCCCACTTCACCTCCAAGGACGACCTCGTCGCCCATGTCGTGGCCGGCGAAATGAACACACAGCTCGCGCAGTACGGCACCCGGCGGCCCGGCCGCGAGGGGCTCAAGGACCTCGTGCGTGAGTATCTGTCGCCCGAGCACCGTGACCACCCCGGTACCGGATGTCCTTCCGCCGCCCTGCTCGACGAGATCGGCCGCTGCGGAGACGCGACCAAGCAGGCCTACACCGACGGCGCGCGGAACATCATCGACGAGCTCGCCGTCCGCCTGACACCCGAGGACCCTCAGTCCGCTCGCGGCACGGCCATCGGGCTCTACAGCATGATGGTGGGGACTCTGCAGTTGTCCCGCGCCCTGTCCGACCGGAAGCTCTCCGACGAGGTCCTCGAGCAGGGCATCCGGAACGCCTACGCCGTCCTGGGGTGAGCGGAGGGCACGGCTCATGCCTCAGGGTGCCGACAACCACGCCCCGAACGCTCACCAATTTCAGGCGCCTACGGTGGGCCGCTCTCGTCCGCACCAGAACGAGCGGGGAGCAGCGGGGACCAGCGGGGACCAGCGGGGAACCACGGTGAACGGTGAACGCAGTCACGACCGACGAGGCAGCTCCTTGGCCGTTCGCCCAGGTCAGCACCCGAACCGGCCTCGAATGGCCGCAGCCGGGAGCGGCTCTCCGCCGGCCCTGTCGCGGTCCGCTGCCTCCAGCGATCACCCCGTCCATATGCCGATCCCCGCTCCTCCCAAGTCGCGCCCGAGCTGAGGGCTCGGCGAAATCCCCCTGCTTGCCGTGCTCAGGGTGTCCTACCGTTCCCCGCATGAATCCGATCAGCCCCGAGAACCCCCTGACGTCAGATGACGCCCAGACGTTGCTTGCCATGCTGTCCGCCCGCGTGGAGGTGAAGCGAGGCATGAGTGAGCGAGAGCTTGATGACGTCGAGGAACGCTGGCGGTTCCGTTTCGCGCCGGAGCACCGAACGCTGCTGGGCGCGGGACTCCCCACGGGGAGCCGGAGTTGGCCCGATTGGCGGGACGGCGATCCGGAGGACCTGGCGGAGCGGTTGGCCTGGCCAGTGGAGGGGGTGCTGTTCGACGTGCAGCACAACGGTTTCTGGCATCCGGACTGGGAGCCACGGCCGACGGGCACCCAGGACGCCTTGGACGTGGCTCGCACGTACCTGGCCAAGGTGCCTGTCATGGTGCCGATCTACTCGCATCGGTACCTGCTGGCCGATCCCGACCGCACCGGTACGCCTGTGCTGTCCATGTACCAGACGGACATCATTTACTACGGCACTGATCTGGTCGACTACTTCCACCATGAGTTCGGTCGCCCTGTGCCGACGCCCGAAGACCATCGGTACGCCACGATCCCCTTCTGGTCCTACTTCCTGGACTGAGCGACCCCGGTTCGAGACCGAGAGGTCGCGTGCCACAGTCGTCCGGACGCAGGGGTCAGCCACGGTGAACAGCGGGCAGGAACGGGGGCATCCGTGCCCGCTACCCCGACGGACGAAGCCGCAGGTCACCGGCATGACTTCGCGGAGGGGTCTCGCGAGCGCACCGTCTCTCACGGAGGGAGCCGAGCGGTCACCTGTGCTCGGCGGCTGCGGTCTGCGGTCTGCGGTCTGCGGTGCCGACGGCCCGTCGAACAGAACGGCGGCACCCCGGACTCATTGAATTATGTTCGCAATACAATGAGGGGACCGTAGGGGCGGAGCGACCCATCCGAGGAGAAGGAGCGTGCGGTGCGATACGGGACAGAGCACAAGCGGGCGACCCGGCAGCGGATCGTCGAGGCGGCCGGGCGCCGGTTCAAGCGGGACGGCATCGACGGCTCGGGCATCTCGGCACTCATGAAGGACGCGGGACTGACCAACGGCGCCTTCTACACCCACTTCACGTCGAAGGACGACCTCGTGGCCACCGCGGTCGCCGACCAGCTGCACACACAGAACGCGAACATCGTCGCCCAGGCGGCACCCGGCCGCGCCGGACTGGAGCAGATCGTGCGGTGGTACCTGTCCCCGCGGCACCGTGACAGCTCGGACGACGACTGCCCCTCCGCCGCCCTGCTCGACGAGATCCGACGCTGCCCCACCTCGACCAGGCAGGCCTACACGGACGGTGTGCTGACGGTCGTCGACGGCATCGCCGCCCGTCTGGCACCCGACGATCCGCGGTCGGCACGAACCCGGGCGCTCAGCGCCTACGCCATGATGGCCGGGACGCTGCAACTCTCCCGAGCCCTGGTCGACAGGCAGCTCGCCGATGATCTGCTCGAACAGGGCATCCACAACGCCTTCGCCCTGTTGGGCGTCGAGCACGACCACGTCAGGGCCGCGACCTGACACGTCCACGAACACGCGCCCACGAACACGCGCCCGCACCGGAGACCGCAGGCCTGGGCCGCGCCCACGCCAAGCGCTATCCGGACGATGCCTCGCGGTCTTCGAGGGCGCTGATGGCGGTGGCGGTGAGGCTGTGGGTGATGTGGCCTCGCATCAACTGGGCGGCTTCGGCGGCGCGGCCTTCCACGACGAGGGAGACGAGCTGGTGGTGTTCCTGTAGGTCCCGGGTGCGGGGTTCGTCACCGGGCGGGAGTTCGAGGCCGAGGCGCCGGTAGCGATCGGATTTGTCCCACAGGTCGTCCAGGAGACGGATGAGGACGTCGTTGTGGGAGGCCCGGTACAGCGCCTGGTGAAAGGCACGGTGCGCCGTCAGCGCCTCCTCCCCCCATTGACGGGTGACAGGGAGGAGCTTGTCGACGGCGGCCCGCATCGTGGCGATGTCGTCGTCGGTCCGTCGCTGGGCGGCCAGTTCGACTGCGGTGGGGTCCAGGGACAGACGGACCTCGAAGAGCTGGCGGGCCTCGATCGAGTTCATGACGGAGACCCGGACGTCGCGGTGGGTGTCGACGGTGACGAGTCCCTCGCTGCTGAGGCGGCGGATGGCCTCACGCAGGGGCGTGATGCTCATGTTCAGGGACTCGGCGAGGTCGTACTGGGCGAGCCGTGACCCGGCGGGGAGAGTGCCGGAGAGGATCCGATCGCGGAGTTCCGCGTAGGCGAGGTCGCTCTTGCTGAAGAACAGGTTCTGTCCTGCCATGGCCCCCTGACCGCCCCCTTCCGAGGTTTCCCACCCCTTGACATCCCCCATCGGACTGGCTCAGCCTAACAGCCAGTACATCTTATAAGATATGAGAAAGGAACCGGCGGTGAAGATCACCAACGTCTACGAGGGCGTCGTCCCCATCAGCTCCTCGATCCGCAACGCCTGGATCGACTTCAGCTCCATGGACTGTTCGATCGTGGCGATCGAGAGCGACGTCATCCGGGACGGCAAGCCCGTGGTGGGCTACGGCTTCAACTCCAACGGCCGCTACAGCGCCGGTGAGATCCTGCGCCGCCGGGTCCTGCCACGCCTCATCGAGGCAGAGCCCGGCAGCCTGCTCGACGAGCGGGGCGGCCTGGACCACGCCAAGGCGTGGGACGTGATGATGAACAACGAGAAGCCCGGCGGGCACGGCGAGCGCTCGGTCGCGGTCGGTGTGGTGGACATGGCCCTGTTCGACCTGGCCTCCAAGATCGAGGACAAGCCGCTCTACCAATATCTGTCCGAGCGCTACGGCGACGGGCAGCCCGACGACTCCGTCTTCGTCTACGCGGCCGGCGGCTACTACGCCCCCGGCAAGACCGTCACCGACCTTCAGGACGAGATGCGCGGCTTCCTCGACCTGGGCTACGACGTCGTCAAGATGAAGATCGGCGGTGCCGACCTGGCGGAGGACCTGCGCCGGATCGAGGCGGTCATCGACGTCCTGGACGGCGACGGCTCCCGGCTGGCCGTCGACGTCAACGGCCGCTTCGACCTCCACACGGCGCTGGAGTACGGGCGGGCCATCGAGCCCTACGGACTGTTCTGGTACGAGGAGATCGGCGACCCGCTCGACTACCACCTCAACGCCACCGTGGCCGAGCACTACACCGGCTCCATCGCCACGGGCGAGAACCTCTTCTCCCTCCAGGACGCCCGCAACCTGATCCGCTACGGCGGCCTGCGCCCCGACCGCGACACCATCCAGGTCGACCCCGCGCTCTCCTACGGTCTGGTGGAGTACCTGCGCATCCAGGACATGCTCCGTCAGCACGGCTGGTCGTCGAGGCGCTGCATCCCGCACGGCGGGCACCAGTTCTCCCTGCACATCGCCGCCGCCCTCAAACTCGGCGGCAACGAGTCGTACCCGGGCGAGTTCCAGCCCACCGGCGGCTTCGCCGACGACGCCGTCGTCGAGAAGAGCCGCGTCGGCCTGACCGACACCCCCGGCATCGGCTTCGAGAGCAAGGCCGCCTTCTACAAGGTGCTGCGCGCCCTGCACGACTGACGGCCACCCCACCGCAGACGCGCCCGCCACCGGGCGGACGCCACCGGTCGGGCTGCCGGTCGGACACCGCCGTATGCGCCCTCCGGTGGCGGGAGGCGCGTTCGAGCCTCCGTCCACGAATGTGCGCTCACCAAGGGCCCCCCGTGCTCAGGGCCGACGTGGAGCCCGGGAAGGGGCGTACCTCGCGGAGCCTGGCCTCTCCGACTCGTCGCGGACGGTCGTCAACGAGCCGCCCCCGACCGCCGGGCCTGCGGGGAGGCCGGGATCCGCCGGGATCCGCCAGGCATTCCGACGCTGTTGGCGGATGTGCGCCGCTGGTAGGACGACTCCCCCAGGCAGAGACCGCCGATCCCTGGATAGATCTTCCTCTCCCGCCCCCTGCCTGGCCGCCCCTACGGTCGAGTCCGCAGACGCTCACCGGCCCGCCGCGTTGAGCCGGTCACTGCCACGATCACTGTCGCGACGGGCCACACCTCAGGCCCTGTGAGCCACCTCGACCTGGCCGGATCGTGAGTACCGGCTGCCCGCTCCCTCAGTCGAGGCAGCGGCTGTCGAGGCCCCATGGTCGGGGCCCTGTCACAAAGGATGACCAAGCCATGATGAAGACATCGAGGAGTACCCGGTCGCGGTCAACGCCGACCTAAAGGAGATCGACTTCGATTTCATCGACGCGCCCGACCTGATCCTCAACGACCTCGGGGTGAAGGGCCTCGGCGAAGTCACGATGATCGGCGTGGCAGCCGCTGTCGCGAACGCGGTCTTCCCCGCCACCGGACAGCGACAGAACGGCTGCCCATCCGGATCGAGCACGTGATGCAGGCCGACCGGGATCACTGGAAGCCAACCAGGGCACGGGCCTGTCCCTGACCCTGGGTACGGGACCGATGCACCGGCCGGGTCACCAGGCGGCCGACGAGCGTCGTGCCCTCAACGGCCGGTACTGACGCGGTGGCCGGGCACGTCCTCTGGGACGCGACGGCCCTTCGTACTCAGTCACCGCCAGCCCCATGGAGGCGTGACCGGCGAGGCCGGGCCCCGCCGCGTCCGAGGTCCGAGTGGTCGGGCACCGCTGGTCGGCGCCGTCCGCGCGGTGCGACGGAAGTCAGCCGGCCACAGCGCCTGGAGCTTGTGGGAGAGGGTCCGTACGGATGTCGCGGTGCAACGACGGATCGCCGTTTTTGCCGCACGGACTGCTTCCACGGATCAGCCAGGGACCGCCGATCCATGGATGAACCTTCCTCTCCCGCCCCTGCGCGGGCGCCCCTACGGTCGAGGTCGCGGGCGCTCACCGGCCCGCCGTACCGAAGGAGCAAGACCCCATGAAGATGACCGGCAACACGATCCTGATCACCGGCGGAACCTCGGGCATCGGCCTCGGTCTGGCCCTGCGTCTGCACGAGGCCGGCAACAAGGTGGTCGTCGCCGGCCGGCGCAAGGAACTCCTCGACGAGATCGCGGGCGAGCACCCGGGCATCGACACGGTCGTCCTCGATGTCGCGGACCCCGACTCGATCGCCCGGGCCCGTGAGACCGTGGCGGCGAGCCACCCGGGCCTGAACGTCCTGGTCAACAACGCCGGCATCATGCTGCGGGAGAACCTCCTCGACCCGGCCGAACTCCAGGTCGCCGAGGATCACGTCGTGACCAATCTGCTCGGCACGATCCGGATGACGTACGCCTTCCTGCCGCTGCTGGTGGGCAAGGACGACGCGGTCGTCATGAACGTCACCTCGGCGCTGGCGTTCGTCCCGTATCAGAGCACCCCGACCTACAGCGCGACCAAGGCCGCCCTGCACTCCTTCTCCGAGAGCCTGCGCATCCAGCTCGCCGGTGCCGACGTCGGCGTCCAGGTGATCGAGGTGGTCCCGCCGGGCGTGCGCACGACCCTGCTGGGCCAGCAGGACAGCGACCACGCCATGCCGTTGGAGGACTTCCTCACCGAGACCTTCGACCTGCTGCGCGCGACGCCCGACGCGAAGGAGCTGGTCGTCGAGCGCGCCAGGTTCATCCGCGACGCGGTGGCCACCGGCTCCTACGACGACGTCCTCGCCATGGTCAGCGGCAGCTGACCGACCTGTGGGTGACCGCCGCGGAACAACGGCACGCGGGCAGGTCCTGTCGGCGCACGGGCGGCGACCCGGCTCCGTCCTGAGCGCCGACGGGCACGCGAGCGCCCCCGGACGACACGGCACACCTCGACGTCCCGGCCAAGCCGGCCGACGAGGCCCGGGCCGCTCCCGGAGCGCCGGGCGTCGTCGACGGGGGACCGTCGCGGCAGGCCGTCTCGCATGCCGACGGCGTGCGGCGCGCCGCCGACGGCCCGCGATTTTCCCAGCGGGTCATGCGGACAAAAAGGGACCGTCGGGCCGTCCCATCCGCGAGCGCCCCCGGCGTCGGACGCACTCGTGGGCGGCTTCGCGCGGTGGGAGAGGAGTGCTCAGCCATGGATCGGCGGTCTCTGGATAGCCGACCGGGATACGGCGAGGATGGGGGCATGGACAAGAAGGAGCTGGCGGAATTCCTGCGCCACCGGCGTGAGACGCTGCGGCCCCGCGAGGTCGGGCTGGCCGAGGGGCCGCGCAGGCGTACCCGAGGACTGCGCCGCGAGGAGGTCGCGCAGCTCGCCGGCATGTCCACCGACTACTACGCCCGGCTGGAACAGCAGCGGGCCCCGCAGCCCTCCATCCAGATCACCACGGCTCTCGCCCGGGCACTGCGGCTGACCCTGGACGAGCGCGACCATCTCTTCGCCCTCATCGGCCACAACGCGCCGGCCCGCTTCCGCCGCTCGGAACATGTCAGTCCGACGCTGCTGCGGGTCCTGGACCGACTGGACGACTGCCCGGCCCTGGTGCAGACCGACCTGGTCGACACTCTCGCGATGAACCCCTTGGCCGTGGCGCTGCTCGGCGACCAGACCCGCCACACCGGTCTGGCCCGAAGCGGCTACTACCGCTGGTTCATGGACCCGGCCGAACGTCTGATGGTTCCCGAGGAGACCCACGAACGCCACGGCCGTGCCCAGGCGGCGCGCCTGCGGGCGGCGCTGACAGCCGGCAGCGACACTGCCCGAGCCGCCCGGATTCTCGCCGAACTCCAGGAACACAGCCCTGAGTTCGTCCGCATGTGGGAGTTTCAGGAGGTCGCGCAGAGCTACGAGGACTGCAAGACCATCCTCCATCCCCAACTCGGCCGCATCGACGTCGACGCCCAGATCCTGTTCACCGAGAACCGCGCCCAGACCCTGGTGGTGCTGACCACTCGCCCCGGCACGGAGAGCCACAGCAAACTCGACCTGCTCTCCGTCATCGGGCACCAGCAGCTCACGCCCTGACGTCCTGGGCCGGAGAACGGGTCGGGGGTCGGCCCGCCGATTTGACCGGATGCCGCCTCCGTTTTACTCTCGAATGCATACGGAGGCAGCATCCGTTTTGGTGCGGCCGCAGGACCAGGGCAAGGCAGGAGGGTGCATGAGCGCCGGTGAGCAGCGGGGACGCAAGCCCCGCGCGGACGTCCAGCGCAACCGCGCCGCCCTCCTGGAGACCGCGCAACGTCACTTCCTGCAGCACGGGGTCGGCACCTCACTGGAGGCGGTGGCCAAGGAGGCCGGCGTCGGACCCGGCACCCTGTACCGGCACTTCCCCACCCGGGAGGCGCTGCTGGCGGCCGTGCTGCAGACGCGCTCCGAGGAACTGGTGGCCCGTCAGGCGGACATCGAGCGGCTCGACGATCCCGCCGAGGCGCTGGAGCAGTGGCTGCGGGCGATGGAGGACTACTTCAGCGCCTTCAGCGGCCTGCCGGACCCGCTCATGGCCGCGGCCAGGGCGCAGGAGCCGGAGAACCCGCTCACGATTCCCTGCGACATCCTCATCTCCGCCACCGATCAGTACGTGCGAGCCGCGCAGCTCGCGGGGCGCGTGCGCGCGTCGGTGCGGGGCGACGACCTGTTCCTCGCGGCCTGCTCCATCGCCTGGATCAAGGGCACCGGCACGGAGGAAGAATCCCTCGACCGGCTCCGCACGCTCATCGCGAGCGGCTACCGCGAGCAGGACACCCGGGCCTAGACGTCGGGCGCCCGACCCCGCCCCGACACCGCCAGGTGGCAGCACCACCCAGCCCTCACATCGCGCTGCCCTCAGGGGCAGTGCACCCTCCCGAAGGACACATCATGAAAATTACTGTCATAGGCGCCGGTGCCATCGGCGGGAACCTCGCCGCCAAGCTCAGCACGGCCGGTCATGACGTCCAGGTGGCCGACGCCCGCGGCCCCGAGGCCGTCCGGTCAGAGGTGCTGGAGTCCGGAGCCCGCGCGACGGAACTCGCCGACGCCGTCCAGGGCCGCGACGTCATCGTCCTGGCCGTCCCCTTCGGAGTGGCGGGGAAGCTGGCCGACCTGTTCGCATCGGTCCCCGCCGAGACGGTGGTCATCGACACCTCGAACTACTATCCGCACCTCAACGGGCAGATCGAGGCCGTGGACAACGGCGCGGTCGAGAGCTTGTGGAACGCCGAGCAGCTGGGGCGCCCCGTGGTCAAGGCGTGGAACGCCGCCCTGGCCGAAACCCAGCGCACCCGGGGTGTTCCGGCCGGAACGCCCGGCCGCCTCGCCATCCCCGTCGCCGGGGACTCCGAGGAAGCGCGGCGTGTGGCCATGCGGCTCGTGGACGACACCGGCTTCGACCCCTACGACGCCGGCACCCTGGCCGACTCCTGGCGCCAGCAGCCGAACAGCCCCGCCTACTGCACCGAGCTGACCCTCGACGAGCTGCCGGCGGCTCTGGCCGCGGCCGACCGCGTCAAGGACGCCCGCATCCGCGACAGCGTGCCGGAACGCCTCGCCACGCTCCCGGCCACGGCCACCCTTGAGGACGTCGTCGAGATGAACCGCGCCGCCCACCGCTGAGTCACCAGGCGCGACTCTCGCGCACGCGACGGCACGAGGGCGGCTGCGCCGGCACACCGCGAACGAACAAGACGCACACGACGAGCGCACAGTCCCCCGCGCTACGGAAAGGAACCGCCTTGCCCGGCACCGCATCATCCTTCACCGACCTCGCACGCTCCAGGCGCTCCCCCCGACGGTTCTTGGCCACCGCCCTGTCCCCTTCGGACATCCGCGGCGTGCTGGAAGACGCACAGACGGCCCCCTCGAACAGCAACACCCAGCCGTGGACGGTGCACGTCGTCTCAGGTGCGGCGCGGGACGCCCTGAGCAAGGAGCTGCTCCAGGCCGAGGAAGAGGGACGGACCTCCCCTGATTTCACCGATGGTTACGGCGAGGGCCTCTACCTCCAGCGGTCGCAGGCCCTGGGCGCGAGTGTCTACCGGGCCCTGGGTGTCGAGCGCTCGGACCGGGACGGCAGGAGGGCGGTGGTCCGCAGGAACCTGGAGTTCTACGGCGCTCCCCATGCGGCCTTCCTGTTCATGCCGGCGCTCGGCGACGGGGTGCGGACGGCCGGCGACATCGGCATGTACGCGCAGAACTTCCTGCTCTCGCTGGCGGCCCGGGGGCTGGCCGGCATCCCGCAGACCATACTCGGCGTCTACGCCGGCACCGTCCGCGAGTTCCTGGGGGTCCCCGCGGAGCTCAAGCTGCTGTTCGGCATCTCCTTCGGCATGGCCGACCCCGCGGCACCGGTGAACACGCTCCGCACGGAGCGGGTTCCGCTGCATTCGAGCGTGGTCGTGCACGACACCCCGGGAGTCCTCGGCAGGCCGTAGTTCCTCCGCCGCTGGAACGAACCGGCCTCCCCGTACACGCACCCGGTTCGTGCGTTGCTCGCAGGCCGCCGAGCACCGCAGGATCCAGCCGCTGTTCATCGCGGCGACCCCGGTTCCGGACGTCGAGCCATCCGCCACAGCGCGGCGGACAGCCACAGCAGGATCACGCCGACCAGGACGTGCAGGGCGCTGGTGAGCAGGGAGTCGGGGAGCGCGGTCAGGAAAGCGAACAGTGGCAGGACGACGGCGTAGCCCCACGACGGGAGCCTCGGGAACACCCGGGCACGGATCAGCGCGGCTCCGAACAGGGCGCAGCCCAGGGCGAAGACGGCCGCGGAGCCGATGAGCACGGGGACCGTGGGGCCGGTCAGGGTGGCGTCGACGACGTTGTCGTCGAAGTAGAACAGCACCAGGTTCGCGGCGAAGGCGGCGCCGCCGAACAGGCCGAGGCCGACGAGGTTGACGGTGCGGGCGACGTCTCCGAAGCGTCCGGAGGCCGGGCGCTGCACGAGTTGCAGGCCGGTGAGCAGCGGCAGGGCGAAGGCGGGTGCGAGCGCGAACGCGACGCTGGTCGCGGAGGTCTCGCCGGTGAACGCCTCGACCAGCGCGGGCAGGGTGATCAGCAGGCCGGCCAGTGTCCCGCACAGCGCGTCGGCGCGGACCGCCGCTGCCGCTGCCGCTGTCGATGCCGATGCCGATGCCGATGAGGTGATGGGTGAGGACATGATGCCGCTCCGGTTGCTCGGACAGTGGGTCAGGGCCGTCACCGTAGGGAGCGGGCGGGCGGTGGCGGGAGGTGTGGAACGGGGGGCATCGAAGGCCATAGGTCACCATCGTCCGGGCGGTGTACGGCCGTTCGGCATGTGCCGTCCGGCCCGACCCTGCCGGAGTTCCCGCGCGAGTGTCCCCTCGACGCCGTGTTCGGCCTAGCCTGGGCGGCAGCGGGCGAGGGGGTGTGCATGGCGGCGTATGTGCCTGTGCGGTGGGTGCCGCCCCTGTTGTACGGCGCGGTGTTGCTCGGCGGCCTGTACCACGCGGCGGCCGATCTGGACGGCGGTCCTGGGCCGACGGTCTGGCGTACGGTCGGCTTCGTCGCCGCGGTGGGAGCGCTGTTCGCCTTGGAGGCGTGCGGCCGGCGCCGACCCGCCGCACGGGTGCCGATCCTGTTGGCGCGTTGCTCCCTGATCGGCGTGGTGGTGCTCCTCGACGCCTCGGGACTGTCGCACGTGCTGTTCGTCCTGCTGCCGTTCACCGCCTACTTCGCGTTCGGCCGTACGACCGCGCTCGCGCTCGGCGCGCTCTGCCTGGCCGGGCCGCTCACCGCGTACCAGCTGACCGCGCCCGGCTGGTATCGCGACCCGGAGCGCGTGTCCGACCTGCTGATGCTCTCCGTCGGCCTGATGCTGGCGCTCTCGATGGCCGCCGTGGCCGTCGGCGAGCAGCGCGCGCGGTTCGCCTCGGAGGAGTACGCGGCACAGGTCGCCGAGCTGTCCGCCGCGACCGAACGCAACCGGCTGGCCCGGGACATCCATGACAGCCTCGGGCACCATCTCACGGCGATGTCCGTGCAGTTGGAGATGGCGTCGGAGTTCCGGGCCCTGGACCCCGACGCGGCCCAGCAGGCGCTGAACGAGGCGCGGAGGTCGGTACGGCTCGCGCTGGTCGACGTACGCCAGTCCGTCCGTACGCTACGGGGCGAGACGCCGCATCCCACGCTGTCGACCGCGCTCGCCGGCCTGGCGCACGGCGGTGAGGCACGGCCGCGGGTCACGGTCGAGGTGAGCGGCGACCAGGACGGCTACGGTGCGCCCGAACTGACCGCCCTGTACCGGGCCGCGCAGGAGGGCGTCACCAACGCGCGTCGGCATGCGCGGGCCACGCGGGTGTCGGTGGTGCTCCACCTGGCCGAGGACGTCGCCCGTCTCCTGGTGACCGACGACGGTCGGGGCTTCGCACCGGACGCGGCCACCGCGGGAGTCGGGCTGCTCGGGATGAGGGAGCGGGTGCACCTCGTGGCGGGACGTGTCGACATCGACAGCGGCCCCGGCACCGGTACCCGGCTGACGGTGACCGTTCCCCGCGGGAAGACACGGGAGACATGACATGGACGACGACCCGGAGCCCAGGCCTGCGGTACGCGTGCTCGTGGTGGACGACCAGACCCTCATCCGGGACGGCATCGCCTCCCTGCTCGCCATCCGGCCGGGCATCGCGGTCGTCGGCACGGCCGTGAACGGCCGGGATGCCGTGGCGAAGACACTGGAACTGGGCCCGGACGTGGTCCTCATGGACGTCCGGATGCCGGAGCTGGACGGCGTCGAAGCGGTGGCCGTCCTGCGCAGCCGGGCCCCGGGGTGCAGGGTGGTGATGCTGACGACGTTCGACGACGAGGAGTACGTCGTCCAGGCGCTTCGGGCCGGCGCCCACGGCTACCTGCTCAAGGACCTGCCGGCCGAGGAACTCGCACACGCGGTCCGCCTGGCGCACGCGGGCGTCACACAGCTCGACTCCTCCGTCGCCCACCACCTCACCGCGTCCCTGCCCCGCCCCGGCCCGCCCCAGGCCCCCGCTGTCGCCCTGAGCCCACGCGAGACGGACATCCTGCGACTCGTGGCGCAGGGCCACACCAACCGGGAGATCGCCGCGCGCCTGTACCTCAGCGAGGGCACGGTCAAGAACCACGTGTCCCGCATCCTGACCCGCCTCGCCCTGCGGGACCGCACCCAGGCGGCGCTACGCGCCCGAGACCTCGGCCTGCTGTGAATCCGCGGGCCGAGGCCGACGGCAACGCGGAGGACTGTCACCGGGCGGTGTACCCGCCGTCCACGGGGAGGGCGATGCCGGTGACGTAGCCGGCGCCGGGGCTGCACAGCCACAGGACGGCCTGGGCGATCTCCTCGGCGGTACCGAGCCGGTCGATGGCCTGGCCCGACTCCATGTGCGTGCGGTCGAGCTCCCCCTTGGCGATCATGGTGTCGACCATGGGAGTGGCGATGGTGCCGGGGCAGACGGCGTTGACGCGGACGCCGCGGGCGCCGTACTCGAGGGCGGCGCTCTTCGTCAGGCCGATCACGCCGTGCTTGGTGGCGTGGTAGGCGGCGCGGCCGGGGTTGCGACGAGGCCACCGAGGGAGGAGCAGGTGACGACGGCGCCGCCGGTGGGATTGGAGTCGGTGGAGTTCAAGTCCGTGGGGTTCAGGTTCAAGCATGTGGGGGTCATACCGCTCTTCGCGTGTCGAGAGGTGGAGCGGGCCGGGACGCCGAGGTGCGTCAGCGCCGGACCGAGGGGATCAGGGGGCGGCTTCGAGGGTGATGCGGGCGGCCCGGCCGAGCTGGTCGGCGCCGACGTCGAGGTGACCGAGGATCAGCAGGTCGGCGGAGGCCGCGGGCCCGTCCCGGTAGAAGAGGGCAAGGTTGCCCCAGGGGGCGTAGTAGGCGATGTCTCCGGTCCTGGCCGCGGCTGGTTCGGGGGCGCCCGAGGTGTCCAGTGCGCGCGGCAGGTCGGCGACCCGCTCCGTGCCGTGGAAGTCCTCCAGGTCAAGGGTGAGCGGGAGCAGCTCGGCGAAGTCGCGGGCGGCGGGGCTGTCGTTCAGGGTGGCCTCGACGGAGCGGCCGTCGAGGGTGACGCGGATGTCCATGGCGGTGCTCCTGCTGGAGGCGGACGACGGGGAGGCCGGTGCGGCGGACGGGGCGTCGGATGCTGCCGTCTCCCGTCCCGCAGGGGCCGAGACGGAGGACGAACGGGACGGCGCGGCGTCCGGTGAGTCGCTGGAGCAGGCGGCCACGGCCAGCAGCAGGGTGGCTGCCGGAGCGATGCGGACCAGATTGCGATGGACTGCGGAGTGCATGGAGAAGGTCCCCGGGGTCGTCATGCGGGCGTGGACGTGGGCATGGACAGGTCAGTCGTTGGCCGGGGTGGCGGTGTATTCCTCGTCGGTGACGGGGGTCAGCCAGTGGACGACGGCGTGGTCGTCGTCGCCCTCGTTGATGGCCAGGTGGACCATGAGCCGGTTCGGGGCGGCGCCGTGCCAGTGCTCCTCGTCCGCTTCGAACAGGACGCGGTCGCCGGGCCGGATGACCTCGACGGGGCCGCCGCGGCGCTGGCACAGGCCGACGCCTTCGGTGACGAAGACGGTCTGGCCCAGCGGGTGGCGGTGCCAGTGGGTGCGGGCGCCGGGCATGAAGTGCACCAGGGCGGCGGTGACCCGGGAGGGGGCCGGGGCGGCGGCGACGGCGTCGATGTGGACGTCGCCGGTGAACCAGTCGGGCGGGCCCTTGACAGTGTCGATCGAGCTGCGGGTGATCTGCATGGCCGCTCCTTTTCGGGTGGAGGGGGATCAGGGCTCGAGGAGGGTCTTGACGGCGCGGCGCTCGTCCATGGCCTGGTAGCCCTCGGCGACCTGGGCGAGGGGCAGGGTGAGGTCGAAGACCTTGCCCGGGTCGATCCGGCCCGTGAGGACGCGGTCGACGAGGTCGGGCAGGTAGCGGCGTACGGGAGCGGGGCCGCCGCGCAGGCCGACGTGCGAGAAGAACAGCTCCTGGCCGTCGACGGCGACGTCGTGGGGGACACCGACGAAGCCGACGTTGCCGCCCGGGCGGGCGGAGTGCAGGGCCTGGCTCATGGCCTGGGCGGTGCCGACGCACTCCAGGACGCTGTCGGCGCCGATCCCGCCGGTCATCTCCTTGATCCGGGCCACGCCCTCCTCACCGCGCTCGGTGACGATGTCGGTGGCGCCGAACTCACGCGCGAGCTTCTGGCGGGGTGCGTGGCGGGACATGGCGATGATCCGCTCCGCGCCCATCTCCTTGGCCGCGATCACGCCGCACAGGCCGACCGCGCCGTCGCCGACGACCACGGCGGTCGAGCCGGGCGCGACCTCCGCGGCGTCGGCGGCCCACCAGCCGGTGCCCATGACGTCGGAGACAGCGAGCAGACCGGGCCAGAGATCCTCGCCGGGCGCCTCGTCGGTGGCGACCAGGGTGCCCTGGGCGTTGGGGATGCGCACGTACTCGGCCTGGCAGGTGGACATGAACTCGCGGTTCAGGCAGTTCGACTGGAAGCCGTTCCCGCAGTTCGCGCAGGTGTTGTCGGAGGTGGCGAACGAGCCGACGACGAACTGGCCCGGCCGGAGAGAGGTGACCTCGGAGCCGACCTCCTCCACGAAGCCGACGTACTCGTGCCCCATCGGGTGCGGCTCGCCGATCGGCTCCGCACCGCGGTAGGGCCACAGGTCGGAGCCGCAGACACAGGTGACGGCCGTCCGGATGATCGCGTCGGTGGGACGGAGGATCTTCGGGTCGTCCAGGGTCTGGAAGCGGACGTCACCAGGGGCGTGGATCACTGCGCCGCGCATGGGGTCTTCCTTACGTACGAGGGTTCAGGCCGCCTGGTGACGGCCCGCGTGCCGGCCTTCCCGGAAGCGGGAACCCGTGGGACCGCGGCGCTCCCCCTCCGCCGGGGGAACGGCCGGGGAAGCGCCACACCGTCCAGGTAACCCGCATTTCACGCCCGCAGCGAGTCACTGACGAGGGGTGTACCGGCAGTACATCCCTCCCCCGGCGCGCCGGGCGTACGGTCGTGGGGTGGACAACCAGGACGAGGTCCGCGAGTTCCTCACCTCGCGGCGCGCGAAGATCACCCCTGAGCAGGCGGGACTGCCCACCGGCTCGCGCCGACGCGTCCCCGGCCTGCGCAGGAGCGAGGTCGCGGCGCTCGCCGACGTCAGCGTCGAGTACTACGCCAAACTGGAGCGGGGCAACCTCGCCGGCGTCTCCCCGGCCGTCCTCGAAGCCGTCGCCCGCGCTCTCCAGCTCGACGACGCCGAGCGCGCGCACCTGCTGCGTCTGGCCCAGGCCGCCGACGGCAGCGATGCCCTGACCCGGCCCCGCCGACGGCGTACCAAGGACCAGTGGAAGCCGCACCGCAGCCTGCGGTGGACCCTGGACGCCATCACCGCCGGACCCGCGTTCGTCCGCAACGGCCGCTTGGACGTGCTGGCCGCCAACGCGCTCGCCCGCGCCTTCTACGCCGACGTCTACGCCTCGCCCGGCAACCAGGCGAACCTGGCCCGCTTCAACTTCCTCGACCCCGCCTCCCGCCGCTTCTACCCCGACTGGGACCTCGCGGCCGACATCGCCGTCGCCATCCTGCGCACCGAGGCCGGCCGCAACCCCCACGACAAGGGCCTGCACGACCTCGTCGGCGAGCTGTCCACGCGCAGCGACGACTTCCGTACGCGCTGGGGCGCCCACGACGTCCGCCACCACGGCACCGGAACCAAACGCTTCCACCACCAGGCCGTCGGCGACCTCACCCTCGCCTACGAGGGCCTGGAGATGGCCGCCGAACCCGGCCTCACCCTCACCATCTACACCGCCGAACCGGGCTCACCCTCGGAAGAGGGACTCCGCCTGCTCGCCTCATGGGCTGCCACGCCCCGGACCGTCGCACCGGACGCGAGCCGCTGAAGATCATCGGGGTCAGGGGCGCGGCAGCAGGACGACTCCGTCGCGGCCCGCGTGCAGGACGTCACGTCCGTTGTCGCGCGCCCGGTCGGCCATCACTCGGGCCGGGGCGCCAGTCAGCGGCGCCATCACCGGCTGAGCCAGGAACAGGCAAACGCCCTTCTGGACCAGGAGCACGTCAGGTTCCGTCGGCGGCGTCGGCGTGGCCGAGTCGCCACACCGCTGTCGCTCCGAGGCTGGTGTCGATGTGCTTGCGCATGATCTCCGCCGCGCCGGCGCCGTCACCCAGGGCGACGCATTCGACGAGCGCGTCATGCTCCCCGGCCTTCTGGTCCCGGGCCTCCTGGCCCGGATCCGTACGGAGCGCGAGGAGACGGTAGCGGTCGGCCTTGTCCCACAGTGCCTCCAGCGTCCCGATCAACAGGTCGTTGTGGGACGCCGTGTAGATCGCGGCGTGGAAGCGGCGGTGCGCGACCAACTGCTCGACGCTCGGGCGGGGGCGAAGCGGGGCGAGCCCGGCCGCCGCCGCACGGATGGCCTGGAGGTCGGCGTTGGTTCGCCGTTCGGCGGCCAGGGAGGCGGCCAGCGGGTCGAGGGACCGTCGGATCTCCAGCAGGTCGCGCGCCTCCTCCGCCCGCAACGGCGAGACCCTGGCGTCCCGGTGCGCGTCCAGCTCGACCAGGCCCTCGCTCTTGAGGCGGCGCAGCGCCTCGCGCAGCGGGGTGGTGCTGATGCCGATGGAGCTCGCGAGCTCTCGCTGCTGGATCACCGATCCGGGCCCCAGCTCCCCGGAGAGGATCCGGTCACGGACCTGGCGGTAGGCGAAGTCGCTCTTCGTCTCGAAAGCCTCAACCGGCTGCGACATGCGGCCCCCTCTGTGCGCGACGACGGTTATAACGTACAGAGTCCTCGCCGACTCCACCAGCGGGCATCTCGCTCTGCGGTACGCCGCGCCATCCCCGTCCAGCTCTCACCATAAGGCCTCTACGTAAGGCCTCTACGTAGGGGATCACCTGGGAGTTCGGCGAGCCGACCTCTCGGGAAGGGTTGACGTCACAGGTTATAACCGTCACTGTTTGCGGCGGCTCCCACGACACGTGCTCGCCGCCCCCGACCATGCGCCGCCGGGCGCCAACCTCACCAGCCGATATCCGCCAACTCGACCTGAGGAGTCCCGTGGCCACCCTGGGCAGCCCCCACCGTTACGCCCTCGGCGTTCTGTACGGCGACGGCATCGGCCCCGAGATCGTGTCGGCCGCCGTTCTGATCGCCGACGCCGCACTCTCGGCCGCCGGAGCCGCACCCCTCACCTGGCAGGAACTCCCCCTGGGCCTGCGGGCCATCGAGGAGTGCGGGGAGGCGACTCCCAAGGCCACTCTCGCCGCCCTCGCCGAGACCGACGGATGGCTGCTCGGCCCTCACGACAGCGCGTCCTATCCCGAACCGTTCCGCTCCGAGCTCAACCCCAGCGGCACCATCCGCAAACACTTCGACCTGTACGCCAACGTGCGTCCCGCCAAGGCATTCGAGGGCGGCGACGCCCTCGCCCCCGGCGCCGACCTGGTCATCGTCCGGGAGAACACCGAGGGCTTCTACGCCGACCGCAACACCCACCTGGGCACGGGCGAGTTCATGCCCACACCGGATGTCGCCATCGCGATGGGCATCATCACGCGCACGGCCTGCGAGCGCATCGCCCGGGAGGCGTTCGAACTGGCGTCGCGGCGCCGCAAGAGGGTCACCATCGTCCACAAGGCCAACGTCCTCAAGCTGACCACCGGCCTGTTCCGCGACGTCTGCCGCGAGATCGCGCGGGACTACCCCGACGTCGCCGTCGACGACTTCCACATCGACGCCATGACCGTGCATCTGGTGCGGCGGGCCCGCGAGTTCGACGTCGTGGTCACCGAGAACATGTTCGGCGACATCCTCTCGGACCTGGCCGGCGAGCTGGCCGGGTCGCTGGGGACCGCCCCCTCCCTGAACGCCTCCCGGGACCGCGCGATGGCCCAGGCGGCCCACGGCTCCGCGCCGGACATCGCCGGGCAGGACGTCGCCAACCCGGCGGCGATGATCCTCTCCACCGCGATGCTGCTGGAGTGGCTGGGGACCCGGCACCAGGACGAGGCACTCGTGCGTGCCGCCCGGATCGTCGAGGAGGGCGTGGGCTCCACGCTCGAACGGGGAATCAGGACCAGGGACATGGGCGGGGCCGCGGGATGCCGCGCATTCACCGAGGCGGTCGCGGCCTCGATCGGGCAGCTGTGAGCGGGCGCCGGGCCGACCGGCAGCCCCTGGTGGCCGTCGTCAACGCCACCCCGGCCTCGGTAGAGCCCGCGCGGACCGCGCTCGCGGAGGGGTTTCCCGAGGCGTCGGTGTGGAACCTGCTCGACGACCGCCTCATCGGCGACGCCGAAGCGGCCGGCGGTCTCACGCCCGCGCTGTCCGACCGGATGCTGTCCCTGATCGGCCATGCCGTGCGCGGCGGTGCCGACGCCGTCCTGTTGTCCTGCTCCATGTACGGGCCGGTGCTGGAGCAGGCCCGCCGGGAGCACGGGCGGCCCATGCTCAGCTCGGACGAAGCACTCTTCGCCGAGGTCTCCCGTCGGCGGTTCGGTCACGTCCTGCTTCTCGGCCACCTCGCCCCGGCGGTCGAGGACTCGGTGAACCGGCTGAGGCGAGTGCTCTCCTCCACGGAGGGCGGCACGCGCACAAGAGTCACCGGACGCGCCGCTTCCGGGGCGGCAGCGGCCGCCGCCCGCGGGGACCTCGACGCCGTGGAGACGTCACTGACCGAGGCCGCCACCCCGGGTCTGAGGGAAGTGGACGCGGTGATCCTCGGCATGTTCTCGCTCTCTCCCGCGCACGCGGGCGTGGAGAAGGCGCTGGGTCTGCCGGTGCTGAGCGCTCCCCTCCTCGCCGCCCGCTCCCTGCGCGAGAAGGTCGCGGCGGAGACCGGCGCCTTCCAGGGAGGCCCACCATGACCGGCCGACCGTGGCCGGGCCGCGTCGCCGATGTCGACGCCGTCGCGGTCGCCGTCGCGGTCGCGGTCGCCGTCGCCGTCGCCGTCGCCGTCGCCGGTCGAGCCAACACCCTCTTCGTACCGTCCTTCCCCCGGGGCCTTCCCGAATCGTCCGCCGTGGAGGCATGGTGATGGGCCGTAACCACCTGGCGGGATCCGGGCTCGACGCACTGGGCACCCGGACTCGCCTCGACGTCGCCGGTCAGTCGCTGACGTACCACCGCATCGACGGGCTGGCCCCCGCGGACCTCCCGGTCAGTCTGCGGATCCTGCTGGAGAACGTGGCGCGCTTCCACGACGGCACGAGCCGGGGCGACGACCAGGTGCGGGCGATCCTGTCGCGCGGAGCCTCGGGAGCACCGATCGACCTGTACGCCTCGCGGGTGTTCCTGCACGACACCAACGGAGTGCCCACGATCGTCGACCTCGCCGCCATGCGGGACGCCATGGCCGCTCTGGGCGGCGACCCGGGGCTGGTCAATCCCGTCATCGCGTCCGAACTCGTCATCGATCACTCGGTGATCGCCGACGCCTTCGGACGCCCGGACGCGCTGACGCGCAACGTCGAGCTGGAGTATGCCCGCAACGGCGAGCGGTACCGCTTCCTCCGGTGGGGACAGCGGTCGCTGGAGAACTTCGCGGTCGTGCCTCCGGGCACCGGGATCATGCACCAGGTCAATGTGGAGCACCTCGCCCGCGTGGTCATGGTCGAGGACGGCCTCGCGTTCCCGGACGTGTGTCTCGGCACCGACTCGCACACCACCATGGTCAACGGGCTCGGGGTACTGGGCTGGGGCATCGGTGGCATCGAGGCCGAGGCGGCGATGCTGGGCCAGTCCATGTCCGCTCTCGTCCCGGACGTCGTCGGCGTGCGCCTCACCGGCGAGCTCCTGGCGGGCGCCACGGCCACCGACCTGGTGCTCACGCTCACCGAAATGCTGCGGGCCCGTGGAGTCATCGGCAAGTTCGTCGAGTTCCACGGCACCGGCGTCTCCGCTCTCCCGGTGGCCGACCGCGTGACCATCGCGAACATGAGCCCCGAGTTCGGCTCGACCTGCGCACTCTTCCCGGTCGACGACGAGACCCTGCGCTATCTGCGGTTCACCGGGAGATCCGAGGCCCGGGTCGCGCTGGTCGAGGCGTACGCCAAGGAACAGGGCCTGTGGCACCACCCCGGAAGCGCGCCCCGGTTCACGGACACCGTCGCACTCGACCTGTCGACCGTCGTCCCCTCGCTGGCCGGCCCCTCCCGGCCCGAGGACCGCGTTCCGCTGGACCAGGCCAAGTCCCGCTTCCGCACCGCCGTCGACTCCCTTCGTCGGCAGGGCGACGCGAGCGGCGACACGACGTCCTCGGACACCGCCACCGTCGCCACCGTCGTCATCGACGGAAGGTCGCACGAGCTGGCCGACGGCGCGGTGGCGATCGCGGCCATCACGTCCTGCACGAACACCTCCAACCCGGCGGTCATGGTGGCTGCGGGTCTGCTGGCCCGCAACGCCGTCAGGGCGGGACTGCGCAGCAAGCCGTGGGTCAAGACCACCCTCAGCCCGGGCTCCCGGGTCGTCATGGACTACTACCGGCGGGCCGGCCTCGTCCCGGACCTGGAGACCCTCGGCTTCCACCTGGCCGGGTTCGGGTGCATGACGTGCATCGGAGCCTCCGGCCCGCTCGTCGGCGCGGTGTCCCAGGCGATAGCCGAGACCGGTCTGACGGTGACGTCCGTGCTCTCGGGGAACCGCAACTTCGAAGGCCGGATCCAGCCCGAGGTGGCCATGAACTACCTCGCCTCACCTCCGCTCGTCATCGCCTACGCCCTCACCGGCACCCTGGACATCGACCTCGCGACCGAACCCCTCGGTCACGACTCTCGGGGAGAGCCGGTCCACCTGCACGACATCTGGCCGGCCCCGGCCGAGATCGAGGCCGTGATGGCCGGGAGCATCGACGCGGCGATGTTCACCGACGCCTACGGAGACGTCTTCACCGGCGACCGGCGGTGGCAGGACATCAGCGTGCCGGCCTCGGAACGCTTCGCCTGGGACGAGGACTCCACCTACATCCGGCGCCCTCCCTACCTCGACGACATGACGAGGGAACCCGAAGCCGTACGGGACATCACCGGGGCGCGGGTGCTGGTCAAACTCGGCGACCAGGTCACCACCGACCACATCTCCCCCGCCGGCGCCATCACCGCCTCCGGCGCCGCGGCTCGTCATCTCGCCCGACTCGGCGTGTCCGCAGGGGACTTCAACACGTACGCCTCCAGGCGCGGCAATCACCAGGTGATGACGCGCGGCGCGTTCGCCAACGTCAGGCTGCGCAACCAGGTCGCCCCCGGCACGCGAGGCGGCCGGACCCGCGACTTCCTCGCGGACGGCCGCGAGAGCGCGATCCATGACGCGGCGGCCGCCTACCGTGCGGCCAAGGTCCCCATGGTCGTCGTGGCCGGGGAGGACTACGGCGGCGGGTCCTCCCGCGACTGGGCCGCCAAGGGGCCCGCGCTGCTGGGCGTCCGCGCGGTGATCGCACGGTCCTTCGAACGCATCCACCGGTCGAACCTCATCGCCATGGGCGTCCTGCCCCTGGAACTCCTCGACGCCGGCCCCCACGACCTGGCGCCCACCGGCGCCGAAACGATCACCATCTCCGGACTGGAAGCCCTCAACACCGGACGCGTCCCGGCCACGGTCCGCGTCCTCTCCGACGGCCGCGAGTTCACCGCCCGAGTCCGCCTGGACACCCCCCGCGAAGCCGACTACTTCCGCCACGGCGGGGTCATGCCGTACGTCCTGCGCGGCCTGCTGGCCCGCCCGGCCGAAGACGAGGAGTGAGGCGTACCCGAAAGAACCACCTGCCCTCCGAAGGACCGTACTGCGGGCGTCGGCCGCCTCCCCCTCGGCTTGGGCGGCCACCGCGCCCACTCCATCACCGCGCGGCGGGTCGGCCCTGGCCAGGACGTTGATCGATCCCGGTCGGCCGTCGCGGTACGCCCCATGCGCGGGCCCGCCCCGCACCACCGAGGCACCCGCCCGCGAAGGATGACATTATCGAGCTGACGGCGAACGGCGCGCCCGTACGCACGAGCGTGCTGTCGCGCACGGGCAAAGGCCTTCTCCTGACGGAAGACGACCGCCACGCCGCCATGGCCAAGCCGTGGGCCGACCAGGTCGACGCGGTCCGGACGTCCGAGCTGCCTCCGGTGTCCGGAGCCGTCGTCAACGCCCTCCTGGTACGCCCCGACGGCTACATCTGCTGGGCCCGGTCGGCCCAGAACGACGCAGCTCCCCCAGAATGCACGCCGGTCCAGGACGGACTTGCCGATTCCCTGCACCGGTGGTTCGGGCACCCGGAACACTGACTCCCTGCGGATGTGGCCCCGCCCGCCCGGGCCACATCCGCAAGCCCCCTCTTCCGCCACCTCCGCCGTACCGAGCGTCCGGACGCCTGCCCACCTCGGATCCGTTTCACCCAGCCCACGGCGCGGACTGCCCACCAGCAGGAAGACACGAAGGCTCACAGTCGTGGAGGTCCGAGTCCCGGGGAAGCCGCCATCGGCGGGCACGGCCTGGCTCGGCTCGGCTCGGCTCGGCTCGGCTCCGGCGTGCGGTCGTCGGGTCGCCCCCTCCAGCTCACCGAAGCGCTGACCTTCCCTCCAGTCCCGACGCGCCTGCGCGAGCTGCTCCTGCGACCGCCCGATCCCCTTTCAGGTGTGGTTCCACCCGTGCCGCGGGCGCCCTCGTGATGTCAGGTGGCGCGCTTCACGTGGCGGACCAGCCACATCAGCAGGGCGTCCAGGTCGGCGGCGGCCGAGAGGACCCGTTCGACCGCTTCGGAGGTGTGCAGCCAATCCTCGCAGCCGAGGGAACGGGCGGCGATCAGCGAACGGTGGCGCAGCAGGTCCGTACGGGCGTGGTCCGTCGGATAGCCGCGCGGGGGGCGTTTCATCAGGTCCCCGGAGATGTCGTAGCCCTTCTTCCGCACGTCCTCGACGATGGCGGACAGTTCACGGCCGCTCCCCTCGGAGGCCACGGCCATGCGGAACATCTCCACCTGGCCGGGATCGGGATACCACCAGGCACCCTGGATCCGCAGGCCGTCCAGATCGAACCGGAGACCTATCTCGATCTTCCGGCCGAGCCGGATCACCGCTCCCTGGTGCTGCCACCACCAGGAGTCGGTGCGGTAGTGCCAGACGGAGAAGTCCTCGTACCGGGGGTCGGTGTCCGCGACCTCGTTGAGCAGGGCGATCATCGGCTGCCGGACCAGGCGCTCGCGGTCCGCCCGGTAGCGCTCGCGGGTCGCGTGGGTCGGTTCGCCCTGGAGCTGCCACAACACGTCCATGGCCTGCTCCGGCCAGCCGGTGAATTGTCCGCGCATGCGCGGAGGATAGTTCACGCGTGATCCGAGCGCGGGCGGAGTGGGAGGTGTTGCGGCGGGGCGCCCCCTTTCAGGTCTTGCACCGCACCCGTCTTGCACCGCACCCGTCTTGCACCGCGCCCGTCTTGCACCGCGCCCGCCGGCGCCGGCCTGGCTGTCGTCCAGACCGGCGGACGGGGCGACGTCACGCGGAGACGCCGAGCGGCGGGTGCTCGAGCACGCGGGGCTTGTACTCGACCAGTTGGATGCGGCCGTCGAAGGTGCGGTGCTCGATCATCTCGAGGGCAACGTCCGGATAGCCGTCGTAGATGCGTTCTTCGCCCGTGGCCCCGGTGATCACCGGGAACATCACCACCCGGAAGCGGTCGACGAGCCCGGCTCGTAGCAGGGACCGGCACAGGCTGAGGCTGCCGATCGTGCTGAGGAGCCCCGAGCCACTCGACTTCATGGCGCGGACCGCCTCGACGGCGTCGTCGCGGACGAGCGTGGAGTTGGCCCACGTCAGTGGCTCCTCGAGCGAGGAGGAGAACACCACCTTGGACGCTTGCGTGAGCTCGTTGACGGACGCCTCTTCCTCGGGCCTGAACTCATCTTGACCACTGGGGACCTCGCCCGCGGCGAAGCCCGACATCAGACGGTAGGTGTTCGCTCCCATCAGGTAGGTGGCCTCGGGCTGCTCGCCGAGCCAGGCGAGGTACTCCGGGCCCTCGAGTCCCCAGAACCCGGGCCATCCCTCTCCGGACGCGTAGCCGTCGAGGGAGGTGATGAAGTCGACGAGAAGCTCCGACATGGCGGTGTCCTTTCCTAGGCTGTCACGAGCTTGGACCGGCCAGGAGCCACAAACTCATCGGCCACGCTGTGGAATACGAGAAACACCGCCGTCGGCCGACCTCGGTGCCTGGCGCTCACAGCCAGCCGTTGCGGCGGAAGGTCCGGTGCAGCAGGGCAGCGGCGCCCACCATCACGGTGATGGCGAGCGGGTATCCGTACGTCCAGCTCAGTTCCGGCATGTGGGCGAAGTTCATGCCGTAGATCCCGGCGACGAGCGTCGGGGTGGCCAGAATGGCGGCCCAGGCGGAGATGCGGCGCATGTCGTCGTTCTGCCAGGTACCCACCCGCGCGAGGTGGGCGTCGAGGGCGGAGTTGAGCAGCTCGTCCAAGGAGCGCACCTCGGTGTCGGTGCGGTGCATGTGGTCTGCGACGTCGCGGAAATACGGCAGCACCTCCTCGGGCCACCCGGTGTGGGGGCCGGCGAAGTCCTGCACCACGGGGACCAGGGGCTGGACGGCGTCGCGGAATTCCAGGACCTCGCGTTTGAGGGTGTAGATGCCCTCGGTGAGGTCATCGCGCTCCGGGGAGAACACGCTCCGCTCCAGGGCGGTCAGGTCGGTACGGACCTGGACGGCGGCCTCGGTGTAGGAGTCGACCACCGTGTCCAGGACTGCGTGCAGCACGGCGATGGGCCCGAACCGCACCATCTGCGGGTCCTCACCGAGCCGCCGGGCCGCCTCGACCGTGGGATCGGCCGGGCCATGACGCACTGTCAGGGCGAAACGCGGGCCGGTGAAGACCATCACCTCGCCGGTCTCCACCTCGCAGCCGTCCTTGACGTACCACAGCGTCTTCAGTGCCACCGCCAAGACGTCCCCGTACCGCTCCCGCTTGGGCCGCTGGTGCGCCTCGCCGGCGTCCTCGACCGCCAGCGGATGCAGCCCCAGCGGCCCCGCCAGTTCTTCCAGTTCACCCGGGTCGGGGTCATCCAGATGTACCCAGCAGAACTCGCGTTCCGCCACACGCTTCAGACTGCCCAACACCGCCGCACGGCCACCGTCGGCCTGGCAGCAGTCCACCTGTTCCGGCTCGCCCGCTGACTCACGGTAGATGACACACCTCATCCTTCACGCCTGCACCGCTGCGGCGAATGCATGCCTGCTGCCCGCCGGCGGGCAGCAGGCAGACATGGTTCACACGCGACGGGCACGCTTCCTTCACATGACCCGGTGATGACATGTATTTGCCTGTGCGGGACCGAAATCATGGCGGTCAGCGCCGCGGTGTGGTGAGTCGTGGGCGTCCGTACGTCACCACAGAGATGCCGCGGCGGGAGCTGGACGGTTCCCGGGTGGCCCTGCGCCGCAGTGCGGTATCCGGCCCGAACCTGGACCAGTCGGCGGGGAAGCCGCGGGAATCACGTCGTCCACCGAATTGCAGGCGAGCAGGTTCGTCAGCTCATCTACGACTCCGGCCGGACTGGACACGAACGGGACCTTGTCGCGACGGTGGCATCCCGAAAGAGCGGCTCCCCCGCGCTCGAGGATCTGCACTGGATGCAATGAGCGTAAGTCTTTTGATTATGTTGCTCAAGTAGCTCTTGAGATGAGCAAATAGATCACAGTTGTTTCAGCGGACATCCGGCCGTCGGCCCGCCGGGGCGGCGTGGAGCGGCGTGGGGCGGCGTGGCCACGGCCTCTACCGTGCCGTCGCCCCGTGCGACAGGGGCCGGCCGAACTCGCCGAAAAGTCCGCCCGGGAGGACCGTGGAGTGCCCTGTTCCCGAGTGCCCGGTCCGGACGTGCAGGCCCGCGACGGGCGGTCTAGGACGCCAGACCATCGGCGTCCGCAACTCGCTCGCCATGGGCGAGCGGATCGGCGGCTTCGAGGTGCCCCCCGTGGTCTGGTCCAGCAGCCTGTTGGGCCAACTGCGCCGTATCACCATCGACCACACCCTTCTCGTCAACGAGGTGATCTCGCTGGAGAAGGAGGAAGGCGCCAGCGAGCCCAACCTTGTCCTCAGTCTCATGCGCCACCAGGGTCTGGCGCGGGCAGCGGCAATCGAGCGGGTGGTCGGGCAGGCCGACACAGCTGTCCTGCAGTTCCTCGACCTTGAGAACAAGGTCCCGCAGCTGTGCGCGGCGCTGGCCCTCACACCGCCCGAAAGCTCCGCGGTCCGGCGCTATGTCGCGCTGATGCGGGCATTGATCCGTGGCCACTACGACTGGGCCCGCGCCGCCGGGCGTTACGGTCCCGTTGCCGTAACCCTCGTGCCGGACCACCCCAACCCCTGAGGGATGACGGGCCTAACTGTTTCTAACACAACCTGTTGATCATGTGACTGTTGGCATCAAGCGTGGCCGTGGCCCGGCGCCCTTTCCGTGGCATGTGCCGGTGTTGGCTCGACGCGATGTCCTAGTAGGACTTCGTTAAGTTGCTCTGGATCTTGGGTTCGGGCTGGTGGTGGATGTTCTGGGCAGGGGGCGGTGGCAGGTGGTGCATGTGCCGGTCCAGCAGTTCAGCAGGTCCTGGATGGTGTCGAGGATCTGGTAGAAGGTGAGTCCGCTGTAGCGGCTTTTGGGGCCAGGCGCTGTTCGGTGAGGAACGCGTGGGCGGCGGTCACCAGGGTGACGTGGTGATGCCACCCCGCCCAGGAACGTCCCTCGAAGTGGTCCAGGCCGAGGCCGTGCTTGAGTTCCCGGTAGTCGTGCTCGATGCGCCAGCGGATCTTCGCCAGCCGGACCAGTTCGGTGAGCGGGGTGGATGCGGGCAGGCTGGACAGCCAGTAGTCGGTGGGTGCTTCGGCGTCTTCGGGCCACTCGATCAGCAGCGTGGCCTCGGGCAGAACACCGTCCCACAGGCCCTCCTGCGCGGTGGCGGCGGCCTGGGCCAGGCTGCGGGAGCGGACACTGGCCGGCCGCACCCGCAGCGCCAGGAAGTGTGAGTTCATCGGCCCGCGGGAGCCTTCACGCCAGGTGACCTCGGTGAACGCCTGCCGTCCGTGACCAGTGGCCAGAACGGACACGGAGGACGGCTTGTCCCGGTAGCGGGGCTGCGGCCTGCGGCCGTTCCCGGACCACGCCGGGGCGGTCGGCCGCGCGTCGTGCGGGTGCACGGTCACGTCCGAACGGACGGCCACGACATAGCCGATGCCCCGCTCGCTCAGGCCGGCGCGGAAGTCGGCGTTCTGCCCGTAGCCGGCGTCGGCCACCACCACCGGCGGCACCAGCCCCCACTCGGCCAGCTCGTCGAGGGTGTCCAGGGCCAGGCGCCACTTCTCCCGGTGCCCGGCCTCATCGGGCACCTGGCAGCGGCGCCGGCGTTCGGTGTCGCTGTCCCACTCCTTGGGCAGGAACAGCCGCCACTGAAGCGGGACGGAGGCGGCATCGGTGACCGCGTGCACGCTGACCGCCACCTGACAGTTGGCCTGCTTGCCCAGGGCCCCGCAGTACTGGCGGGCGACGGCGACCGACATCTTCCCGTCCTTCGGGAACGAGACGTCGTCGACCGCCCAGGCATCCGGGCCGATCAGCGGCAGCATCCGCTGGGCGATACGCCGCCGCACCGGCACCGGATCCCAGGTGGACTGGTTCACGAACTGCTGCAGGTTCTGCTCGTTGCCGTCCGGCAGCCGCTCCGCCATGGCCTGGATGGACTTGCGGCGCCCGTCCACCATCAGTCCCCGCAGATAGCACTCGCTCTTCGCCCGTTGATCCTTGCGCGGCACCGAGGCGAACACATCAGCGACGAATAACGCCAACTTCGCCCGAGCGCGGTTCACTTCATGTGCGTCCACACACCCACCATGCCGCTGAACACCACCGCCCGAAAGACCTAACGGAGTCCTACTAGAGCGTGTCGGGTATGGCGGCGGTCCAAGATTCGGGCCGGGTCGGCGTGGCTGAAATGGACGCGAAGCAGGTCGTTGGCTCTCCTCGCTGAGCGCGGCCGGCGGGGACATCGCAGCGCGAGGGATCAGGAGGTGATGACCGTGTCCTCAATGCGTGCGTACGGGGACCGGCCAGGGGCGGTGGGCAGGTGCCCCCGGCCGGAGCGAGAGCGCGATGGTTCGCTTCGGGCAGGGAACCGGAGCGGAGACGGTCAGTTGCAGGCGTGGCCCCAGCCCATTTCGGGGCGCCAGGTCTTGGTGCTCGCGGTCCCGCCCTGCTTCTTCCAGGTGAACTTCGCCTGTACCTGGAAACTGTTCGTCGGCCACCTGCACGGGTTGACCGACGAGGTGCCTGCCAGGTCTTGGGTGCGGTGCCAGCCGTCGTCGTCCTTGGCGGACTTCACCGTCAGCGTCCTGGTGCCGTTGAAGCGCAGGAGCTTCACGTCGTTGACCGCGACCGTGTAGTTGCCACCGCCGGCGACGTCGGTGATCTTCGCCCGTGCCCGGTATGTGTCGGCCTCGTCGTCCCACCATACGGTCGCACAGCGCTTGACCTGCTTGCCGTAGCACTCCCAGGTGCTGTCCGCGGACGCCATGGACGGTGTGAAGACGATCGATGCGCCCACCGCTGCGACGGTGAGCCCACCAGCCGTACCGATCCGGCCGAGTTGCTTGAGCCTCATGAGGTTCCCTTCCAATGTCCCGCGGCCGTTGGACGGCCGCCGGGTCTCCAGCGTTGGCGACGGGAACGCTAGCCGGGAATCCGGGGTGAACCGTGAGGCGTGCGGTGCTGTTGCGCAGCCGTGACAACGTCCGGATTCGGCTGCCGCCGCCAGCCGACCGAGCCCCAGATCTTCCAGGACGCGAGCGACGGTCGGCCAGGAGGTGACGTCTGTCCAGTACCCGGTGCGGTGGTTGGTGACCTCACTCTCAGCCCACCGGTCTGCCTTGCGAACGAAGCTGACGTCAGCGGCGCGGTTTGCGCGCCCCGCGTTTGGGTTCGGGCCCGGGGACGCATCCTTCTGGGATGGCGCGTAGAAGGAGAAGGCCCGCAGCGTTGCCCGGACACCTTGTGCGCCAACGAGCGAAGATGCCCACAGTCACATGATCAACAGGTTTTGTTAGAAACAGTAAGAGGGCATCTGATCAACATTCAGGCCGGTGTGGTGGTCATGTCCGTTTCGATTCGCCAGGTTGGCGTGGATTCTCCCGTCAGTTCGCGGGACATTTTGTTAGCCATCGCCCAGTGGATCATTGCTCGAGATCTCTGGGGCAGGGCTTCGTAGTCCCGGGCCAGGCGGCGGTGCTGCTCAGCCAGCCGAATGTCCGCTCGATCACCCACCGTTTCGGCAGGGGCTCGAACCCCTTCGCTCGAGGTCGCTGCACGACCTCCACGTCGATGCCGAGGAGGGCGCCGTGGTTGAAGACGCTGTTCTGGTATCCGCCGTCGGCCCAGACCTTGGACACGCTTGGGTGGTTCGCAGCGACGTCGTTGAGCAGGAGCTTGCCGCCGGTGGTGTCCTGTACGTTCGCGGCGGTGATGACGACGGCCAGCACGAGACCGAGCGTGTCCGTGATCAGGTGCCGTTTGCGTCCTTTGATCTTCTTGCCGGCGTCGATGCCCTGGCTGGTCTCGGCCACGTTTGTCGAGGTCTTCACGCTCTGCGCGTCGATCACGGCCGCGGTCGGCTCGGTACTGCGGCCGTGGGCTCGTCGGGTCTTGTCACGTAACAGGTCATGCACCTGCTGGGTGGTGCCGTCCGCTTCCCACTTCGCGTAGTAGTCGTAGACGGTCTTGTACGGCGGGAAGTCGTGGGGCAGGTACTCCCACGGGATGCCGGTGCAGTTGACGTACAGGATCGCGTTGACGATCTCCCGCAAGTCATGCACCCGGGCCGCCGTGCCGGGACCTGTCCGTCTCGCCCGCCAGGCGGCGAAGACCGGCTCGATCAGAGCCCAGCGGGCATCGGACACATCACTGCGATACGGACGGCGAGAACTCACGCACCGTGCAACGACCGCCAACGCCGCCAGTCACAAAAGCATCCCAGAACACCAACTACCTAGATCAGATGCCCTCTAAGTGTTATCTGGGGAGACCCCTGTGCTCGAAGCGAAGCTCCTGCGGCTTCTGCCCGCCCTCGTCCTTGCTGCCAGCACGATGGTTTTCTCCAGCGGCACGCCCGCTGCCGCCGCCGGATCCTCCTGCAGCGGGAAGAGCGACGACCGCAGCGCCGACAACTGGGCCTCCACCGAGACCGACCTGTGCCTGAGGGCCAGCAACAGGGGGTGGTCTTACGGCGCCATCACCTTCACCTGCTGGAAGGGGCAGGTCATCGGATGGGACCGCGTTGACTGCGACCTGTCCGGTCTCGCCTCCCTCACCAAGACCCAGGACGGCACGACCCGCAAGGTCTACGACAGGCGCGCCAACCTGAGGTACACCTACTCCGTCCACGGCGACAGCGTGACCTACAACCAGAACTTCACGTTCACGTGCACGCCCGGCGCCACCTACGCCTTCACCCTGAGTGGAGCCCACACCATCCAGGGCAACGACCAGAACACCGAGGTTGACATCCCGAACCGCACGGTCGCTGACGTCCCTTGTAAATAGGACGCACATGGGCGGCCCTACGGCCGACGCAAGCTGGCAGACCGGCCAGTTTTCAGCGGGGGCCTGCGGCGTAACTCACGCAGCGGGCCCCCGCTTTTGCCGGAATCGCCCTCGCCGGCATCCTCCGCTCCCGCCGCCGAGCCGCAGGGACGGCGGGCGCGACGGCCCGGGCCGACACGCAGCCTGGCTGAGTGCGCCTCGATCCCCGGATGTGTCCCGGCCGCCCATCCCCACTCCTCAAAGCCAGTCAGGGACATGGGCAAAAAGCGGCCGCAACGGGGATGTCAGCACCCCGACCGCTCGTACGCCCGTGGGACCTGGGTGAACTTCAGGACGCCGCAAAGGCTCGCGCAACACCTGCCGCAACACCCAGTGCAACACCTTGGCGCAACGTGAGCGGGCTACGCGACGCCTCCACCACGGACTAGAACCCGCTGGTCCTCCGGCTGGGGAGGGCGGGGTTCAAGGGGACGTCGCGTAGCCCGCTCCCGGCCGGAAGAAGGTCTGGGCGGTGTGCCAGACGGCGTGGTCCGTGCCGTGGAAGAACACGTTCAGGCGTCCGTGGCCGTCGGCCTCGACGACGGGCTCGCCTCCGATGTTCTGCGCGATCTGCTCCCAGGCGCTCCAGTCGGTGCCGTTGACGATCGTCTGCTCGTTGACCCACAGGTGGCCGCCGCCCCAGTGGAAGGTGGCCAGCCGGGCGTCGGCGGCCCGGGCGACGGCCGGCTTTCCGGTCAGGGTGCCGCCGAGGCTGCTCAGTGTGGACCACCCGTTGTAGTCGTCTGTTTGCGGCAGGTGCCACAGGGCGTTGTCGGTGCCCCGGAAGAACACCTCCAGGCGGCCGTCGGCGTTGGTGCCGACGACGGGGTCGCCGCCGATGTTCTGCGCGATGTTCTGGGGGCTCTCCCAGGTGTTGTTGTTGGGGTCCCGCTGCCGGACGACCCACAAGTGGCCGTCGGTACCGCGGAAGAACACCTGCAGACGGCCGCGGGCGTCGGTCGCCACTGCCGGGTCGCCCGACAGGGTGCCGCCCAGGGCGGCAGGGCCGGTCCAGTTGCCGTAGCCGGACTTGGTGGTCTCCCACACATGCCACAGGGCGTTGTCGGTGCCCCGGAAGAAGGCCGCCGGGCGGCCGTCGGCGTGCAGCCCGGGGACCGGGTCACCCCCGATGCTGTTGGCCAGCGTCGCCCCTGGGCCGTAGCCGCCGTTGATGACCGTCTGCCAGGGATGTTCGAGATTGCCCTGCCCGTTCTTGAAGAACACCCCGATGCGCCGCGCGGCCGTGCGCAGGGCGGAGGGATCGCCGGACAATGTGCCGGCGCCCAGGTTCTCCCACTCGGACCAGCCGCCCAGAATCAGCTGATGGCAGTGCGACAGCGCGTTGTCCGCGCGGCCCCTGATGAACACCTCCAGCCGGCCGTCCGAAGAGGGCGCCACCGCCGGATTACCCGTCAGCTGCCCGCCGAGCGAGGTCACCGAGTCCCAGGACATACCCGGCGTCGAAGGAACCGTCATGTTCTTCCCCTCCTGCTTTCGCCCCCGACCCTGTGACCAGGGGAGCCACATCTTGGGTTTGTACAACTGCCATTCGTGACCGCAGGGCTGGCGTGCGGCGCGCCATGCACCGACAGGCTGGTTCAGCGCCGGCCGACGGTGACGTTGGGTTCGCGGTCATGGGTGTCGAGTTGGAGGGCCTGGTAGCCGCCCTCGCCGCCGATGGCCGGTCGCCGTGCGGCAGCGGTGGAGGGCCTTGGAGGATCATCGGGTTCTGAAGCGGCGGAAGAGGTTGCGGGCCACGTACACGCCCGGCCCGCCGAAGCCGACGATGTCGACGCGTCCGTCACCGGTGATGTCGGCGACGAAGCGGGGATGGTGGCCGACCCGCCAGGCGCCTGCGTCGTCGTTGTGGCCGAAGCCGCGGCACACCAGTTGCGCCTGCTCGAACCGGCCGTCGCCGCGGTTGTGCGACACCCAGACCCCTTCGTCCCCGAAGCCGATGACATCCGGGTTGCCGTCGCCGGTGACGTCGGCGAGGAAGCGGAGGTGCTTCTTGCTCGTCCACCCCTGGGCGAGGCCGAAGTCGTTCAGGACGAGCTCGGAGGGCTCGAACGTGCCGTCGCCGCGCCCGCGTGCGACGACGACGCCCTGCGGGCCGAACCCGACGATGTCCACAGCTTCGCCGTCGACGGTCCGGACCAGGGACCGCGGGTGCTCCTCGACCGAGCTCCACCCCTGGTCGGTCCCGAAGTCGTCGAGGATCCACAGAGGGTCCGCGAACTTGCCTTCTTCGTCCTGGAGTGAGATCCAGACGCCGTCGTCGTGGAAGCCGACGATGTCGGCGCGACCGTCACCGGTGGTGTCGATGACGAAGCGGGGATGCCTGTCAGCGTCCCATCCGCCCGCCTTCTCCTTGTGGCCGAACGCCTGGAGAGCGGGTTCCGTGGCGAGCGGTGTGAACTTCCCTTCTTCTTCCTGGAGTGAGATCCAGACGCCGTCGTCGTGGAAGCCGACGATGTCGGCGCGACCGTCACCGGTGGTGTCGATGACGAAGCGGGGATGCCTGTCAGCGTCCCATCCGCCGGCCGACTGCCCGTGGCCGAACGCCTTGACGACCGGCTCGCCGCTTACGGGCACGAACTTCTTGTTCTCGTCCTGCAGCAACACGCGGACACCGTCGGCGGCGAGGACGACGACGTCCGGCCTGCCGTCGTCCGTCGTGTCCGCGAGGGTCCACAGGTCCTTGGGACTGGGAGAGGGCACGGGTGGGTGCAGGACGCGCTCGTCGCCGTCGAAGTTTCCGTCGCCTTGGCTGACGGCCGTCACAGCTCCCTTCGCGGGTTTGAGCCCGACGATGTCCGCTTGCCCTGCTCCGGTGGTGTCGGCGAGGAACCGGTCACCGAGCCCGGCCCACCAGGCCGCTTGGCCGCCCGTGGAACAACTGGCTCCGACGCTCTGCCATGCGCCGGCATCCTGGTCGGTTCCGAAACGCTTGAGGACCAGGAGCATGTCGCTGAAGGAGGGTGTCGCGTCGGGTGCCGGCCGCAACGCGGCCGAGCGGGACAGCCGCCAGGACTGGCGGCTGTTCCAGTGGCTCAGTGATGCCCAGCGCAGGACAGGGTCGCTGGTGCGCTCCGGCTCGGTTGTGACGAACCGCCAGTGCTGGCTTGTCGCGCTGTCGTCGTAGGCGCGCAGGACGACCCGGATGTCGTCCGCTGCGGGATCGGCGAGGTCGAGGACGACCCCGTCGGTGGCGTCCTCGATGACGTAGAGGCCGGCTTCGCCCTCCACGGGGACGACGTGCCAGTGCTGGCTCTTCTTGCCGGCGGTGGTGTCCCACTGGCGGACGCCGCGGTCCGCGGCGGCCGGGTTGTCGAGGACCTTTCCGCTGACCGCGTTGCAGATCACATAAGCCTGCTCGGCTTGGGCCGACCCGCTCTGCGCGGCCTGTACGGGGGTGAGCTGCCACTGCTCCGGGCTCGGACCCCCGTCGGGGAAGTCGCGCACGACCAGTGCCCCGTCCGTTCCCGGCGTGGCCTTGGCGCCGAGGGTCTTCCCCGTGGCGACGTTGACGATCTCCAGTTTCAGTTCTTGCGTGGGCACGGGCATCGTGGTGCCTCTTCCAGGCGGTACGGGCGTGGACTCGGGACAGGCGTGGCGCAGCGCCGGTGGCTGCGGGTCACGTGAAGACGTGGTGGTAGGGGACGCTCCACTCATTGGGCAGCCGCGGGTAGAACGTGTTGATGACGGTCCCGGTGAAGTCCCCGCCCCAGTTGTAGGTCACGCGTACCTCACTGTCGGCCGCCACCGCGTGGTCCTTGAACCCGAGGATGGTGTCCGGGTGGGTGATCGGCACGAAGGTGATCCCGCCCCACGGTGTCAGCGTGACGACCCACAGCTGGGTGTCCTCGGGCGCGCCGTTCTTCCCGCGCCACAGGTCGCCCACCTTGTCGGGCAGGCCCACCTGGACGGTGTCGGCCGTGGTGCCCTTGGGGGCGTCCTGGTGGACGGTGATGCGCCGACGCTGCGGCTTGGGCACCCCGTCGTCGCCGCGCCCGGCATCGGCCTGGCCCGCACCGGCGGGCTTGGGCGGCACCGGGCCGGCGGCGCTCTCGACGAAGTACAGCGGCCGCTGCCCGAAGAAGCCGGCCGGGGTGATGTACCAGAGGTGGCCCTGCGCCTCCTTGGTGGCGGGGTCGAGCGCGGTGGACAGCTTGACCCCCTTGTCGTGGACGCTGTCCTTCAGGTCGGCGGGCCGCAGGAAGCCGCCGTTGAAGGCGTGGACGAGCATGACCGGTCGGTTCTCGACCAGCGCGGCCACGATCGCGTTGTCGTAGCTGTTCACCGCCACCGGGCCGCCGACCACCAGATTCGACATCGCCGTGCGTTCTTGGGTGTACATCGTTACCTCACCTGTTGTTGAAGTGGCGAACGATGGTCCAGCCACATGGAGTGTTTTGTCGCACCGAATTACTTAGGGATTCAACCGTCCTACCTCGAATGGCCCGGCCTTTATGGACGGCTGAAGCAAACGCCTCCACCATCACATAAATAACGGCTGCAACACTCGTGCACAAGACTTCTTTAAGGTGCCGATCGAGCGGTCGACAGCGCTTCAACTTACCGTTTTTTTAGGCGCCTTGAGAACAGTCGGTGAATGCCTTTCACTCGATTGAGCATGATGCGCTAAGACTTCTTCCCAGAGAATGAGGCTGCTGATAGCTTCAAATTTCGGAAAGCGCGCAGATGCCTGTTCGATTCCATCGAGCGCGTTTCGGAGAGAATCAGCCAAGGACGGGGAATTGCCTTCCACTGCTTACAACCTGGAACGGTTCAAGCGCCATCCGCTGACGAAAAAGAACCTGCGGGAACTCGGCATCGACCTGCCGTCCCTCCTGAACCACCCCAACCTGGTGTACACCGACAACAACGGCGTGCAGCACCACCCTGTCGGCGTTTCCATCAACAAGGAGAGAACGGAAAATTTCCGACCACCCGGGACGAAGAGCTGTGCGTTCGATCTGGGCTGGCTCGCCTACATGAATCTCGGTGAGCCGTTGATCGAGGAGCGGGGCGACATCACTCCGCCCCGGCCCGACACGTTCTCCTCACGCGCCTATGTCAACCGCAGCGAGAAGCACGAGATTACTTTCACCGACTCGGTCGAGTTCACCGTGTCGAACGGGGTGACGTGGTCGCTCCACGGAGATGCCAAGCTCACCTTCGGCGGCACCATCGGCGCGCAGCTGCAGCTGCAGCTGCAGAACCAGCTCAAGATGGATCTTCAGGCGCAGTTCGGGACGCAGTTGCGCAATGACATGGCGAACAAGAACGCCAACACGGTGACCAACAAGAACAGCAAGGACAGCGTCGGCGTCGACAACGCCAACGCCACCGAAACAGCCACGACAAACTCGACGGGCAACTCCGCGTCGAACTCGGTGACGGACTCCGTGGCGTTCACCACTCAGGGCAGCGCCACTGGGAACGCGTCTCTCAACGCGCAGCTCGCGTTGGGCCTGGCAGCCACCGTCGGCGGTTCCCTGACGACGAGCTGGGTGTCGAAGTCGCAGATCTCCGGCAAGGTCCCGGCGGACTCCCGGGTGGAAACCATCGCCACGCAGCGGCGCGCCCACCGGCATTACGACTACGAGATCCCGGTGACCTTCGCCGGTTACCTCGCGGTGGAGTACGCCGTGCCCGTTCCGGTCCTGTCTCCTCCGCAAGCCGGGACCCCCAGCCTCGCCCAGGTGGTCCCCCGCGACATCGCCGACATCAACCTGGCCGGCGGCGGATATCGCATGAAGGGACGGATGGAGGTCGTCTCCTCCCTGGACGTCCACCACACGATCTTCGAAGCCGAGAGGCTGACCTTCAGCCCACGAGCCCTGCACAAGGGACCTTGACCGGGCGGCAGCACCGCCACGACGACGACCAGGAGTGACGACCATGGTGTTCAAGAATATTTTCGATTTCGCGCAGAACAGTGCGGGGCTCTTCTCAGTGAAGGCCGGCGAAGCCGAATCGCAGCCCGCTGCGGACGTCGACTTCGAAGACGCCCGGGAGCACACATACGACGACAAGAGCACGAGCCTGTTCATCCATTCGATCCACGGGGCCTCCTCCCGGGCGAAAGTCGTGCAGGAACAGTCACCCGAAGCGCGGGTCATCCTGAGCATCCTCGGCTCCTTCATCCAGACCACCGGGGACTCGGCCCGTACCCAGGCCCAGCACGCACACGCCAGCTCGGTCTCCGACACAGCGTCCGCCGGCATGGCAAAGGCGAGTGAGACGGTGAAGGGGGAAGAGGGCCTGCAAAAGAACGGGCAGCTCCAGGACAATCCGGACAAGGAGGCATACGCCAAGGCCCCCAAGGCTCCGGACGCACCCAAGGCCGCACAGCCCCCCAAGGCGCCCCAGACGACCGCCGAAACTCCGCAACAGCTGGGGGAAACCGAGACGACCACCAAGAAACCGTCCGGCTCCCAGTAGCGCCCCAGCCGCGGGGGCCAGGGGCATGATCGCCCCTGGCCCCCTCGTGCGTCATACCGGGAGCAGCTGCCACTGACGGTCCTGGGAGGCACCCGCCGCCTCGTACTGCTTGATCACCGTACGGGCGTTGGTGTCGATTCCCAGCAGTAGACCGCTGTTCCAGTTCGCGATCTCGTACACCCGCGGAGTGGCGGTCACAGGACCCACCGGGATCAGCCGCCAGTGCTGATGGCGGGCGTCAGCACCGTCGTAGGCGCGCTGCGCCACCACCGCCCCGGCCCCCTCCTGTGCCCCGACGACCTCCAGAACCTTGCCGCTGCGCACGTTCTCGATCCGGTACAGGACCTGGCCGTCGTCCTGGCCCGCCGCAATGAGCTGCCACCGTTGGTGATCCCTCGGAGCGACAAGGGTCTGGTGGACCTCGGCCCCGTCGCTGGTGGACTCACGCACGACCGCCATCCGCAACCTGCTGCGCACGTTGGCCCAGGAGGCCACCGTGCCCGAGTCGGGCAGACCGACCAGCTTCGCCGACGTGACCTTCCGAACCCGGTTGTTGGTGTAGTCGGCGATGTAAAGAGTGTCGACGCAGTCCACAGCGAGCCCGTGCGGGGAGCTCAGCTTGGCCGAAGCGGCCGACTTACCGTCACCGTCGAAGGTCGCGGCGCCCGTGCCGGCGACCGTGCTGATCTTCCCGTCAGCTGCGACTTTCCGGACCCGGTGGTTGTTGGTGTCGGCGATGTAGAGGGTGTCGCTGCTGTCCACCACCAGCGCCATTGGGGATTGCAACGGGGCCGAGGTTGCCTGGACGCCGTCACCACCGTAAGTCGCGGCGCCCGTGCCAGCGACCGTTCTGATCTTCCCGTCGGCCTTCGTGACCTTCCGGACCCGCTGTTGGTGATAGTCGGCGATGTAGAGGTTGCCTGCACTGTCCACCGCCACTGCGCTTGGGTACTTCAGCTGGGCGGCAGTGGCGACGGTACCGTCAGGGGCCAAGCCGGCACCGACCGTCCCAGCGACCGTGCTGATCTTCCCGTCAGCCGTGACCACCCTGATCCGGTGGTTGCCCCAGTCGGCGATGTAGACGTTGTCCGCGCCATCCACCACCACATCGAACGGGCTGTACAGGTGGGCTGCGGTGGCCAAGCCGCCGTCACCACCGTAGGTCGCGGCGCCGGTGCCGGCGAACGTATGGACCTTCCCGTCCGCCATCGTGATCTTCCGGATCCGGTTGTTGCCGGAATCGGCGATGTAGAGATCGCCCGCGGTGTCCACGGCAATCCCGCGCGGGTGACTCAGCGCGGCTGAGACGGCGGAGACACCCTCTGCCCCACGTCCCGCGCTCCCCGTCCCCGCGACCGTACTGATCTTCCCGTCAGTCGTGACCTTCCGGATACGGTGGCCGCCGTATTCGACGATGTAGAGGGTCCCTTCGCGATCCACCGCCACCCCGTAAGGACCGTTCAACAGAGCCGATGCGGCCAGCTCCTTGTCCCCCTTGGGCGGCACCCCCGCAGTACCGGTTCCCGCGACCGTGCTGATCAGGGGAGTGAACTCCTCGCCGTCTCCAGCTCCCGTGCTACCAGTGCTCATCTGCATCCCTTCACCGTCCACCCGACCGCCGACCTGATGATGACGTCGACAGCGGACAAACAGAACGAAAAGCAGGACGCCGGATCACACCACTGTCCGGAAACGGAGCGTTTGCCCACCTGCGGCTTTGGAGCGCCTCCCTGCACAAAGCGAACCACTCGTCGACACGCGACCGAAAGGCCAGCCACCCTCACGGGGGAACAGCGGGAGCGGCGTTGACAAAGCAGACCCTGCTGTTGCTGTCGCGTTGCGGCATGCAGCGGTGACAACCATCCCGCATCGCCGAAAGGCGATCACCCTGCAAAAGGAGTGACGTCAGGTCCAACCCCGAGCGCCTCTCCCATCTGCTGCACATCGCAGAGGCGTGCGCGCTCAAAGCCGAGCGTGTCAGCCAGATCGCCCGGGGCGCCGCGGCTGCTCGCCGAACAGCCCGCTCTCGACCGGCTCGACCTGCTCGTCGGACGCTCACGACCTCCCGCCGGCGGACGCCGGCGGGATCGAGCGCCACCCCCTGCCCGCGCTCGTGCCGTCGGCTGACGTCAGGTTGGCGACGACGCCTGCCTCCTGCTGGAACGCCTCCACCGGCCCGGCCCACAGGGGCGTGCTGCGGTCAGCGGGCTGCGCCGCCCGCGGTGCCCAGCCCCGTGGCAGCCCCACGGGCCAGCGGCTCGGTATCGCCGCGTGCCGTCCTCCAATCGCCACGCTGGGCACTGCGGCCATGCAAGCTCACGGACATCCACTGCATGCAAACGGCTAGACACGGTCCGTGGTACGTGAGGAAACTGGATCATGGCCTCTCAGGTATCTCACGACGCGTCAGCCTCCGCTCTGGGCTATCTGTACCAGGCGAAGTGGGCGCTGTTGGAGCTGTTACGGGGGTCATCCGAACGACCTGATGGAGCGATCAGCCTTGAGTTGCACGACGACGTGGCGTGGGAGGTGGCTGGCCGTCCTGTCGACCTGCTGCAGACCAAGCTCCACCAACGATCGACCCGTACGTTGGGCGATCGGGATGACGATCTGTGGCGCACGATCCGGTCGTGGATGGACACCCATGATCCCGGTGATGGCGACGGGCCGTGGCTGACGCTGGTCACCACCCAGCACGCGCGCGACGGTTCGGCGGCGGCTGCGTTGCGCAGCGCGAGTCGGGAGCCTGGTATGGCTCTGCGACGGCTCGAGACGGCCGCGGCAGATTCGAAGTCGAAGGAGACCGCTGAGGCCCGGGCACGCTTTCTCGCCCTGTCGGCCAGTGAGCGCGCGACGTTCGTTCAGCGCATGCGCGTAATTGACGGCACGCTCGGCATCGACGACCTCGATGGGGCTGTGCGGAAGCGGCTGCTGTTCGCCATTCCATCCGGTGACGGTCCGCAGGCGTCGTTCATGGAGCAGTTGTGGGCGTGGTGGTACGACCAGGTCGTCGAGATGCTGCAGAAGCGCCGGACGAGTGTCTCCGTGGGGGCGGTGCATCGGCGGGTGGAGCAGATCCGGGACGACTACGCCGCCGACCGGCTTCCCACCCTGGTGGAGCGGAGCGACTGGCAGGCCGCCCAGCGGGAGGGGGCGGACTACAGCGAGAGGTACTTCGTCCATCAGCTGCGGTGGGTCAACCTCGGCCGGCCCGAGCTGGAGAAGGCGATGATGGACTACTACCGGGCCTACAACCAGGCAGTGGCCTGGGCGGACAACGACCTGATCGGCTTGGACGAACTGGGCCGCTATCAGGCCGACTTGGTCGACGAGTGGGAGAGGCTCTTTGCCCGCATGGTCCGACGGCTGCCGGCGGATGCGAGCGAGCAGGACCGGCAGGACGCGGGCGAAGAGCTGCTGTGGCAGGTGCTGGACAGCGTCACGGTCAAGATTCGGGATCAGTACGACCAGGTTTTCTTTCACCGCGGCCAGCACCACTGCCTGGCGGATGAAGCCCGGGTGGGATGGCATCCCGAGTTCCTGCAGCGGGTCCAGGCACTGACCGTCGGGGCCGTACATGCTTAGCCGTGCGCAGCGGCCGCAGGCCTTCGCCGCATTCTTGAATCCGGCGGTGGTGGGTGCGGTGCAGGCCGTGATGGCTCAGGAGTACGAGCTCAAGCGAGGGCGGGCGATGGTCTGGCCGCTGGCGCTGATCCTTCCCGTGCTGGTGCTGCACCGGTCCACGCGTGAAGCGCTACCGTCCAGCATCAGGACGCACCTGCCGACCTGGGCGGGACGCAATCCCGCCCTGCTCGCGGGCTTCGGCCTTAGGGTGGACTCGACGTTGCCCGTGCTCCGCGAAGGGCTGCGTTTTGCTCTGCGCCACAGCCTGATCCAGGTGGAGGGCGGGGCCGTGCACGCCGTGCCCTGGTCCACGCGGCGTGCCGAAGGGGAGCTGCAGGAGCTGTTGAAGGCGGCTCGCCTGGTGGGCAAATGGGCGGCGACCGTAGATCAGCCTTCCACCCTCCTGGCGCTACTAGGCGTGAGAGTCTGATCACCGTGCAGCTTCGGTCTCTGATCCTTTACAGCAAGAGCGGCAAGGTCCGCGAGCTGACGTTCCGGCTCGGCGAGCTCAACATCATCACGGGCAGTTCACGGACCGGGAAAAGCATCGTCCTGGACATCGTCGACTTCTGCCTGGGGCGGGACGATGCCCCCGTCTCGGTCGGCCCGATCACCAGGACCGTCGAATGGGTGGCCGTGCTGCTCCAGTTGCCCGACACCCGGGCGTTCGTGGCACGCCGGCTCCCCGCCAAGGGCAGGAAGTCCATCTCCACAGCGATGCTCGAATTCGGATCCGCCCTGCAGCAGCTGCCCTACGAGAGGCTCGCGAACAACTGCGACTCCGACGAACTGCGCCAGCAACTCGGGCTGAGGATCGGTCTGGGTGACGTCCGCAGCGAACCCCAACCTGGGAGCCTGCAGACGCCCTTCGCAGTACACCTCGGGCACGCGGTGCCGTTGTGCCTGCAGAACCAGGACGAGATCACCACCCGCAGCATTCTCTTCCACCGGCAAGGCGAACGCGACGGAGGAGCACGGCTGACCTCCACCCTGCCGTACTTCCTCGGCGCGGTCGGTGAGGACCAGGCACAACAGCAGCACGACCTGACGGCCGCCCGGCGCCTGCTGCGGCGCCGGCAGCAGGACCTGAAGGTGGCCGAGACCGCCGACGGCGACATCGACGCCCACCTGCACCTGCTGCTGGCCCAAGCCCGCACGGCAGGACTGATATCGCCCGGCGAAGAGTTCGACAGTCGCGAGGCGCTGCTCGACGCCCTGCGCGAAGCGGTCCGCTTCCCACCGCCGACAACCGGCGAGGAGCCCTCCCACGTAGAGCGCACCGCTGCGCTGCAAGAGCGCCGCACCCAACTGCGTGCCCAGCTGAGCGAGATCAGCGAACAGCGGCAGTTCCTCATACGGCAGGAAGCCGCGGAAGACAGCTACACCCAGGTGGTACAGCGCGGCATCTCACGCCTGCACGCCGTCGACCTGCTTCCCGCAGACATCGGCCCGCGCGCTGAAGACACAGCGTGCCCGCTGTGCGGATCGCAGCTGCCCCAGCCCGACCACGCGGTCGAAGACATGCATCAGACCCTGAACGATCTGCGCGGCCAGCTCACCTCCGTGCGCACGGTGCGGCCCCGGCGCGAGCAGACACTGCGCGAGCTCGCCGACCAGGCCGACACTGCCCGTGAAGAACTCCGTGGAATCGAAGGAGCTCTCAACTCACTGGCCGAACTGGAAGCCAGCCGGACCCGCTTCCGCGCCCAGGCGGAAGAACAAGCCTTCCTGCGCGGCCGGATCGACGCCCACCTCAGTCAGCTCCCGGACACCGGAGACGACTACGAAGGCAGCCTCCTTCAGTTGCGCTCGGCCGCAGCGTTCGCGCAGGCCCAAGTCGAGGACCTCGAAGCCGAACTCGACACCGACGCCATGCAGGATCGGCTCGATCACGCTCTCAACTACATCAGCACCGACATGACCGCCTACGCCCAGGAACTCAACCTCGAGCACAGCGCACGCAGCATCCGCCTCGACGTACGCAAGCTGACCGTCCTCGCCGACTCCGACCACGGCATCGTCCCGCTGCTGCGCATCGGCAGCGGCGAGAACTGGGTCGGCTACCACCTCGTCGCCCACCTGGCCCTGCACCGCTACTTCACCCTCCACCAGCGACCCGTGCCCCGAATGCTCCTGCTGGACCAGATCACCCAGCCCTTCTACCCCTCCGAAGTCGCCAAAGACAGCGGTAGCACCGACCTCATCCGCTCCGACGCCGACCGCAACACCGTCCACGGCATGTTCGAGCTGATGTACCGCTTCACCAGCGACCTCGCCCCCGACTTCCAACTCATCGTCAGCGATCACGCCAACCTGCCCGACCAGTGGTACCAGGACTGCGTCCGCTACAACTGGCGGAACGGAGACGCTCTCATTCCCCAAGACTGGATTGATGAGCACGCCGGATAACGGGTGAAGGGTCGGCACCCGGCCGGGCAGCATCAGATCGCGTCGGCGGGGGCCTTCTGCGAGCAGGCTTCGCCCGGGATGAGGCGGCCCGGATCGTGGTGTAGGCCAGGCTCCTGCGCGCCATGGCCGCTCACCGGCCAATCGATGCGGAACCTCGTGCCCCCCATGCGAGGTGCCCCGGCGGATGGCGCCTGCCGCCGGGGCACGATCTACTTGTCGCCCCCAGCGCCGGACTTCCGGGCGATCAGCACCGCCACCGCCCGGGCGTGGTTGGCCATGGCGCGCAGGTGCTCGGTGATGGTCTTCGCGGGGTGCTTGGCAGACGGACCGCACGGGGCGATCGGATTGGACGCGAGAGCGACGAGCCAGAGGAGCCCGAGCATGGCGGGAACGATCTGGGCTAGCTCTGCGATGTGCGTCAACACGGTGAAACCTTCCTCCCGTTGTCGTGATGTGGGTGCGCCGGGCGCCTCGGCACGGCTCAAGAATCACGACAGGGGAAACAAGATCGCAAACCGCGTTTTAGCAGGTCGCGGAGGCTTCTAAGGGGGTGGGAGTGGCGTGCGCCGTACGGCTGGGCGCGGAGCGCGGAGGCGACGGTGGCTGCGGCCTGGCCGGTCAGGGTGCGCAGCCACTCCCGGATAGAGCTGCGCGGATCCCACCTGTCCCAGCGGCCGTCCCAGTCGCAGATCCCTTGGACGGCGGCGTCGAGCATCGGCCACTGATTCTGTTCGGCTGCGAGGCGGGCGACGTCGAGGAGCCACCAGATGGTGCGGGCGGCTTCCTCTCGGCTTGCCCAGTGGCCTCGGTCGCCGACCGCGTGCGCCGTCAGGGCCTGGAGTACGGCGGTCGTCTGCTGGGGGTTGGCGAGCAGTGCGGTCTTGGCGGCGGGGACGTCGAGCTTGGTGACCGCGTCGAGGTAAAGCTCGTAGGAGCCAGGCTGGTCGGCGGCGACGCCGAGGAGTTGGGCGGCTGCGGCGGTGTCGCCGCGTTGGTTGGCATCCTCGAGGAGGCGCTGCGCACGGAGGATGGGAAGCTCGTCCTGGTAGCCGGTCTCGCGATCGACTAGGGCGCGGAAGGCGTCGATCTCTTGATGTCCCGGTGGATCCAGCCGTGCTGATGCGCGTCGGCCAGGCCGGCGGCGACGGCCTCCACCATGGCCCGCAGCTGGCCCGGTTCCTGCAGCTCGATACGTCTGTCCTCGACGTTGTCGTCGGCCTTCGGCATGACGAACCATTCGTAGCCGGGATCGAAGTCGAGTACGGCCATGACGTGGGGGTTGGCGCCCAGCCGCTGGGCGATCTCCACTTCGCGATGCATACGTCGGATGCCTCGCTGCTTGAACAAGCCCTTGCGCAGTTTGAAGGCAACGACCGTACCCGAGGGCTTGTGGGTGGCCGGGAAGACCTCCCCTTGGCCGCCAGGCGGGGCCAAGGGGCGCGGTTCCAGACGGTAGTCGTCGCGCTCGCCGCGGGCCGATCGGCTCACCACGTCGTAGCGGCGGACCGCCGGCGTCGACGCGGGCTCGGGCGTGGAGGGGGAGACCTCGGGGCGGTGGCCCGTGATCCGTAGCAGGACCGGGGTCGGGTTCTCGACGTCGTTCGAGGGCAGCGAGGTAAGCAGGTAGGCGGATCCGCTGTCAGGAGCCTGGGCGAGGCCGAAGACCTCTGCGAGCCGCATGTGTACCAGGCGCTCGCTCGTGCGGCTGAGGAAGTTGGTGCGGTGTATGGCGACGCCGCCTTCACCTCGGTCGGGCGACGCGCACAGCACGCTGCCGATGCCAGCGTGCAGTACGTGTGCCGGGTAGTGCACGGGGGTCTCGATCCAATCCTCGCGCTGCCCGGCGTCCGTCGTGCGCGCCAGATGCACCACGGCGCTGTGCCCTTGCGCGGCGAGGAAGAACCGGCGGCCGTCCAGCCAGAGAGCCGAGCGCACTGCGGCGTTGAAGGTGATCGGGTAGCGCAGCTGGTCGCCGACCGTTTCCCCGGCACGGGTGAGCGCAAGGGTCCCCTCACCGGCGCCGAAGGTGGCGCCGTACCCGGACAATACCCACGGTTCGTCGTCCGGCCCGGGCAGCAGTACTGCCCCCTCTTCGAACGCTCCGGCGACCACCCGTAGACGTCCTTCATGCCAGCGCACCAGCGCGGAGCTGCACATCACCAGGATGGCGCCGTCCCTGCGCACCAGAGCATCGCCGTGGCACCCGGGCAGGAGCAGGCACCGGCGAGCCTGACCGCTGCCGGTATCCCCCTCCAGCAGCCCGTCGGAGCAGGTGATCAGCACGCGCTCGTCGGGCAGAGCGGCCAGACCGCTGGACCGTTCGGACTGAGCCCGTCCGGCGAGAAGTACCTCGGCACTTGCCCCCGCCCAGGCCTTGGTCTCCACCGACAGGGGGGACATCCGGCGTGCCAGCGGCGTCAGGTCCGATTCCTGCGGCTCCGGGGCGCCGACGCCGAGCAACTCGGCCAACGGCACATGCGGCTTCCGTCGGCGCAGGGCTGTGCGCACTAGGGCGGCCAGCGGAGACAGACCGGCGACCGCCGCTTCCAGATGGGTTCGGTCGAGGACTGTGCCACGGTCACCGTTCTTGTGAAGAAGCTCGTGGTCCGCCTGCTCCTCGGACCAGCACAGCACTGCCCAGGAAGCACCACGGGCCGCTCCCACTGCGTGCGCGAGCACGCCGCCCCACGCTGGTTCCTGATGTCCGGCAAGGACGAGGAGGAACTCCCGGCCCTGGAACTCGTATGCCATTGCCCGCGCGCCTGTGTCACCGAGCTTGTACAGATGCATGGAGTCCGCTGGCACAGACCGCACCAACAGCGCCGCCACGATGTCGCCCAGCTGCTCCAGCTGCTCCTCGGCCGAGGCAGTGTCGTTCCTGCGCCACTGGCCGTATGCGACCAACAGCTCGCGTTCCTGCTCCAACGTGCTGATTCCCCCTCGGTCCCAAGGGCGGTCTGCGCGTTCGTATCACTGACCGGCCCTGATGGACAGCAGAGTTACCCCGCAGGCTCGTCCGCAGGTGATCTGCAGCGCTGGTGGCGGGGCTGTCCGGGGGAATGTCCGGCTGCCCAGGTGACACTGCGCACGACTGCGGCCACACCTGGCCCATGGACCCGCTTCCCGTCCTCGCACCCATGCTCGCCTCCGCCGGGAATCTGCCGCTGCCCGGCGGCGACGACCGGTGGGCGGTGGAGACCAAGCAGGACGGCCAGCGCGCCTTGGCCTTCTTGCCCGGCGACGGCACGGTCTCGATCCGCTCCCGGGGCGGGCACACGGTCACCGCCGCCTACCCCGAGCTGCACGGCCTGCCCGCCGCGCTCGGCGGCCGGTCGGCGGTGCTGGACGGGGAGATCATCGCCACAGACGCGGACGGCCGCCCCGACTTCGAACTCCTCCAGTCCCGCATGGGCCTGGCGCACAGCCCCGACCACGCCGCCCGCCTGGCACTGCGGGTACCCGTGCACCTGGTGGTGTTCGACGTGCTCTACCTCGATGGCCGGGACCTCACCAGCCGGCCCTGGACCGAACGCCGCCAGAGCCTGACCGGCCTCGGCCTGCACGGCCCGGCCTGGTCGGTGCCCGCGGCCGTCGTCGACCACGCCGAAAGCGCACTTCGGGCGACTCGGGAAGCCGGGCTGGAGGGCGTGATCGCGAAGCGGCTCACGTCGCCCTACCGGCCGGGCGTACGTTCCCCCGACTGGCTCAAGATCAAAAATGTGCGGACCGCCGATGCCGTCATCGGCGGCTGGGTGCCCGGCACCGGCCGGCTGGCCGGACTGCCCGGCGCCGTCCTCCTCGGCGAGTTCCGCGACGGCCCGCTGCGCTACATCGGATCGGTCGGCACCGGCTGGAGCGACCGCGAACGCCGTCGGCTCGCCGACCTTCTCGCGGTGGCCGCCTGGACCACCTGCCCCTTCACCCCCGCCCCCAAGGTGCCCGGAGCCCGCTGGGTCCTGCCCCGCCTCGTCGCCGAGATCACCTACACCACCCGCACCCGCGCCGGATACCTGCGCCACCCCTCCTGGCACCGGCTCCGCCCCGATCTCGCCCCTGACGACTCGCCTGAGCCCAACCGCTCGTAGAAGTGTGTCCTGGAGGTTGCGACCGGTAGGCGCGCATGTTGAGGTGTCGCGCTTCCTGATGGTGGGCGACGGCGGCGGAGTCCCGGCTACCGAAACCGGGACTCCGCCGCACCATTGTTGATCCACCGCCACTGCCGGAACCGCCACGACGAAAGGACAACTGCCGCCAACTCACCACCGGACAGCTCGCCCTGCCCTCTTCGTCTCCGTGGAGGCTCTACGCCGCGGCGTAACTGAGCCGGAACAGGTCCTGAGCACGCTCCAAGTCCCGCTCGGTGCGCAGTTGCACCTCCAGGTCGCCCGTGCCGTGGTGGCCCAGACCCGTCACGTCCCGGGTGAACCCGGGCACGAGGTCCACCTCCTTGGGGTCGGCCTTGAGGTAGACCAGCACCTTGGTCTGCTGCGGCGGGATGACGCAGGCGAAGTTCCGCAGCCGCTGATAGGCCGCGTACTGCTTGCGCTGGACACGGGTGACACCGTCCCCGAGCCCGAGAAGCACCCCGTCGGCAGCCTCGGCCAGCTCCGCCATGGCCCCTGTGCGCCTCTGGGCCAACTGGAGCGTGACCGTGCGGCGGCGAGCACGCCTCCGCACATGCGGCTGCCCGGTGGCCGAGGCCACGGTCTCCAGCCCGACAAGGTCCCTGCCACTGCCGAAGAACCTGTAGCGGACCAGATCAATGCTGTGCCGGTGCTCGCGCACGGCATGCACGTCGTACCGGGTGAAGCCACCGGCGACACAGATCAACCGCGGCGCGCTCCACAGCACCTGCGACGCGGCCGACACCCCGAGCCCTTCGCGGACCAACTGCCGGAAAGCATCCTTGTGCGCCATCAGCCACGCCATGTAGTACAGGTCCTGGTTGACCACCCCTGCGTCGGTACCGCGCTTGTATTCAATTTTACCGACCGCAGGAGCTCGCGAACCGGCTCTGAACTGCGACGACTCATAGACCACATGTCCGCCACGGGGAGTTGTGGCCGTTGTTGGGGCTCGGGTGCGCTTCTTCTTGAGGGACCTCGCTGCCGACCAGCACGGACGTGGTCGGTACTGGGAACTCGGCGCGACCTCCTGTGCCGCGCTTGTCGCAGACGCAAGGTGCTGACCAGGTATTTCTAGTCCCTCCAGAAGAAACGCACCCCAACCGCGACGCGTCCCGGCCCAGCACGCGCGTCAGCTCCTGCGCGGACACCGGTCCCGCAGCAGCCACGACCGCCGCGAACACCTGTCGGTAGGCCCCGGGCAGGGACTGAGCGTCCATCCCGGGCTGCCAGACCGGCGGGCGCGGGTCATAGGCCGGGCACAGGACGGGACAGGAAAGCCACAGATCATCGAGCTACAGCATGGTTCACCACCACGCTCTGATTCATACGTAGGCGGTGAGGCCAAGACGCTTTTCCTTGGGGACTTTCCGGCCCGCAGCCTGTGGATTCAAGCCAAACGTGATCAGCCAGCGGAATTGTCATGTCTAATTCACCGCTCGGTCACCTGCTGTCGTGAGTCTCGCCCGAGCACGTCGATCACAGGGAGCGCAATCCAACTTCGACAAGCAGGGGGGCATACATGCGAAGACGTCATCACGCGTACCGAGGGATCGTAGCGGCGGCGGTCGGCGGGGTTCTCACGCTGACCACACTTACCACCGCCCAGGCAGCGCCGGCACCGCTCACCGATCCGGCGGAGGTGGCGGCGATCGCCGATCAGCTGGGCAACAAGCGCACAGCCGGCACCTACTACCAGGACGAACGACTCGTTGTCGCCGTTACCGATCAGGCCGCGGCAGAAACCGTGCGAAGCGCTGGGGCGGCAGCGGAGGTCGTCCCACACAGCGCGGCCGAGCTCAGCTCCGCCAAGGCGGAACTGGATCAACTGGCGGGGATACCCAACACTGCCTGGAGTATCGACCAGAGCAGCAACCGGGTAAACGTAAAGATCTACGACGGGGTCTCCGACGCCGACAGGACTCGAATTGAGGAGGCCGTTTCCGGATTCGGGGACGCGGTCGACATAACCGAACACTCCGGCAAGATCGAATCGACCGCGTACGCCATGCGCGGCGGCCTCGGCATTAAATCGGATTTCACGTCAGGCGGGACAAACTGGACCAAGACGTGCTCGGCCGGATTCAACGTGCAGAATTCCAGCGGTAAGAAGTACATGCTTACCGCCGGCCATTGCATGGAGGGAGGCGCTGTCACCTGGCGCCGCAGCAGCGGGGACATTCCCCTCGGAAGGGCCATCGACTGGGCCTACGGCAACGACGTGAATCAGTCCGACTACGGAGTGGTGGAGTACAGCAACAGCGACGTCGCGCCGTACGGAACGATCCAGTACAGGGACGGCTCGGAAGGGCAGATCTCGCGTTCCGCCTCCGCGTTCGAGGGAGAGAAGGTGAAGCGCGTGGGGACCATGAGCCAGGACCTGGTGGGCATGGTGCTGGCGACGAACGCGACGGTCACCTACACCGACGGCACCACCCTCACCAACATGGTCGAGGCGAGCAACTGCACCGTGCATGGCGACAGCGGAGGACCCCTCTTCAGCGGCGAGACGGCGCTGGGCATCAATTCGGGCGGCAGCTATGCCGACCAGCCATGTGGGGATTCCGACAGCCAAGCGGACCGTTCCAGCTTCTACGAGCCGGTATACAAGGTGCTCTCCTGGGAGGGCCTGAAGGTCTACTAGGCCGCAGACGGCCTCTCGCTGCCTGCGGCGCTGCGACGCCAACGCAGATGCAGCAGGCGGCGAGAGGCCGTGAGTGAACCCGGATGCGCCCGTCCGCGTCGAAGGTGTGGGAGTGGGGCAGCGCTGGACGCTGAAGAGTCCCCGCGCCCTTGTGTTCCGTACCTAACCCTCGTCGACCGCCACAGAGGACTCCATGAATACGCAACCGAAGCGCTCCGTCTGCATACTATTGGTATCACTCCTGAGCGCGAGCCTCCTTGCTGGCTGCGGCAATGATCAGCGCACAGACGATGGCCATGCGAACGATCAGTCGCTGCGCATGCAGGAAGAGCGCGCCCGGCAAGTAGCCGATGCCTGGCGGGCATCGGCAGCCGCCGATGCCTGGGCGCAGGGCTACTACCCGATGGCCGACGCGGTGCAGAAGCCGGAATCCGGCTGGCACAGTAAGGCAGACGAACGAGCCTACGAAACGAAGAACTTCGTCCTGGGCGGCGATCTGCCCAGCACAGCCCCCGCCCTCGGGAAGGTGGACTGGGGAAAGGGGAAAGATCTCACCCGCCCACTGATCGGGGCAAAGAAGGCATACCAGTCGTTCGCCCTTAACCGCAGTGACGGACCCCAACTGACCGTGACTGGGGCCCGTCTCGGTACAACAACCATCGTGACAAGCCGCGGCAACGCAACCGTTCCCGCATGGTTGTTCACGCTGGACAGCTACGACACCCCGCTCAAGCGTGTCGCCGTGACCCCCTCAAAGCTTCCCAAGCCGCCGATCGGACAAGCCCCACAAGGGGCTACTGGTGGTCTCAGGAGCATCGCCCGGTTGGCCGGAACGGCGGCAGATGGCCGCTCCATAACTGTGAAGGCCACTCACGGATCCTGCAACGACGGCCCCACCGTCAAAGCGCTGGAGACGGATGAGAGCGTAGTACTGTACGCCTCCATCAAGGGGGCCGAAAGCGGCACATGCCCCGCCGACATGATCGAACAGAACGTGAGGGTCGAACTGTCGCGGCCGCTCGGTGACCGCCTCCTCCTGGACGCCCTCACCGGTCGACCAGTGCCGTTCGGAGACCCCAAAGGGGCGGCACCGAGCTGGACGTAAGCGCCACATCATCCAGCCCTCCATGTACGCCGTCCACTCGGGAGCAGTCGCCGCCGAGCAGCAGCGGGGGCGGAAGTTCACCACCGTGGAGGACATCGAGATCGAACTGTAGGCCCGCTCCAGCATGAGCGCCTCGTCCCCGGCTGTGGTCGGGTAGCCGGATCACGTTGCCGTGACCCGGCCCCCTCAGACCGGACGTGCACCTTTCAGCGCATCCGGCTCAAGCAAGCCACGAGGGCTTCGCAGGTCAGCAGGGTTATCTGGCCCGTTCGCTGTCGCCAGCGTGATGCTGACGGTGGTATTCGGAGTGCACGAGCCGTCCACCGGGAGGGAGGACGGGCCGTGAAGTGGCTGGGCGGGAGGATCAGGACTTCGGTGCCGGTTCGGCTATGCGGGCTTCGAGGTCGGCGACGCGCCGGTCCTGGAAGCGGAGGTTGGAGCGGGCGGCCTTGAGTCGTTCGTCGAGGGTGCGGTTGTCCGTGGTGAGCTGGCGGACGCGCTGTTTGAGGGTGGTGTTCTCGGTGGTGATCCGCTGGATAGCGCCCTCGGTCCATTCGTCCTGCAAGTCCCGTATCTGGCCCAGGAGTTCGCCAATCCGAGTGCGCTGGGTGAGGATCTCGGTGTGGGCGGCCTTGAGGGCGTCCTCGGAGTTCAGGGCGCGTTCGCGCCACGTCGCCTCGCGTTCGTCGCCCTGTTCAGCGAGCGTGCCGGATTGGTGTTCGCCGGCCTGCGTAATCGCTGCGGCGACCGCGGCTCTGGCCTCGACGTTGTCGTAGAGGAAAGTGCGCGAGACGCCCGCTCGGCGGGCGACGGCGGCGACACTGATCTGGGCTTTCTCGCGTCGGAGCCGGGCGATGGCCTGGTGGACGCGCTCAAGGGCGACTTCGGTCTTGCGGCGGCGGGCGGCCAGGGCCGCCGCGGTGCGGGGTGCGGGAATGGCGGCGGTGTTCATGCGGCTTCCTGTTCGGGGTCGTCTCCCTCGGCTGTGCATGTATCGCTGTACTCGTCCTGCTCGTCGCTGCCCGCGTCGGCGAGGTCGGCGGTGCGGAAGGCGGTGGACCACACGCGGTGGAAGTAGTCCTGGGGTTTGCGCAGGTCCAGGGCGAGGGCGTCGTCGAGGAGGCCAAGGCCGGCCAGGGCCCTTTCCAGGCCGTCGATGGCGCGGGCGGTGGGCTCGAAGTAGCGATGGAGGTAGTCGGCGGTGGCGTCGTCCGGGGCACCCTCGGCCAGCAGCAGCCACTGCTCGCGCTTGCGACGCCAGTAGAGCAGGTCCGCGCCGGACAGGACGACCTGTCACAGTTGTGGCAGTCGAGGCTGAAGGGGCAGGCGCCGCCCTCGACGACGGGCTGGAAGGTGCAGAACCCACCCTCCGCGGGGGTGCTGCGGCGGGACAGGTCGATGGCCAGGGCCTGGGCCTGCTCGCGGGTGAGCGGGGTGGTGTCGCTGGTGAGGAGTTTGCCGGGGTGGGCGGCGCCGGGTCCGGCGACCCAGACGTGTTGGAGGACGTTGTCCAGGTCCGATTGGGTCAGGTGGACGTAGTGCTCGGCCATGCGGTCAGAGACCTGGCCGAGGTAGCGGCGGATGTGCGTCAGGCTCGCGCCGTGCCGTAGCAGCCGGGTGGCCAGCGTATGTCGGGCCTGGTGGGCGACGTAGTGACCGCCGAGGTCGAGCTCGGCGAGCCAGCTGCGGAAGCCGGTGTGGAACCAGGTGTAGGACAAGGCGCGGCGGCCGTCGGGGTTGAGGATGTCGGTGGGGAACAGGGCCAGATGGGCGCGCTCGGCGGGAGTGGGCGGGCGGCCGGCGTGCCGGTCGGCGTAGTGGGCCAAGGTCTTTTGGCGGCGTTCTTCGAGCCGGTCCAGGAGATGGTCGGGGATGCGGACGGCCGCGTTCAGGTTGCCGACCTTGGTCTGGTCATGCCAGAGCAGGGGCAGCCCGCCGTAGCGGCCGACGCAGTCCAGCCGGAGCTGGATGACCTCGCTGGCGCGCCGGCCGGTGACGATGATGGTCTCCCACATATCCCTCAGGCCCCGGTCGTGCGGGTCGTAGCCGGCGGCGAGCTGCTGCAGGTTGGCCTCGTCCGCAAGCGCCCGGGCGACTTCGTCGGGGAAGGGGTTGCGGCTGCGGGGCGTGCCCGGGCCGCCGGCCGGCATGGCGGCGATGAAGGCGCGGTCCAGACCGGTCTGCTCGCCGCTGCCGCTGTCCAGCGCGCCGCGCAGCAGGGCCCGGCCGTAGTTGAACACCAGCCGGCGCGAGTTCTCGGTGACTTTCGCCCTTTTGCCGTCCAGGCGGGCCTGGCCGCGGAAGGCCAGGCCGAGGCGTTCGCGGTTGCGCAGGTCCGCGACGAAGCGGTGGACGTGCTCGCCTCGCAGCACCGTGGGGTCGTGGCCGCCGCCCGGTGTCTCCGCTTCCAAGAACGCGGACAGTTCGGCGCCGGCGCGGCGCACGAAGTCCACCGGCTGGGCGCTGCGCGGGCAGGTGGGCGAGCGCAGCACGTCGGCGATGTGGTCCCACAAGAGGTCGCGCAGCCACCGCTGGGAGATGCAGGTCAGGTCGACGTAGCTGGAGCGGTGCGGGAAGCGCACCCCGAAGTGCTCGGTCTCGATGTAGCCGGCGTCTCGGGTGTCGGAGGGGGTGAAGTAGATCTTCCGCAGGGCCTGTTGCATCTCCTGGACCATGCGCTGGTGGTAGGCGCGGCGGAAGACGGACGCCTCCAGGCCGGCCAGGGAGTTCACGTCGCGGCGCTGGCACTCGTCCGCGAGTGACTGGATCCACGTCAGGTGGCACACGGCGACGGGCTGCAGGCCGTGGACATGCATGCCCCACTGCACCTCGGCCTGCAGCAGGGGCCGCAGCCCGCGCAGGTTGACCGTTCCGGTGCGGTGCACCGGCAGCTGTGCGCGGCACCAGGCGCGGAAGGCGACCGCGTCTCCACAGATCACTGGGACGGGGCGATCACGGCGCTCGTAGGTCGCGAAGAAGTTCTTCGGTAGTTTCGCCCCGCCCGGTCGCCCGGCCCGGATGTAGCCGCGCTCGTGCGCGCCGCACAACCCCAGCGGCGAGGCGGCCAGTTCGTCGCACACGTCCGCGCGGCACTCGCCGTAGCCCGGCAGCGACGGCTGGTCGGCCAGCCACCGCTCGAACTCCCCCTCGCCCCCGCCGGGGTGCCGCTTCAGGTGGCTCAGCCACCGGTTGCGGGGCCGAAAGCACAGCACCAGCTGCAGGCTGAACGCCGGCCGCTGTGGGCAGATCCGGCACATCATCGCCTCCGGCATCTCCGTGGCCGACAGCGGCTCCGCGGTTCGCAGGAACTGAGCGCGGCTCATGCCGCGCGCCTCCGCCTCCTGCCACTGCCCGGCGTGCACCGAGCACATCGCATAGCGCCGCCAGCGGGACCGCGCGCAATCGACGACCGTACAGCTCCACGGATAGACCGGGTGCGTCGGGGGGATCTTCAGCACCCCGCCGCGCAGCGCCGGGTCGAACTCGGGCCCGCTGATCAGCGCGGTGAGTACCTCCAGCCGGTCCCGTCCCGTGCGGGCATCCTGCTGCGGCAGCAACGACGGCGCCGTCACTTCGTCTCACCCCAGACCGTGCGCAGGGCGGCGTCGAAGACCGGGTCGTGGACATCGATATGTCCGTAGACCTCATCGCCCATCGCGGCCGAGGCCCAGCCGCCGGCATCCCGGGCGATCAACAGGTTGCCGTCGGCGGCGTCGAGAACCGCGGAAGTAAACGAGTGCCGGAAGGCATGGGGTTTCACCAGCCCCAGACCAGTGCGCTTCCCGGCCCGGCCCAGCATCCGCCTGGCCCCAACCGGCGCCCACGGCTGCCCGGCATCGGCGCCGTGCAGCTGAACCAGGAGCATGCCGTGCCCGACGCCGCGCGGGTACTCGGTGGTGATGTACTCGAAGTAGGTATGCACCATCGCCGGGCTGACCCGTTTGATCAACCCACCGGTCACGATGCCGTGCTCGACCCGCCAGGGGTACTTACTCTTGGCCTCGGCCTGGTTCGGATTGCCGGGCCGGTGACAGACGTGCAGGTGAGGGGCGCGGCACTCGCCGCAGGCCGCGTTCTCGCGCAAGTGCAGGTCGACCAGGTGCAGCCCGCACAGCTCGCCGACGCGAAGCCCGCCGTCGGCGAGCCAGGTGACCACCAGCCGGTCCCGGGCGGCGCTCACCGTCTCCAGCAGCCTCTCCCGGGCACCGTCCGGAAGCATCTTCGGATGCCGGCGATGCGGCCCCTTCGGCGCCAGCGCGTTGGTGGGCAGCGACGACTTCACATGCCCGAGGAACGAACGCCGCCGGTCCACCCGCGACGGCAGCCGCGACTTATCGAGCTTCTTGCCGAGTTCGCCGTTGATGCCGAGGGAGGACTGATGCAGGTAGAAGCCCTTCAGACAAGCCGCCGCGATCGACAACGCGGACCGGCCGTATGGGCGCTTGCCGACCCGCCACGGTTCGCCGAGCGGCATGCGGACCTCGGCTCCGACCATGCCCATATACCGTTCCAGGTTCCCGCAGTTGGACTGCGGCGAAGGCCAGGCACTCCCGCTCCAGCCACCGCAGGTGTTCCACCAGCAGATACGCGTACGTCCTCTGCGTTCCCGAACCATCATGCAGACGCAGGAACCGGTCGGCCTCCGCATGGACCATCCCCTCGGGCCACACGATCGTCCACGACCGCCGCCCGTCCTTCCGCTCGATCCGCTGGACCCGCAAGTCCCCGACCACCACATGCCGTGCCACTCGTCCTCCGTACCGACTCCAGAACATGACAGACGTCCCAGACACGGTCGGTAAACAAACCCAGGACGTGCTGGTCACAGTCCCAGACGGACATCACGGGCAGGACTACGGGCGGTCGGTAAACTCCACGATCACAGGAGCGCCGTTCTCGTCCAGCCCGAGCGAGTCGATACGGCCGCCGTCGACACAGTCGATCACGTACTCGCTCGCGAGGAACCTGACGCCCAGCATCGCCTCCATGTGCGCCTCGACGAGGTCCTGCACATCCGCCTCGACCGCAGCAAGACGCGGCATGACCTCAGTCACGCCGCTATTCGTCGTGCAGAACAGCTTCAGGCCCGACGCCTTCCCCCCCTCGACTCGGAGATCACCAACGCCGAATGGGGACAAGATTGTTTCCGCGAGAGGCTTCGGACCTGCGAAGATGGTGTGAGAAGACGTCCGAGCCGCGGAGCGCCTCAGTTGGCAAGTTAAGCGTCCGCGGCGCCGGTTCGTGCGGAGTCGCAGGAATGGTCAGCACTGACAGGATGGTCGCGACGAGGCCCCAGCCCCAGGGGTGGCACCATGCAGCATGGCAAAGATCGACGCTACGGTGCTCTACTCAGCTGTCCGCCTTCGGGCAGGATTCTTCGACAGGTCTAACAACAAGAGTGCCGGAACCGGTTCCGGCTTCATCATCAGTGACAACTCAGAGAACCGATACCTCGTCACGAATCGGCATGTGCTGGACCGCAACTTCGAAAAGTTCGGTGGCTGGTCACTCGAATCCGTGACGGTGGACGGTCAGTATCAGTCTGCCGTGATGGACATTTTGGGCACGGTTCCCCAGCAGATCACCATCATTGATCCCGAGCCGAAGTTCCTGGACAGCGACATGGTCGATCTGGCAGTCCTTCCGCTCGATGCGCCGATTGGCCGCGCCCAGACTCTGACCGGAGAAGGGAGATTCAACAGCCTCCCGGCATCCGCGCTGGCCACCGCTACTGACTTCGCGTTCGGTCGGGTAACTGTCGGAGGCAGGGTCATTACGCCGGGATACCCGGGCATCAGGGGCGAGGTCGCCGAGCGCCCCATCCTGGTTGGAGGGGTGATCGCGTCAGACCCACGCCACCCGGCGGCTCTGGGAACCGACACCTATCCGAGCGAGGTGCTGACCCACTCATTCAGTTGGAATGGAATGTCGGGTTCTCCCGTGCTCTACTACGTTCCAAAAGCGCTGACCTGGGGCGACCTCGGAGCTGGTGACTTCGAGGAGGTTCTCCTGATCGGTGTGAGGGACACATCAAGACGAGCGGAGAGACAGCTGGCGTTCTTACGCGCTTCGTCCGAGCTGATGCCCTGGCCGAACTACTGATCGGTGCTGGAGCTCAAGGCATTCCAACGGTGAGCGCATGACGCTCCGGGCAGGGCACGCCTTCCGGCCGCGCACGCCGCCCAGTTCACCTCGGCCGGCAGGGCTACCCGCTCCGGCCGCCAACCTGCATGCTCACTCGCACTGGGTGCGCAGGTCGACCCGCAGGCGGGTGAACATGATGCAATGGAGGTCAGCGTTGGCCTGACGATTGCCGCCACGGTTGAGACAACGGACCTGCCGACGCCCCGAGGAACGCTCGACGGGGTGGACCCACAGAGGGGCGGGCGTGGGGTGGCCTGAAGGCGCCACCCCACAAAGTCGCCTACTGTGCCTGCCGCTTCACGTACGCGACTGCGGTCATGCCGGCAGAGAAGACGAACGGCACGACAGCCCCGCCGGAAACAACAGCGGTGAGAGCGGACTGCCCGAGAGCGGCAAAGCCGACCCCGGCGGTAAGCCCAACAATGATGGAGATCAAAGCCACAACGACCACGTGATACACGCGGTGGTCACAGGCAGGAGTGGTTGCGGACAAGGAAGACCCTCCCAGGCATTGTCAGAGCGCCGTCACGGAGCCAGGGCAGGAGTCAACCCGCCGCCGGACCTGAGTCACGACGTCGCCGCCCAACGGGCGTCGCCATAGGAGAGCGCCGGCCAGGCGCCCCTATAGAAACTCCGCCGCCGCACCGTGATAGCCGGCCATCTGCACCGCTGCTCCCTGCCCTTCAAGGTCTCGTCAACCGCGTACATAGTAGCCAACACCACTGACGTCCGCACGAGTTGGCGGAGGCCAGCGGAGAGTGGCGGGCTTACCTGCGTCGAGCCGCACCGGCCAGCGCAAGGTACTCCAGGCAGAACTCCAGCATTCCAGCAAGGCGAAGGCGACGGGCCGGTGAGTTGGCAAGGTAGTCGTTCATGCGCCCCCAGTCCCTACGGTCTCTCGGAAGAAGTTCGTACCAGGCAAGGCCACGAGCATTGCAGCCGCTACACAGCAGGCCACGGACGCACGCTCCGCAAATGGACCAAGCGGCGTCCGACGGCTTACAACATGCGTGATCATGGTCGATGTGCCAGTACGAGGGGCTTCCGTCATGGTCGGGCCCGCGCCCGCACAACGCGCATACTCCGCCCTGAAGCTCCAGGATGGCCCGCACATCGCCTGCCGTCAGGTTGTATCGGCGACCTTGCCTGGCTATCCGACTACAGCTCAGGCAGTGTCCTCCGCGTCGTCCCTCTCCCCTGTATTTGATGGTGACGCCGCATCCCTCGCAGTCGTGCAAAGTGTCGCGTGTCAGCGGGACTCCGTAGTGACCTGGCATTCTTCGACAGTAGCGGGCGGCACTGACATCGCTTCGACCATGTCAGCGCGGATCCCCCTCAGCCGCGTGCAGGAAGCCCGCGGCCGTCTCGCGCGGCCAGACCCGCAGCGCCATAGCCCTGCTCGACGCCGTCCCACCCGTCCGGGGCAGCCCCGGACGGCCATGCGGCAAGCCCGAGTCGGTCTTCGCCGACCGAGGATACGATCACAACGGCTACCCGGACCCGGGCCGAGCACGTCGGCTCCTCCCGGTCATCGCCCGGCGCGGAACACCCCACGGCAGCGGCCTGGGCAATAGGTGACGACAGCACTTCGGCGTGTACTGCCGCCGTGGCGTTCAGAGGCCCGGGTAGAAGCCGTTGATCTTGCAATAGCGGGGATCGTGAAAGGCCCGGAAGCTGAGGACCCAACGGCTTCCGGTGTTGTCCACCACGACCAGGCGCGGATTCGTGGCAGCCATCGGGGGGTGGAGTGCCATTCGCACGGGAGTGGGATGCACACCCGTGTCCTCGCATTCTCCTTGGAAGACCGGATCCGTGATCATCCTGCCTGCCAGCGGCCCCGACAGGTGGTACTGGCCGGGATGATGCGCAGCAGCCCGTCCCACTCTACTGCCAGCGTGCGCCATTGCACTGTTCTCACGCACGGTTTCCGATCTTCGTGCCGTCGGGCAGGGTTTGTAGTTGCCTGTACGGGATTCCGGCTGCCATCCATAGGCGCATGGCGTGATGCGAGATCAGGCGGCCGCTCCCGTAGCCGTCCTCGGTGAACGTTTCGGTCTTGATCACGACCCGTTGGCTGGTACCGCTCAGCTGCCCGAGGTCAAGGAACATGGGGCGGCGGCAGGCTCGCAGGTTGCTGCGGTGATTCCTCCAACGGAACGTAGCAACCCCGCAGTTGAACCCGGTGAGCATCAGATTCCGGGCGCGATATGGCTCTCGTACGTCCCAGATCCACACCATGTGTCCGTGGTCGAGCTCTCTGCCCCCGATCTTCGTCGGGGACATGCTCTGATGCTGGATCTCGACGACGCAGCCGCATGCGGTGACGACTTCGGCAATGTGTGCACCGCGAGGCTGTTCGCGTTGCCGGACGGGCACGAAGTCCTTCCAGTAGTCGTGCCAGGCCCGGGAGGAGAGCATCATCGCAGTGCCGCCAGGGCGTTGAGGTCGAGTACGTCTGGGTCGAGGCCGAGCTTGTCGAGGTCGTCCAGGCCGACATCCGGGGCGGCCTGGGCCCGGGCGCGTGCTTCTTGGAGCTTGGCGAGTTGCAGTTCGAGCAGTTGCTTCTCTGCACGCATCATCTTGCGCACCTCGCGGCTGTCACGTTCTTGCTCGCGCAGGCGCTTGCACTCGGCGTCGATCCGCTGCAGTTTCCTGCGGATGTCTTGGATCTTGTTCTCGATGACGCTGAGAGGAAACAGGGTGCGCTGTTGCGGCACGGTCCGGTGATCTTTCACTCGGACCGCGACTGCCAGTACACCAGTCACCAACTCGCCACGCCGGCAGACCAGTTGGGGGTGCGTCTGTCGGTCGGCCGCACCGGACAGTGCTGGGACAACGCACTCGCCGAGTCGTTCTTCGCCACCATCAAACGGGAGCTGCTCGGCACCAGCTCCTGGCCCAGCCGGGCCGCCGCCCGCACCGCGATCTTCGATTTCATCGAGGGCTGGTACAACTTGCACCGTCTGCACAGCAGCCTCGGCTACCGCAGTCCCGCCGAATACGAGACCGCACTCGCAGCCTGACCACCACACCGATGGTGTCCGTCAAAGCGGAACAAGCTCAAGCCAGGAGCGACGGCGTGAGGCCGTCGACCGGGTCACCGCCTTGCAGTTCGACCGTCGGGGCAACCGCGTCTGGCGCAAAGCACAGGCGATGCTGGACTCCGAACACGTACGGCGGGCCATCGGAGAAGTGGCCACGGCCTACGGCATCTGCCTGGAACCGCACAACGTCGCCGCCGGAGGGCAGAGCTGCCCGCTTCGCTTCCGCTGCGTCGGCTGCGACCACTTCCGCACCGACGTCTCCTACCTTCCCGACCTGGAGCGCTACCTCTCTGACCTGCTCCGCAGCCGCCAGCGGCTCATGTCGACGTTCGAAGCCGACGACTGGGCCCGCAGCGAGGCCATACCCTCCGAAGAGGAGATCCGCCGCGTTCGCCGCCTGATCAACCGGGTCAAGGCGGATCTCGACGACCTGTCAGAAGAAGAACGCGCCCAGATAGAGGAAGCCGTCGCCGTGGTCCGCCGCAGCCGCACGGTGATACGGCTGTCGCTGGCGCCCGGAGCACAAGCATGGCAGGAGTCAGGGCTCGGAGCTCCAGCGGAAGATCACGAGGCTGGAGCAGCACAACGTCGAACTGACCTCCGCGTTGGAGGAAGCCCGATCCGATCTCGATGCCGCGAGGGAGGCCAACCGGGACCTGACCAGAGCGCTGAATCAGCGCGGTTGACAGGTGAGATCGGCCGTGGCGAACACTCCGTCACAAGACGGTACGCAGATCCACAACCGGCAGCTCGCCAGCGAGTCCCGGGGTCAGGTAGGCGCGGTAGCGGCCCTCGGCGAACAGGTCTCGTAGATACATTCCAGGGAAGTCCAGCACCTCCCGTCGGCCGGCTACGGCGATACGGACTCGGTAGGTGGTGTCGCCGTCGAGGATGAGCACGTCGCACCAGTCCGGCTCCGGTGCTTCAAGACCAACCACGGTGATGTGGTCTTCGGCCATTTGCTGGACCCACGCGGCCAGGTCTTCCAGAAGCCAGGCCACGTTCATCCACGACGGCGCGGCAATCCCGGGCTGCCAGTCGTATTCTCGGCGGCCCGCGCGTCCGGGCTGCGGCGGCTCACCATCGGCATAGAGGGGCGCTTGTGAAGGACCGTCGGTCTCGGTGAAGGTGATCTGCCGCGACCGGATAGTGAGCGCGGAGATGCGGAAGCGGTCGAGGCCAAGCTCGAAGGCGACTTCCGAAGCGTGCGTGAGGAACTCGCTGTCCGGGGTGGCCACGCGTCCCCTTCCATGGGCTGCGGGCCGCCCTGGAGCCATAGGCCCAGGGCGGCCGTGTACGGGACTTACTGCAGCTTGGTGTAGGAAGCAACGTAGCGGTACCGAGTGCCTGCAGCGGACTCCGGGCGCACACGCGGGAGAGGCTTGTAGCTCGCGATCAGCTGTTCGCTCGCGGTAGTGGATGCAGCCTGCAGCGCAGCGACAGGCGTCGACTTGGTCAGCGGCTCGTAGGAGCTGGCGTACGTCTCGCTGGTGTCTCCGGTGTCGCCCCACTCCGGAGAGGGGTTGGCCTCGATCGGAGTGCTCTGGGACCCGACGCCCCCCACCGCAACCGCGCCGCCCCGGGCCACGGTCAGCGGGAGTGGTCCAGCACGTTTCCTCGCGGAATCGGCCCGGACCGATGATGACCGGCACAAGGTCGTCGGTGAGACCGCCGTGGTCCAGCGCCTCCGCGGCGGGCTCCGCCCGGGACTTCCAGCGCCGGTACACGTTCGCATCGCGGACCGTGATGTGGTCCGGCCGTGCCACGCCCCCGCCCGGAGGGATTCCAGCGGTCGTTGCAACACGTGGTCAGTGTGAGGCGGTCGTGAGGAGCGCATGCAGGCGCTCGGCTGGGGTTTCCCAGCCGAGCGTCTTGCGTGGTCGGCCGTTGAGTTCGGCGGCGACGGCGTCGAGGGGCTGCGCTCCAGCCCGACCGCGATCTTCCTCAACGGCTCCAGATGGTGCGCTGACCGCACATGGCTCAGCCCTGATGAACTCGGTGCGCCGTCCATGGGGCCGTTTCCTCTTCGGGCCGTTTCCCTGGCTTCGGGCCTGTCTGCCAGACGCACCAGCATCCGCGCCGCCTCCAGTGCCGGCCCGGCACTGGACCGTCCGCGCGGTGGACGGCAGCTCCATGCCGCCGAACCAGCAAACGGGACTACGAAATCGGCCCGGAAACCCTCTCGGTCTGGCCCCGGTGGCGCCCTCCCGGCCCCTGTATGGCCCCTGGTCTTGGGGACGACCCGCAGAGCAGTCGCCCGGACCGAGAGCGGCAACCTTGAGCACCTACTCCGCCGCAGGTCAGAGGGGTTGGATCTCCCCGGAACGCTGCCGGACCCCCAACCCACGAGCAGCGGATTCAGTCCGTTCAGGCGAAGTTGACGCTCCGACAGGACAAACTGAACGTTTCCGCAGGTCAGAGACCTGTGAAAGTGGGGCGGGTGGGACTCGAACCCACGGCAGACGGATTATGAGTCCTTTGAGGATCTTGGCGGTCCTTGTCGATCATTGCCGATTCACGCCGTTTTTGCAGATCAAACGTGCTGATCAGTGTCAGCCCTGTGCAGTGCTTGTCGGTCTGTTCCTGTCCTTGTGGCCCCTGAATGGCCCCTGGGGGTCGATGAGTTGGACGCTTACCACAGCAGCAGCCGCGTCCGCCCAGTTCAGCCGAGGACATGGAACCTTTGCACAGCGGATTTCCCTTCCAACGCTCAGAGGCTCCGCCCCGGCACTCGGGGCGGAGCTTTTGTGGCCATAGCCGCAGGTCAGGACATCTACGTGCAGACTACCGACCGGTCACTGCACCAAGGCGAGGTTCCTGCCCCTGCTCGATGCCGAGCTATCCCAACGGGCACGGGGAGCAGCATGGCGACCGCCTTCGTGGGCGAGGAGCTGCGGACCATCCCTGCGAATGCGGGGAGTAGCAGCAGGGTCGGCGCTTGCCATTCACAGACCTCGGCAGCCGTACGGAGTGATGATCAGGGCTGCAGCCGCGGGGGCGGCTCATCGCCGCAACGGAAAAGAGAATATGCAGGTCCCTGTGGACTCGCAGTGCCCCCACGGGCAGCCGAGGGCATACGAGATGCGGGATACATCAGCGGACTTCTGGTGTCGCCGTCATAGTCGATAGGAGAAGCGCAGCGCACCGCCCTCCTCGCGGTAGCGGCCGCGTCCTTGCTTGCCGAAGGGGTTCGGGAGCATGTGGATGTCTACCCGTTCCGGGTCGAGGACGGAGGTGACCACGAGAAGCCGCCAGCGTTCATTGCCTGCGTGCTGCTGCGCCGCGCGTACCTCGCTCTCACCCAGTTCGATCTGGCCACCGTCGCCTCGAGTCGCCTTCACCTCGAACATCATGGGCCGCTTACCAGATCCGACCTTGAAGTCGAACCCGAGGCCGTCGTCTCCGGACGGCCCGGGGAATGCCTTTCGGCGATTGCTCGACACCCAGCTGGTCTCGTCCATACCGGCGGAGTAGCGCCCGCGGAGCCAGTGGTACGCGTACCACTCCCCCATGTATCCGAGGGCTTCGCGCTGGGCCGGCGACAGCCCAGCGTCCGGGGCGCTGCCGTACCGCCTTCCGCGCCTACGATCGGTCGCGGGTGTCCGACTTGCGGATTCCATTGGCTGGAGCCGGGTGAAGATAGCGCGGCCACTTGAGAGTCCGGGGACTGCGCCGTTGTCGAGGGCCCGCTGGAGCTCGACAGTAAGTTCGGTGAAGTCGCCCGACTGCACGTCGAATTCCCGGCCGCCGACGGAGAGCATTCTCCGTCGGCGCTCCCGCTCGCGACGCTCGTGTTCCGCCGCGTTCCGCACCCGGTCCAGGTCAACCGTGGTCAGCCCGTGCTGGCCGGGATCGGTCGTCGCTGGCATCCCGTCCGGCCAATGGCCGAGAACGGCCAGCCAGGCAACGACGTCGTCTGGGGTGAGGAGGCGGAAGTCCAGCGCGCCGGCCTCGTCAAGGTGCGCGGTGATGCTCTCCGCCGGATTGGCACCGGACAGCGCCGCAGGTAGCGGGCGCCCCGCTGCATTGACTAGAGCGACGAGGTCGGCGGCCGTGGCGGCGATCACTCGGTTGTTTCCGCTCCGCACCTGGTCGATCCCCGGAAGAGTGTCGCCCTTGCGGGGAGCTGGTTCGCCCAGCCGCAGCGTTAGCTGCTCTTCGACGTGCCGCTCCAGCAGCTCGCTGCTGGCCGTGTCCACGGTGTACGCCCACGCCGCCGGGGCCGTGATCCAGTCCAGTGAGCGCAACGACGGCCAGTCCGCCAGCGGGCGCCGTGCGTCGAAGTCGTTCTTGGCTGTCCAGCGCAGCCGGTTCACAAGCTCCTTCTTGTGTAGGTCGAGGTAGCCGCGTAGTGCCTCCTCGTGGGCCTCCGCATGGCTGATCGGATCATGGTGTGGCGCCAGAGACTGCAGTGTGTCATTCAGCGCGGCGAAGTCGATCCCGAGGACGAGCCGCAGTTCGTCGATACTCCGGGCCGTGCGAGCCCGAGCGATGAACTGCGCCGGCGGCAGCGGTAGTTCGTCTGCGTATTTCTCGAGCTTGGCCTGGAACTCCCTGGTGTCGCGCGGCGGCGGCACGGTCAGCAAGTCCGCCGTATCGGCACCAAGGATGTGAACGAGGAAGGGATGGCATCGCTTCAGGACCACGCCGATGGCTCCGTCGATGCGCCGGCTGGTCTCCTCAATCTGATGGACCATGACTCCGAGGGCTTCGGCGAGCTCGTCTTGCGCGGGTGAGCGCAGATCGGCGTGGCAGGACGCGAGCTGGAGGGCGGCGAGGCGCAGCCGGATGGCGAATTCCCGGTGTCCGAGCAGATCGGCGAGCGCCTCCGAAAGCCGGGCTACCTCCGCCCAGTCCGGGTCCGCTTGCCGTGCCAGCAGAAGGGGATGCTTGGGATCGGCGAGGGGCAGCATCCCGCCGAGTCGGTCCGGCATCGTCACGGTACGGCCGTCGAGTTTGATCTCCCACGAGCCGTAGCGGTGCATCCGGATACGGCGGACGGCGGACGTCAGGTCGGTCAGTTCCGCCTGGCTCGGTCGAGGGCTGTCCGCCACGTGGTCGGCGAGAACGCCTACGGCCAGGGCGAGCCAGGGCAGACGGTCCACGAGCGGCTCGCCCATGGTGGCGGGATTCACTTCCTCGCCGTCGACGGTCACTGAGAACGTCGCGTCATCGACGTGCCGGACCGCGTTCGGACGGCCAAGCCTGAGGCGTTCGGCGACCTGCGCGGCGACGCCAGGAACCACCAGCAGCGGGCACTCCATCTCCCGTACCAGCCGGCCGGTCAGACCGTCGCGCTCGCCACTGACGTACAACACGGTTTCTGTGCCCTTCAGTTCGGACAGCGGCACGGCTACCAGCCGCTGCCCCGACTCGGCGAGCAGGACTGCGTCCTCAGGCAGCACGCCGTATGGCTGCTGCACAAGGTGCTTCCAGGCGCGCTCGTTGGTGCGCTGCGCGGCGGGCCGGTCCTCGCCGCTGACCGCGCCCTCCGCCACGAAACGCCCCAACGCGGAGACGAGGCGTGCGCTGTCCCTTGCGTGATCCCAGGTGGGCAGCCCCATGGAGCGCAGCCGGGTGCTGACCTTCTCCGGTTGGAGCAGATGACGTATGCGGTGGTCGACGGTCGGCGCGTAGGCAGGTTCGTCCTCCAGCCCGGGCGGGCAGTGCCAGGCATCGGCCGGCCGTACGAACCGTACGGCCCGGCTGCGGTCCCGTACCGGTAGCCATGGTTGCTCCCTGATGAAGGCGGCCAGGGGTGTCAGCACCTGCTCCTGGTCGTCCCTTCGGCTTCCTGCACTAGTCCATGTGCTGGTGAAGTACGCGTCCCTCCAGTAGGCGAGAGCGTGTAGGACGAGCCTCGCGTACGCCAGCCGGGCGCTTTCGCCGAGCCGGCTGACAATGTCCTGGCCCGGGATCCGGTAAGCAGGGGTGCCCGTGTAGGGCGTTTGGGGATAGCGCGCGTTGGACCACCCACGGTCGATGTGCGGCTCCCACTGCGCCACTACCTCGGCGGGCACGTTCGCCATGCGGACCAGCTGGCGGGTGGTCAGTTCATGGCCGTCCGCGCGCGTTGTGGCCCCCCTGGTAGAGATCGGGATCAACCCGTCGGTCACCCCCGCTTCGCTCAGGAACGCCCGCCACTCGTCGGCCGTTTCCCCTCGCTTGACGAACGCGTCCGGTGCCGCGATCAGTCGCTTGGCGATCCATCTGAGGCTCTGGGACGCCTCCTGTCCAGCGGTGACAACTGCAGCCAGATCATCCCCGGTGGTGCCATCCCACCCTCGGCCGAAGGCCGCGCCGTTCGCCTCGATCAAGGCACCGTCCGCGGACGGCACATACAGTCCCAGCGACGAGGCCGCAAATCCGCCCGGTGACCGCCGCGACCGCCACAGCCGAAATACGAACCGGAGGGCTTGGCGGCGCAGCTTGTGGTCCTTGCTTTCCACAAGGGCACGGCTCACATGTTCCAGCAGGCCCTTCATGTCGAAGGGCCGGACGAGCCCGGCGCTCTCAAGGAAAGTGCGGGCGGGCAGGCGCCGTACGTGCCCCGTGCCATCGGTCCAGGTAAGGCCTGGGTGCAGGTAGAAGAGCCGCTTGCCGAGCAGTGCGGGAACCGACAGCGCCTCCGAGTCGTCTGTCTCCCCGCGCACGGGCTGGAAGAACGCGTCACGCCGAGCCCGACGTGCGGTCCGCTTGCCTTGCGAACCACCCTGCTCTGCATTTCCGTTGGCGTGTCGCAGAGTTCCGTCGTCGGCCAGGAGCAGCCTCTTGCCGCGCAACACGCGGCCGTCTTCCACGAAGAGAGCGGCCAAGTCGTCGTACACGGCGTTCCATACGCCGACGGGCTCGCCAGCTCCGGACTTGGGCAAGGGGAGCGTAGCGGCCATCCGCTCCACGTGATCAGCGAGCGCCTCCGGTGTCGGCTCCCAGGGGCACTTCAGCCCCTTGCACATCACGGCAAGTCGCCTGAGACGATCGCTGCCGAGCTCCGGGTCGGCAACCACGGCACCGGCCTCGTGCGCGCGCTGTGCCGTGAGCACGGACAAGTTGAGATCGGGCCAGAGGACCGCACGCCGTGGCGAGGCCCAGGTCAGGTGGGGTGCCGCGCCATCGCTGGCGAGGACGGGCACGAACGGTACGTCGGCCAGCTCGCAGCCGTGCACACGCCGGGCCGCTGTGACCAGCAACCCCGCGGACCGGCTCCCGTTCTCCCAGCTCACCAGGTCTACCGCCACCTGCCGAAGCCGCAAGTGCTGCACCGTGCGCAGCCGCGCGGAGGCGGCCAGACAGGTCTCGGCGAGGGCGTCAAACAGCATGGCGTTCAGCGGGTGTTCGCGGTCGAGGTCGGTCCGGTCCATCTTGGTGAAGAACGGGGCGTTGACGTGCCCGGCGAAGGGTGTCGTCACGCCCTCGCCCAGCGGCAGGAAGGTATAGGTCTGTCCGCGCCGTGTTTTCCCGGCGACTGCGAGCGGGGCGGCGATCTCGATCACAGCAGAATCGGCCCACTGCCGCCACTTGTCATCAAGGAGGCCGAGGTCGACGGCTTCCACGAGCGTCTGGTCCAGTCGCGCCGGCGCCACCCTGCCACGCGCGACGAGGAATGCCCCGGCCGGTCCCAAATCCACTTCCGCGAAGAAGAGCGCGGCGGTCGAGGCGTCTTCGTCCTCGGGGGCGAACGGGCGTTCCACGCGAGTGAGTTCATGGATATCGCGCACCTCGCCATCCGCCCTACGCTCGAGTGTCAGACGAGAGAGACGGTCCAGAAACAGCATGATCGGCGCCTTGGCCTCAGCGAGCTCCTCCAGCCGGAGGCGAGCCTCGGCGCGGGCGGCCTCGCTCTGCAAGGGGATCCGGACAACGGTGACGTGCCCCAGCTTGGCCAGCTCGGCGCAGATCGGGGGCACTTGCTCAACCGGGAATGGAATCTGGAACGGTGGAAATTCAGCGACTGCTCTGCGCGCCGTGTCCGCCTCCCCGAGAAGTTCCTCTACGTCGCTCTCCCGAGCAAACCGAAAGCAGTAGCCGTCCAGTCCCGAACCACCCGGCCCGTCCGGATCAGAGCTGTAGATTTCGGGCCCCTTGCTGATCAGCAGGACGCTCCGGAATCCCACGCCCTTATTGCCGATCCCCTCTCCGATGACCTTCGAGCTCTGGGCGATCTTGCACACGTCCTCAACGTTCTGCCAGGTGAACGGTGTACCGCCGTTGGCGACGTATAGAGTTCCCCACTCGCCTTCATCCTCGTCGAGCAGCACATGCACCTGGCCGTCATGGCGCTCCCTGGGGTGCGCGTCATGGCCGTTCTGCAGGAGCTCCAGCAGGAAGCGTCCGGCGTAGTCCCGGGCGCTGCTGAAGGACAGAGCACGCAGTTGAAGGGCCGGCCGCCATCTCGTCGGCCGCCGCCAGTCTTCCAGAACTCCGAGCGCGTACTCCCGGAGTTGATCCGCACACGCGTCACCGGTCATGGTCCCCCCTCGCCTCAACGTCGGAAGGGACCGTATCCCGCACCACTGACACTTATCGTTCACAGACCCCGATCGGGTGAAGATCGCCAGATCTGCTTGACCAACACACCGTCGGGAACCGCTACGCCAATGCACCAGACGTCGACCTGGCCGAGCAAAAGCCCCCGCAATCGTTGCCTGCGTCTGTTACGCATCGGCGCCGAGGTCGTCGCGCATCGCGCTCCGTAGGGCCTGCAGCGCCGTGTAGTAACCGGTGCGGTGGCTCGCGTACTCGTTGCCACCAACGAACAGTCCTTCCGCCATCGCATCCCGTATGCCTCGGAGCTGGCGGATCTCCGCGGGCGTTACGACGGCGGCCGGAGCGGAGATGGCGATCGCTGGACATGTCGCCCTCGGCGTGGACCGCGCTCGAACGCTCGACGTCCACGGACATGCCGCGTCTCAAGCTAAGAACTCTCGCGACCCGCTTGAGGTTTCCCGCCGAGTTCTTCTCCCAGCCTCCGGGGCTGCCCATTCACCGCGGTTCGCTGCTGTTCCGCAGCAAGAAGTCGATCAAGGTGGCGCAGATCGACGCCCTCACCGCCTTGGCCGAGATGATCGTTGAGCTCGTGGCCGCCCTCGGCGAACACGCCACGCAGCCCCCGCTCCGTCTGCCGATGGCGCTGCGCCAGGACATCAGCCCCGAAGAGGCTGCCCGCCAGACCCGCCAGGCACTCGACCTTCCCGCATCCGAGCCGCTCCCCCACGTAATCCACACGCTGGAACGCGCCGGCGTTCCCGTTGCCGTCGCCGACGTCGACATGCCGGACTCCAGACACGACGCCTTCTCGGTATGGGGTGGGGACTTTCATGAGCAACCCCTGATCGTCGCGCGGCCGGTGAACTCGTGGGAGCGCACGCGTTGGTCGATCGCCCACGAGGCAGGCCACCTGATCCTGCATCGTGGAACCACGGGCGAGGTAGACGAAGATGCCGCCAACCGCTTCGCCAACGAGTTCCTGCTTCCCGCTGACATGCTGCGCGAGGAGTGGCCCGGTGCCGTCACACTCACATCCCTGATGCCGCTGAAGCAGCGTTGGAAGATGTCGCTCGCGGCGATCATCACGCACGGCAAGCACCTCGGGCTTATTGAGGAGCACCGCGCCACGGGCCTCTTCAAGCAGTTCTCCGCACGCCGCGATCCACATACAGGAGTCACCTGGCGGATCCAGGAACCCGGATGGGCCGACCTGGAACCCGAGCGGCCACGCCTCCTCGCCGTCATGGCCGAACGAGGTCTGGAGCAACGGCCTACCCCAGACCTCTTCACCACGCTCACCGGCGGCTGGGCCCCCGACCTGATGGAACAGGTCACCTCCGGCCTGAGGGAAGCCCCGGCAGTAGTCCAGGAGCACGCCAAGACAGCACATTCCTCGCTCCCCAGCAACGTCGTCACGCTACGTCGAGCCTGAACAGGTTCTGCTGCCTCAACGATGACCCCGGCATGCCGCATGCAACGGAGTGTGGAACGTCGCGATATTCCCCAGCTGGAACCTCAGGGAATGGGCCAGGGACATCGCGACTCCGACGCCTTCGTCCCCATGCGGACGCCGGAGCTGCTCCTCGTTCCCCACGGCCGTCAGGGTTTCCGGGCCGCCTGATAGCCGCCGATCATTAGGGCTGGTCAGGGCGGTCAAGGGTGGGCGAATGCCCAGCGCGGAGCGCCGCCGAAGGCGCCCTTGAGGGCACTGTCCAGCCCCACACTCAGCAGTCGGGCGGCCCGTCACCAGCCGCATCCAACAGGGGAATACGTGGAGCTGAAGGTACCCCCGATGGGGAATTGCATGAACGCTCACACTCAGAGAAGGGTCCCGAACTCCCCCGCAGCGGATTCCCCTGAGGCTCGCCCGGCGTTCAGGGCGAAGCCTCTGCGGGTGTCTCACAGCCGATACAGCCGTCGCTGACAGCAGTGTCGGTTCACCTCCGCTTGCGCGGAGAGCACTAACCGCGTTTCGGCGACGGGTGAATCGTTCAGCCGCCGCCGACACCGCGTCCAGCTCGGCCGTTCGACAGCGTGCCGCTGCAGCCAGGCGTGTGCGTCGCAGTTCTCCTTGAGCCGGCGGGCACAGACCGCCACTCGCCGCGCTCGCTGCCCGCGTCGCTCAACACGCCGTGAGTCGTACGACGACAGTCACGCCGCCGGGGCGGCGAAAAGGGGGATCTCCAGCAGGAGTCGCCCGGCGGAGTCTTCGCCGAGCCGGCCGACCACGGAACGGAGACTCCCGGGGCCAGTGACACCACTCGCCCCGGTTTGCCCGTCACAGGCGCCACTCAACGACCAGGCGGCCGACCAGCTCCTTCTGCCGCTGCTCGAGGACCTTGGGAGTCCACTTGGTCTGCTGGAGCACCTGGCTGGTGAGCGCAAAGGGGACGGAGCCGGTCCGGCCGGTGAAGTACTTCGCCTTCTTCGTGGCGAAGTCGTAGGTGCCGGCCTGGGAGTTCTTCGTCCGGTTCAGCAGCACAAGATTGCCGATCCGGTCCGTCCAGTGGGCGCGCTGGTAACCGTCGAAGAGGCGAGTCCACTGCGAGGCGAGCTTCGGATTCTGCGGCAGTACATGCTCGACGGTGATGAGGGCGTGGTCGTAGGTCACGCCCTGCGAGGCGGCGAGCAGCTCGTCAAGGCGGAGCAAAACATACCTGCGGATCTTGGGATGCACGTCACCGTCGAGCCGGGCCCGGGTCTCCGCCTTCTCCCCGGCGTTCAGATGAAACGCCGGGGAGGACAGACCCTGCCCTTGGTCGAGCTGGCGGAGGAGCTCGGCGTAGCGGGTGACACGCGGGGTGGAGTAGACGCGGCGAATGAACATGCTGGCCGCGAGCCGTTCGAGAGCGCGGAAGAACTCGTCGAGCCATTCTGGATCACCGCCGTGGTTGCGCAGCGCCCACAGGGCAGCGGGGCGCCAGTCGTTGACATCCAGTTGTGCGAGACGCTTGAACCAGGCGTTGACTTTCTCGGCACCGATGGCGGCGCTGTAGTTCCGGTCGCGGATCTGCGCGTACGCCTCGGCGTACGGCTCGATCACCTCGTTGACGAACTCCTCTGCGCGGTCGGGCAAGTAGAGGCTGAGCACCTGATCGGGAAACTCCTTAAGCAGTTCCTTCTCTCCGCGCTTCTTGGCATAAATCATGCGCAGGTGTAGAAAAAGGTCGGCGAAGCCCTCCCGTCCGAGCGCCTCCTCGGCGTCCTCCCAGCGGGCTGCGCACTCCTCGGCCGCCGCCGGCTTCAGATCACCGATGATGCGGGCCTTGAAGATGTCGGTGGGCGACAGGTCCATGCCACGGGAGTTCATCACGCTGAAGATGCGGTGGGCGCTGTCCAGGTCTGGCGTGCTGACGATGACCAGGAAGGTGCGGTGGCTGAGTATCTGGGCCAGGGCCAGGCGCCGGTCCTCGGACCAGACCGAGACGATCCGGTGCAGGCCACGGGCATTCGTCTGGACGGCTCTCTGCGCGTCGGTCTTCAGGGCGTTCTCCGCCAGGGCGAGCAGTGTCGGCACTGCGCCCCGGTCCTGCACGTACTTCTTGAAGAACGCCGCGTCACGGGAGCGTAGCGCCAGCCTGGGTTTGGTCGCGAGGCCCAGGACCTTGCGGCCCGGCTCGACCACCATCCGGTCCAGTTCGGCGCGGAGTTCCTCATCCTCCGTCACGTCGCGGAGGACCGACAACAGGATCGTCAGCGTAGTCAGCCGTTGCTGACCATCGATGACGTCGGCGACAGCGGTGCCCATGTCCTTGACCAGGACCACGGAGCCGAGGAAGTAGGGCTCTTCGGATCCGCGGTCCAGCGCCTCGTCCAGGTCAGTGAGAAGCTGGACAGCCTGCTCTTCCTGCCAGGCGTACGGGCGCTGGTAATCCGGGATCCGGAAGTCGTAGTCACTGCTGAAGACCTTGTACAGGGGCACCTCGTGCGCCTCGAGCTTATGCATGGGCCAATGATGTCTATGCACTTCAGCTCTCGTCACCAAATTGACCACATTGACTGTCCTCGGTCGAGGTGATTCGTAGGGCCTTGACCCGGAATCTTGGACGCGGGCTATGCGGCTGAGGCCAGGGTAGTTGATGCCGAGCCGAGTGCTTTCGTAAGTGAATGCACCGCTTTGTCAGAGTCTGGAGTGGCTGCGGACGGTGTTGTAACGGTGCAGCCAGCGGAACAGGTCGAGGCGGGCCTCGCGCTCGTCGCCCAGACATGGCGGCCCTGGAGCGTCTCGCGCTTACAGGTCGCGTTGAAGGACTCGGCGAGTGCACAGTTCGCCGAGCTGCCGACGGCGCTCATGCTCTGGACCACCCCTGCCCGGCGGCAGGCGTCGGCGAACGCCCGGCTCGTGCACTGAGAGCCGTGGTAGGTGCGCATGACGGCGCCGGCCAGGCTGCTTCGGCATCTTTCGGCCGCGGCCAGTGCGTCGGTAACCAGGTCGCCTACCTGTCCGGCCCGGCGATGCGGCGGATCGCCGATCCCTACCCGGGCGAGGCGAAGACCGACGCCAAGGACACCGCAGTCATCGCGGACGCCGCCCGGGCGATGCCGCACACCCGGCGCTCCCCCAACCGGACCGTTTTCTGTTCGGGCTGTTACATGGCCGGGCCGACGCACCGGCAGACCTGCAGTCGTCGCAACAAGCGGCTCGACACCAAAGCGTTCGGAACACCCGCGAAGGAATTACTTCTGACTTGCCAAGCCTCAAACAAATCCACCGATATCGGACAGCCTATGGCCCCTGGCTTGGCCCCTGGGGACGTCACAGCGGCCCAGGATTGGCTGCGCGACCACCGACCTCCAGTAACGGACACCACAAACCAGCAGGTCAGAAGGTTTCTGCACACGTAGCGCACAGTGGGGCGGGTGGGACTCGAACCCACGGCCGACGGATTATGAGTCCGCTGCTCGCCTCAACGGCAAGGTTCGCTTCCTCAACGCTCTTCGGCCGCCGCCGACGTCCGAAGGCCGGCCACTGAACCGAACAATGCCTTTGCTACGCCCCCGTCGCAGCTTGGCGACCAGCGGCAGCTGCGTCGGTGAACGACGCGTATGAAGAAGGAGGGAGGGGTAGCCGGGGTCACTCGTCCGAGACCAAGATCCGGGCCATCTCCGGACCACGTTCTCACCTGCCCACCGACATCACCCCGTCACCGCAGGTCAACTGGGGTACTGCTCGTGTACCACCAGGAGACCAAGAACCTGCTGCGACGCTGCGACAGGGCACGCCCCCTCCGGGAGGCAGCACCACGAGCCCCTCCGCTACAGCAGGCATACCTCTTGTAGAATTTCCACAAGATGACAGCCCGAGCAGCAAATCCGTGCGCAACAGCCTGCGACGGTCTCCCGCTGGTTCGGAACCCATCGGGCAGTCACCCAGCCTGCGATGACAACGCCACTGCGGGACAGGTGCGCCACGAACGCCGCCAACACCTGATGACTCGTCAGTAGAGTTAGCAAAGGGTTAGCAAGTGTCCTGCCACAGCCACCCACAGATGGACATAGCATCGACGGGCGCTGCACAGCCCATCCGGCTTACACCACACCCACCCGCACAGCACTCGCAAGAAATCTGTGAGGGACAACGCAGGACGGCCAGCCGACTGACTGTCACCAGCCTGTCAGTCATTCCTGCAGGTCAGCGAGCCCTTCCGCGCGGCTTAAGCGGCACTGGAGGCAGCGCAGGAGCAGGCAGCGGGGCGCCGTCGTAGCCCTTCACCTCCCCGAACCGTGTCCCTTCCATCCAGTCCTGACGCGCCTGCGCGATCTCCTCCTGCGACCGTCCGATCCAGTTCCAGAACATGATCAGCTCCTCCTCGAAGGGTTCGCCGCCGAGGAGCATCAGGGAGGCGTTCGAGTCGGCGCGCAGGGGCAGTTCGGTGCGGCCGCAGCCGAGGTAGAGCATGGAGCCGGGGAGGACCGGGACGCCGTCGACGTGGGCCTCGCCGGACATGGACAGGACGGCGTACTCGAAGTCGGGTTCGAGGGGCAGGCGCAGGTCGGCGCCCGGTGTGAGGGTGAGGTCGGCACCGACGATCGGCGTGAACGTCGTACCGGGCGAGGTCGCGCCGTCCAGGCCGCCGAGGATGAGGGTGGCACTCAGTCCGGCCGCCGTGACGACGGGCAGCTCGGCATGGTGCTCGAAGCGCGGGTCGGTGTGCCGGTGGCTGTCCGGCAGCGCCACCCAGAGCTGGGCGCCGTGGAGGAAGCGGGCGTGCGACCTCGGGCTCTCCTCGGAGTGGCTGATGGCCCGGCCGGAGGTCATCAGGCCCAGCTCGCGCGGGCGGATGGTCTGGAGGCTGCCCGTGGAGTCGCGGTGCAGCACCTCGCCCTGGTGCAGCCAACTGACCGTCTGCAGACCCATGTGCGGATGCGGCGGCACCTGCATGCCGGGCTCGTCGGCGATGTCGTCGGGACCGTAGTGATCGACGAAGGCCCACGCGCCCACCATGCGGCGGCCCAGGTTGGGCAGCAGACGTCGCACCTCGGTGGACTCGCCGAGCTTCACCCGGCGGGGGCTGAGGAGTTCACGGACCGGCTCGGCCACGACGAAGCCCCGGCCGCCGCACACCGCGGGCACCGCCTCGCGATCAAGATTGCTCATGCTCCACAACCTAGCCCCGTCCGGCTCCCGTCGTCAGCGGTCCATATAGTAGCCATGGCTATCGTAGCCATGTACGGTATCCGTCATGAGTTCGGTCATCGAGGGCGCGACGCCCGGTTTTCTCGTCTGGCGGCTGTCCATGAAATGGCGCGTCGCGGTCGACCGCGCCGTCGCTCCACTGGGGCTGACGCACGCGCAGTACGCGCTGGTGGCGTCGTTGTACGGCATGCACCGGGACGGGCTGCGGCCCAGTCAGCGGCAGCTCGCGGACCACACCGGCCTGGAGGCCCTGTACGTCTCCAAGCTGGCCCGCGCCCTGGAGACCGCCGGACTCCTCGAACGCGAGCGGGACCCCCGCGACCCCCGTGCCGTGCGGCTGGCACTCACCGAGCAGGGACGCGAAGCCACCCGGCGCGCGATCGAGGTCGTCCAGGAACTGATGGGGCAGTTGCTGGAGCCGCTCGGCGGCCTCGACAGCGCCCGCACCCGGGAATTCGCCCGCGAACTGACCACCCTGCTCGACGTACCGCTCGTCCCGTCCACCGAACAGGAACACGAGAAGGAGCAACCATGACCACCACCGCACCCGTTCTCAACTCCCGGGTCCTCGGCCTCGCCCACTACGCCGCCCGCGCGGTGCTGGAGAAAGTGCTGGCCAGGCAGGGCCTCACCTTCCAGCAGTCGGTGACGCTCCGGTTCGTCGCGCTCGCCGACGAACCCGTCGAACGGGAAGCCCTCATGGACCAGGTCGTCGACTCGCTCAAGGTCGAGAAGGCCCGGATACGGTCCGTGGTCGAGGAGTTGGTCACCGCGGAGCTGGTCGAGCCGGACCCGGCGCGGCCGTCCCGGCTCAGGATCACGGATGCCGGCCGGGAGTCCCACGCAAGGTCCACCGCCGAGACCGCACCCATCTCCGCCCGGATCTACGCCGGAATCCCGGCCGAGGACCTGGCCACCGCCGGTCGCACGCTGACACTCGTCACGGAGCGCGCCAACGCGGAGCTGGCCGCGATGAAGTAGATGCAGTAGATGCAGTAGATGCAGTAGATGCAGTAGATGCAGTAGATGCAGTAGACGGAGTAGACGGGCAGATGAGGCAGGCGCAGTAGATGAGCGGGGAGGCAGGGGCCTCCCCACGTCCCCGCCGGGCCCGCGCTACTTCGCCTCCGCCCTGCCACCGTACGAGCGCTTGCCGCGCCGGTGGGCGATCTCGCCCAGGACGACGTCCACCGCGATGAACACGGCGAGCGGGATGCCGAGCAAGGGCACGAAGTAGCCGAGGACGGCGATCACGGCGAGCGCGGGGACGAGGATCTGCGGTGGTACGTGCTGCCAGGCACCGCGCGGGATCGGGCGCCCGAAGGACGAGGCGCGGCCGCGCTGCCACCACATGCGGTAGCCCCAGATGATCAGCACGACCAGGGAGGCCGCGAGGGCGATCAGGACGAGCTGGTTGGCCAGGCCGAACAGGACGCCGGTGTGGGCGTCGATGCCCCAGCGGGACAGCTTGGCGAGGATCGGGAAGTCGGCGAACCGGAGGGTGTCGGTGACCTCTGCGGTCGCCGGGTCCACGGCCACCGCGTCCTGCTTGGTGGGCCAGCTGCGCTGGACCTGCTTGATCACGTACGTGGAGGAGGCGTCGGCGGGCGGCACGATCTCCACCGGGTCGCCGAGGCCCTCGGCCCGCGCGGCGGCCAGGATCTTGTCCAGGTCGCCCTCCGCGGCCGTCCCGTCGTCCGTCGAGCCGCCCCCGTGGGCGCCGTGGTCGCCGCCCGCCGCGGCCGAGACGGCCGGGGTCGCCTGGTGGAGCTCGGTCCGCAGGACCTCGATGTTGGCGCCCGCGTACGTGGACCAGGTCAGACCGGTCGCCGAGAGGAAGAAGAACCCGAGCGCCGCCCAGACGCCGACCGTGCCGTGCAGCCCCAGGGTGCGACGGCGGCCCGAGGTGCCGCGCACCTTGCGCTGGGCGCGGCGGCGGGCGAACCAGAGCACCAGGCCGCCGCCCGAGATGACCCACAGCCAGCTGGCGGCGAGTTCGCTGTAGAGACGGCCGGTCTCGCCGAGGTGGAGGTTGGCGTGGAACTTGTCGATCCAGGTCCGCACCGGCAGCGCGCCCGTGGAGCCGTACTGCTCCAGCGCCCCGCGCACCTCTGCCGTGTACGGGTCGACGAAGACCGCGAGGCTGTTGGTCTCGTCGATGCCCTCGACGCCCGTCAGCATCACCCTGGTCGTCGCGTCGTCCTCCGGCGAGGGGCGTACGGCCGAGAGGGTGCCCTCGGGATGCGCCTTGCGGGCGGCGGCCACCTGCTCGGAGATCGGCAGCTTCTCGTCGCCCACCTCCGCGACGGTCGTCCGGTCCGCGTAGACGATCTCCTCGATCGAGAACGAGGCCGCGTACAGCCCGCCGGTCAGGGCGGCGACCAGCAGGAACGGGGCGACGAGGACACCCGCGTAGAAGTGCAGCCGCAGGACGAGCGGCCGGAGCGAGGACCAGCCCCTCGTCGAGCCGTCCGGCTTGGCGAGGGGTTTCTGGGGCTCGTCCGTCTCGGTCGAGGGGGCGATGGTCATCGGCGGATGCTCCGGGATGCGGGGACGTCGTGGCGGTTCAGTAGTCGGGGCGCACGCGCTCCGAGTTCCCGGCACTTCGTGTGATGTGGGTCATACGCCTGGCCGGTCCGTGTTTCCCCGCGGACGACCGACCGTGAGAGCCGCCTCGCGTCGCGCGAGCCCGGTTGGCATCCTGGCCCGATGGCTTCCGAACGTGATCGCACCGAGTCCCGCCCCCTGAGCGACCGGGTGGAGGAACTCCTCGCCCACGAGGGGCCCCTGCCGATCGTCGCCGCGGGCGACCCGGTCCTGCGCCGCACCGCCGAGCCCTTCGACGGCCAGCTGGACCCGGGTCTCCTGGCCCGCTTCGTCGCCGCCCTGCGCGCCACCATGCACGCGGCACCGGGCGTCGGCCTCGCCGCACCCCAGGTCGGCGTCCCCCTGCGGCTGGCGGTGATCGAGGACCCCGCGCCGGTTCCCGAGGCGGTACGGCTGGCCAGGAGCCGGGCCCCGCAGCCGTTCCGCGTGCTGGTCAATCCGGCGTACGAGGCGGTCGGGCCGTTCCGTGACGCGTTCTACGAGGGCTGTCTGAGCGTGCCGGGCTGGCAGGCCGTGGTGGCCCGGCACGCCAAGGTGCGGCTACGGGCGCTCGACGAGCACGGGCGGGCGGTGGACGAGGAGTTCGCGGGATGGCCCGCCCGGATCGTCCAGCACGAGACGGACCATCTGAACGGCACGCTCTACCTCGACCACGCCGAACTGCGGTCCCTCTCCTCGAACCAGGCGATGGCCGACCGCTGGAACGACCCGACCCCGGCCAGGGCCGCGCGGGAACTGGGCTTCCTCCTGCCCGACTAGCGCCGCGACAGGCAACGTTCGCCCCGGGCAGACGTTGCCTCCCGCGGCAAGCCCCGCCGGCCCTACACGACGCCGGTCCGGTTCAGCCCCGGTACGCCTCCAGCAGCCGCAGCCACACCTCGCTGATCGTCGGGTACGAGGGCACCGCGTGCCAGAGGCGACCGATCGGGACCTCCCCGGCGACGGCGACGGTGGCGGAATGGATCAGCTCCCCCACGGCGGGGCCGACGAAGGTGACGCCGCGCAGGATCTCGCGGTCCAGGTCGACGACCATGCGGGCGCGGCCCCGGTAGCCGTCGGCGTACAGGCCCGCGCCCGCGACGGAGGAGAACTCGACGTCGACCGCGCGGACGCGGTGGCCGGCCTGTTCCGCCTCGGCGAGGGAGAGACCGACGGCGGCCGCCTCGGGGTCGGTGAAGACGACCTGGGGGACGGCGGCGTGGTCGGCGGTGGCCGCGTGGGCACCCCACGGGTCGCTCTCCAGGAGCGGGACACCGGCCGCGCGGGCGGCGATGGCGGCCCCCGCGATCCGGGCCTGGTACTTGCCCTGGTGGGTGAGGAGCGCCCGGTGGTTGACGTCGCCGACCGCGTACAGCCATTCGCTGCCCGTCACCCGCAGGCTGTCGTCGACGGGCAGCCACGAGCCGGGTTCCAGGCCGACGGTGTCGAGACCGATGTCGTCGGTGCGCGGGGCGCGACCGGTGGCGAAGAGGATCTCGTCGGCCTCCAGACGGTCGCCGGTGTCGGTGAGGGCCACCACGGTCCCGTTCTCCCGGGACACCGCCGTCACCGACGTGCCCGTGCGGACTTCCGCGCCCGCCTCGACCAGCGCCTCGGCGACCAGTTCGCCGGCGAAGGGTTCCATCCGGGGCAGCAGGCCCTTGCCGCGGACGAGGACGGTGACCTCGGAGCCGAGGGACCGCCAGGCGGTGGCCATCTCGACGGCGACGACACCGCCGCCCACGACGATCAGCCGGCCGGGGACCTGCTGCGCGCTGGTGGCCTCCCGGCTGGTCCAGGGCCGGACCTGGGCCAGTCCCGGCAGGTCGGGGAGGAGGGCGCGGCTGCCGGTGGCGACGACCACCGCGCGCCGGGCGGTGAGGACATGCCGCCCGCCGTCGGGGGCGTCCACGACCACGCGGCGGGTCCCGGCCAGGCGCGCGTGCCCCCGGTACAGGGCCGCTCCGACGCTGTCCAGCCAGCCGACCTGGCCGTCGTCCTTCCAGTGGGAGGTCTCGTAGTCGCGGTGGGCGAGCACCTCGGCGGCGTCCAGCGGGCCGTCGACGAGGTGGCGCAGGCCGGGTACGCGGCGGGCGTCGGCGCGGGCGATCGCGGGGCGCAGCAGGGCCTTGCTGGGCATGCACGCCCAGTACGAGCACTCGCCGCCGACCAGTTCGCTCTCCACCACCGCGGTGGACAGTCCGGCGGCGCGGGTGCGGTCGGCGACGTTCTCCCCCACGGGTCCGGCACCGAGCACCACGACGTCGTACTCGATCGCCGTCGCTTCAGCCGCGCTCTCGGTGGTTTCGGTGATTTCCGTATCCGTCATGGGGCCAGTCTGGTTGGTGGTGTGCGCCGTGGCCACACGGGTACGCGCGCGGAATACGCCACCGTGGGGTGGCGTTGTCGAGAGCGGCTCGCCCGAGCACCTAGAGACACCAGGAAGAGGGATGCACGCCATGAGCAGCACCGTGGAGCTCACCAAGGAGAACTTCGACCAGACGGTCACCGACAACGAGTTCGTCCTGATCGACTTCTGGGCGTCCTGGTGCGGGCCGTGCCGGCAGTTCGCCCCGGTCTACGAGAAGGCCGCGGACGACAACCCCGACCTGGTGTTCGGCAAGGTCGACACCGAGGCCCAGCCGGAGTTGGCCCAGGCCTTCGGCATCCAGTCCATCCCGACGCTGATGATCGTCCGTGACCAGGTGGCCGTGTTCGCGCAGCCGGGCGCGCTGCCGGAGGCCGCGCTGACCGACGTCATCGGACAGGCCCGGAGGCTGGACATGGACGAGGTCCGCAAGGCCGTCGCCGAGCAGAACGGTCAGTGAGCGGGGCGGCCGGGCGTGCCCGGCGCCGGGGTGCGAGGGCGCGGCGCGTCGAACGGGCCCCGCTCCGGCGTCCGTTCGGTTCGGCTCGTCCGGCTCGTTCGGCCCGGCTCGTTCAGCTCGACTCGCGGTGGACGATCCTCGCGGCCAGGACGTCGTGCGTCGTGGGGACGGTGGCGGGGTCGCGCACCACGCGGTCGACCAGTTCCGCGAGGTCGCGTCCGGACGGCAGCTCCAGGTGGACGGTGCTGAGGCGCGGTCGCAGCAGCCGCCCGATCATCAGGTCGTCGGCCCCGACCACGGCCGTCTCCTCCGGGATGCCGATGCCCTCGTCCTGAAGGGCTCGCATCAGCAGCATCGCGTACTCGTCGTTGTACGCGAACACCGCGTCCAGACCGAGGGAACGCCAGTCACGGGCGAGCCGGGCCGCGGCCGCCTCGTCGTAGGCGAGCGGCAGCTCGGTGACCGTCGCCTCCGTGCCCTGCACCGCGCGTCGTACGCCGGCGAGGCGGGGCTGGGAGAAGACCCCGAAGCCTGGTTCCTCGGGAACGACGACCCCGATCCGGCGGCGGCCGCGCTCGACCAGGTGCCGTCCCGCGCTGTGGCCGACGCCCGCGTGGTCCAGGATCAGCGCGTGGGCGCCCTCGACGGGTTCGGGGGTGAGGGTGACGACGGCCTTGGCTCCGGAACGCTTGAGGACGGCCACGCCCTGCGGACCGATCCCGACACCGGGCACGATCACGGCGACCGGGCGCAGTTCGGCCCAGGCGCGGGCGGCGTCGTCGCCGCGCAGGCCGATGCCGCCGTGCTGCACGACGGTGTAGTCGAGGCGGCTCAGGGCCCACTGGATCTCGTTGATGAACTGGCTGTAGAGCGGGCCTATGGGCACGTTCGGGGTGGGCATCAGGACCAGGCGGCTGTGGCCGGCGCGCAGGCTGCGGGCCGCCGCGTGGGGTACGTAGCCGAGCTCCTTGGCCGCCTCGTGGACCCGGCGGCGGGTGGGTTCGCTGATGCGGACCGCGCTGGTGTTGTTCAGGACGTAGCTGACCGTCGCGCGTGAGACACCCGCGAGTCGAGCCACGTCCGCGCTCGTGGGCACGGATCGCTGCAGGGGCGAGGGCGGGGCGGGCTCTTTCGGTATCTGCACCATGAGGACGGCATCCTTGCAGAAGCGGTGAAGGTCGTTCCGGCCGGGGGCGTACCGGCCATGCGGGAGCTCGGGTTCGGGCCACCGATCTTTGTGGCAGGGCAGTTTGGCGAATGTGTTCGAAATCTGTGCAACCCGGCAGCCATTTCGCGCCAGCTCCATCGAGGTGGGGCGAGGGCCGCCCGCGCGGAGGGACGACCCGTCGGCCCGCACGCCCACCGGGTGCCCCCTTTCCTGGCCAAGGACGTACGACCGCGTCGTGGCAGCGCACTCGGGTGCCTCTCCCCCGTCCGGTGTCCGGTCATCCGTGCGGGTGTCCTGTGGCGATGGCGCCCGAAAGCTATGGCGCGAACTATGTGTTGGCTGTGAGAGCGACGCCGCTTCGGCCCTCCCACGACCACCCGCCGATCGGCGGGCATCCCCCGCCGTACGACGGCGTCCGCGTGGCTCGCCGCGACACTCATCATCACGGTACGAACCGTTGGCGCGCGTCGCGGTCGCACCGTGGACGCGGTACCCGCACGAGGAGAAGCCCATGACCATGATCCCGCCCCCCTTCGACCCGGAACTCGCCGCGGCCCTGGAGGCGTTGAAGGACATGGTCCCGCGCGAGCTGAGCATGGCCGACATCCCCCTGATGCGCCAGGGGCCGGGCATCGAGCTGCTCGCCCGGCTGGACCTCACCATGGACGGGTTCTTCGAGGTCGAGGACCGGCTGGTGCCGGGGCCCGAGGGCGCGCCGGAGATCTCGTTGCTCATCTGCCGCCCCGTCGCCCCCACGCAGCGGGGTCCGCTGCCGGTGATCTACCACGTCCACGGCGGCGGCATGGTCGTCGGCAACAACCGGGTCGGGGTGGACGAGCCGCTGACCTGGGCACGGGAGCTGGGCGCCGTCGTGGTGTCCGTGGAGTACCGGCTGGCTCCCGAGCATCCGCATCCGGCGCCCGTGGAGGACGTCTACGCGGGGCTGCTGTGGACGGCCGAGCACGCGGAGGAGTTCGGGGGCGACGCCGGGCGGATCGTGATCGCGGGGGCGAGCGCGGGGGGTGGGCTGACGGCCGCGCTCGCGCTGCTCGCGCGGGACCGGAAGGGGCCCCGGCCGATCGGGCAGGTGCTGATGTGCCCGATGCTCGACGACCGCAACGACACGCCGTCCGTGCACCAGATGGCAGGGCGCGGGGTGTGGGACCGGACGGCCAACGAGACGGGGTGGACGGCCCTGCTGGGGGCGCGGCGGGGCGGGCCGGACGTGTCCGCGTACGCGGCGCCGGCGCGGGCGGAGGATCTGTCGGGGCTGCCTCCGGCGTTTCTCGATGTCGGGTCGGCGGAGACGTTCCGGGACGAGGTCGTCGCCTATGCGTCCCGGTTGTGGCAGGCGGGCGGGGTCGCGGAGCTGCATGTGTGGGCGGGCGGATTCCACGGGTTCGACGGGTTGGCTCCGCAGGCCGCGGTGTCGCGGGACTGTCGGGAGGCTCATGTGCGGTGGTTGCGGCGGTTGATCGGGGAGTAGGGGCTGCGCCCCTTCGCCCCCGTCCGCGGGTCCGGTGGGGGCTGGTCGCGCGGTGTCCCGCGCCCTGACAGGCAGGGGCGCCCCTGCCTGTCGGCCGCCGGTCGGTCCGCGGAGCCATGGCGCACTATGGGCTTATGAAAGAGCTGGCTGGGCGGCTTACGGCGGTCGATCCGGATGCCGGGGCGGCCGTGCGGGTCATCGCCTACTTCGACACGCTGGCCGAGGCGCGGGCCGGGCTGGAGGCGCTGGTGCGCGGGGCGGCCGTACTGGCCGGGTGCCCCGCGCGGCTCGTCGACGACGAGCGGCGCGTGCGGGTCCGGGTGGAACCCGACGGGCGGCGCCAGGACAGTGATCTGCCGCCGGACCCGGCCTGGCCGTCCGCCGCGCTCGCCCCGGGCGGCGTGCCCGCGCTCTGGCTGGAGCGGGCCGGTGGCGCCGAGCCGAGCGTGGTGGACGCGGTCATCCTGGAGCGCGCCGCCGGCGCGCTGCGGCTGGTGCTGGACCGGACCCGGGGCCGCGCGCCCGTCTCCCCCGGCGCCGACCCGGCGCTCGTCGAGACCGTCCTCGACCGCACCGCCACCGAGCGGGCCCGCCTGCACGCCGCCCGGCTCCTCGGCCTCGACCCCGACGACCCCACGACCCTGGCCCGGGCCGTCGCCCCCCTGGGTGGCCGACCCCGCATCCTGCGGGTACGCCGGGACGAGCAGCCGGCCGACGCCACCGCACAGGCGGCCGGCCTTCCCGAGGGGCGGGTCGGGGTCGGGCCCGCGGTGCCCGTGCTCGGGTTGCCGGGGTCCTGGGACGGCGCGCGGACCGCGTTGCGGTTCACGGCCGAGGGCACCGCGTGGGATCCCGGGGAGCGGGTGGTGCGCGCCGACGACCTCGGCGGGACCGCCCTCCTCGCCGAGCTGATCGGACCCGGGGCCGAACCCCCGCCCGATGTACGGGACCTGGAGCGGGCCGCGGCGGACTCGCCCTGGATGCTGGCCACGCTCCACGCGGTCGCCTCGACGGCGAGCCTGCGGGCCGCGGCCACCGCCGTCAACGTGCACCACTCCACCCTCCAGGACCGGCTGATCCACGCCGAGGCCCTCCTCGGCTGGCCGGTCCGCACGCCCCAGGGCCGGCTCCGCCTCCACCTGGCCCTCACCATGCGCCACTTGGCCCGCGGCTGAGCCCGCGAAACGCCGCCCCCGTCAGCCAACTCGTCTTCTCCGTACCCCCGTGGCCGCGTGGACGTTACCGTTCGGTAGAAAGTCCTGCTTCCGGAGGTGTTCGTATGGGTGTGGACCGTACGCCGGGTCTCGTGGAGTGTGCTCGGGCGCTGGCCGCCGGGGAGGTGACGTCACGGGCGTTGGTGGTGGCGGCGCTCGCGCGGATCGAGGCGAGTCAGGGGACCGTGAACGCGTTCCGGCGCGTGCGGGCCGAGGCGGCGCTCGTGGAGGCGGAGGCGGCGGACGAGGAGCTGGCGCAGGGCGGCCGGCGGCCGCTGCTCGGCGTCCCCGTGGCCGTGAAGGACGACATGGACGTGGCGGGTGAACCGACCGCGTTCGGCTGCCGAGGTGAGTTCCCGTCGCTGCCCGAGGACGGCGAGGCCGTACGGCGCCTGCGCGCGGCCGGGGCGATCGTCGTCGGCAAGACCAACACCTGCGAACTGGGGCAGTGGCCGTTCACCGAGGGGCCGGCCTTCGGGGCCACCCGGAACCCCTGGCATCCGGACCACACCCCGGGCGGCTCCTCCGGTGGGTCCGCGGCGGCCGTGGCCGCCGGGCTCGTTCCGGCCGCGCTGGGCTCGGACGGCGCCGGTTCGGTCCGCATCCCGGCCTCCTGGACCCATCTCGTCGGCATCAAGCCCCAGCGCGGCCGCATCTCCACCTGGCCGCACGCGGAGTCCTTCCAGGGCATCACCGTCAACGGCACCCTCGCCCGCACGGTCGCCGACGCCGCCCTCCTCCTCGACGCGGCGAGCGGCAACCACGAAGGCGATCTGCACCGGCCGACCCCCATCAACGCCTCGGAGGCCGTCGGGAGGGACCCGGGGCGGCTCCGCGTCGCCCTGTCGCTGAAGCCTCCGTTCACCGCGCTGCCCGCCCGGCTCGACCCGCGCGTGGAGAAGCGGGTGCGGGCGGTCGCCGAGCGGCTCGCCGCGCTCGGGCACGTCGTGGAGGAGGCGGAGCCGCGGTACGGGCAGATCGGGCTGACGTTCGTCCCGCGCGCCACCGCGGGGATCGCCGAGCGGGTCGGCGCCATCTCCGAGCAGGGCCTCCTCGACCGGCGCACCCTCGACGCCGCCCGCCTCGGCCGACTGCTCGGGGGAGCGCCCCTGCGGCTCGCCCGCCGCGCGGAGGTCACGCTGCACCGGCGGATCGGCGCGCTCTTCTCGACGTACGACGTGCTGCTGGCGCCGACGACGGCCGCTCCCCCGCCCCGCGTCGGGTCCATGGCGAACCTCGGCGGACTCGGCACCGACCGCGCGATGATCGCGGCCTGCCCGTACGCCTGGCCGTGGAACGTGCTGGGCTGGCCCGGGGTGAACGTCCCGGCGGGGTTCGTGGACGGCGGGCTGCCGGTGGGCGCGCAGTTGCTCGGCCCCGCGAACAGCGAGCCTCTCCTGCTGTCGCTGGCCGCGCAGTTGGAGGCGGACCAGCGCTGGCACGAGCTGTGGCCGCCGGAGCACACCACCGCCGACTCGCCCGCCGTGTGAGCGGGTTCGGTGCCCGGGGGCCGACCCGTACGCTGTGACCATGGACGAAGCGTCGATGGTCGGGCTGATGGGACGGGTGACCGGTGCGGTCGGTCCCGGGCTCGTGGGCGAGGTGATCGTCCGGGTGCGGGGCGGCGCCGAGCATTTTCTCGCCTACCCCGCCTCCGCGAAGGACCGGATCGAGCCGGGGACCTTGGTGACGGTGATGGAGTATCTGCCGCCGCGCACCGTGTACGTGTCTGCTGCGTACGACAGTTGACGGTCCGTGAGGTGTCCGGACCGCGCTCTGTCGGCTTTCGGGAACCGGTTGGCATCAGGACTGCAACAAGGGTCCCCCGGCACCTGTACCACCGCTGAACCACGCGGGACACTCCCGACGTTCGGTGCCGAAAGGGCACCTGGCCAAGGGGGGTGTGCCGATGTTCATCGGCATCATCGCGGGGGCCGCCGCAGCGGTGGCTCTGGTACTGATCGCTCTGTTCAAGCTCATGTGGCGTGTGGCCGAACCGAACGAGGCTCTGATCATCTCCGGCTCCAAGCACAAGATGGAGGGCCTGACGGAAGGCATGAACTTCCGTATCGTCACCGGGCGCGGCACGCTCGTGCTGCCCGGCATGCAGGCGGTGCGCAAGCTGTCGCTCGACCTGAACCAGACCGAGTTGGCCGTGGAGTGCGTGACCTTCCAGGGCATTCCGCTGAAGATCCGGGGCGTGGTCATCTTCAAGGTGGGCGACGACTTCGTGTCCATCGCCAACGCGGCCCGCCGCTTCCTCGGCCAGCAGAAGCGGGTCTCGGAGCGGGTGCACAACGTGTTCGCCGGTCATCTCCGGTCCATCGTGGGCGGGTTGACGGTCGAGGACATGATCCGCGACCGCGAGAAGCTGACCGGTCAGACCCGGGCCGCGTGCGGTACGGAGATGGAGAAACTGGGTCTGATCGTCGACTCGCTGCAGATCCACGAGATCGAGGACCCGACCGGCTACATCAAGAACCTGGCCATGCCGCACGCGGCGGCCGTCCAGCGGGACGCCCGTATCGCCCAGGCCGAGGCCAACCGGCTCGCCACCGAGGCCGAGCAGCAGGCCGCAGCGCGCATGGCGGAGGCCACCCGGGACAGCGAGATCCTCCAGGCCGGCTACCAGGCCGAGCGGGACAACGCCTCGGCGCGGGCCAAGCAGGCGGGTCCCCTCGCCGAGGCGGCCGCCTTGCAGGAAGTCGTCGTCCAGGAGACCCGCGTCGCGGAGCTGGCGGCGGCCCGGCGCGAGCAGCAGCTCCAGGCCGACGTCCGCAAGCCGGCCGACGCCAAGGCCTACGAGAAACGGACTCTCGCCGAGGCCGAGCGCGACGCACGTATCTCGGCCGCGCAGGCCAAGGCCAAGGAGACCGAACTGGCGGCCGCCGCCGAGGCGACCGCGACGCAGGTCACCGGTGAGGCCGAGGCCGCCGCCCGGCAGGCCAAGGGGCTCGCGGCCGCCGAGGCCACGCGGGCGAAGGGGCTCGCCGAGGCCGAGGGCATCAAGGCGCGGAGCGCCGCGCTGGCGGAGAACCAGGAAGCGGTGATCGCCCAGCAACTGGCCGAGCGGTGGCCGGAGATCGTGCAGGCGGGGGCGTCCGCGTTCGGGAACGTCGACAACATGGTGCTGCTCAACGGGGCCGACGGGATGGCGGACATGTTCGCCAAGGCGCTCACGATGGGCGGGACCGGGTTGGGGCTGGCGCGGCAGTTGTTGGCCTCGATGAACCAGAACGGGGTGCCTGCCGGCGGCCCGGCCGGCGTCAACGGGGTGCCGGTGGAGAAGGTGCAGGTGGACAGGGAGGCATAGCACCGTGACGTCGGCCGGGAGAGGCCGGCCGCGGACGGTGTGGTTGATCGCGCGGTTGCCCGCGCCCCTCACGGGGCGCGGGTTAGCGTGTGCGCTGTGACTTCCTTCGCTGAGCAGGACGTGCCGGGGCGCTACGGGCCCTTCGCCACCATCGAGGCAGATCCCCGCGGTGTCGGGCGGGTGCGCACCGAGTACGCGCCCGCGCACGACGGGGATCCGGATCCCGGGGAGATCGTCTGGACGTGGGTGCCGTACGAGGAGAACGACGGGCGGGGGAAGGACCGGCCCGTGCTGGTCGTGGCTCGGGAGGCGGGCGGGACCTTGCTCGCCGTGCAGTTGTCGAGCAAGCGGCACGACGGGGACCGGGAGTGGGTGCCGATCGGGAGCGGGCCGTGGGATCGGTCGGGCCGGGACTCGTGGGTGGATGTGGACCGGGTGCTGCGGCTGCACGAGGCGGGGATGCGGCGGGAGGCCTGCGCGTTGGACCGGATGCGGTTCAACTCCGTGGTGCACCGGCTGCGGGAACGGTACGGGTGGCGTTAGGCGGTCACGACGAACTGTCGTTCCGCAGAAGGCCGGCCGCACCGTGCCGGACGCCGTCCGCCGCCCTCGACGAGGTGCGCGCGGGGGCGTTCCGTCGAGCGCTGATCATCCGGCTCCTGCTGCCCGCGCCCGTGCGGAACCGGGGCTGAGCTCTCGTTCGAAGGCGGCCCGGACCGTCGCGCCCCTCGTGCGGTCCAGCACGGCGAACACCACCTGCGCGAAGTGGCCTTCGAATCGGCCGCCGTCGGTGAGCAGGGCACGGAAGGCGCCCGCCACGTGCGCCGGGTCGTTGCCGAAGACACCGCAGCCCCAGGCGCCGAGGACCAGCCTCCGGTAACCGTGTGCCACGGCCGTCTCCAGGACTCGTTCGGCGCGCACGGCCAGGGCGCGCGGCAGCTCCGGGGCGCGCTCGGGCATCGTGCGCAGGACGACCGACGCGTTCGGAGCCGCCGAGGTCAGGAAGCCGGTCGTGTACGGGGTGTCGAGGAGGGTGGCCCGGTCGTCGCGGAAGACGGGGACGGCGGGTGAGTGGATGACACGGTCCGTGTAGAACGGATCGCGGTGGGTGCGGTGGTGGTCGTAGAAGGCGCGGGTCTCGCGGACGCAGGTGTAGAGGGCGGAGGCCCGGCAGAGGGCTTCCTCCTGGGCCTGGGCGCCGTTGAGGTAGCCGCCGCCGGGGTTGCGGGCGGAGGAGAAGTTCAGGACGGCCACGGGGGTGGCGTCGGTGGCTGTCAGGCGGTGAGCGGCTTCCAGGCTGCTCTCGCCGGTGACCTCGACGGTCGACGCGACGGGGTCGACCGGTGGGGTCGGCACCGGGTCCGGGCCGTACAGGCGGGTGCCGGAGCATGCGGCCTCGATCGCGGCCGTCAGGGAGACCTCGTGGCCGGCCGGGGCGCGGTAGCCGCCCGCCGCCACGATCCGTTCGGTCTCGTGTGCGATTCCGCGGAGACGGGCGCTCATCGCGGCGCCGCCGTGTCTCCCGCGCGCGCCGCCCGCGCGTACTCCCCCGTCGTGCTCATGGGTGCATCCTGGGCGATGCTGGTGAGTGACCGCAACGGAGTTTTCTCGTGTGAATGACTCGGGACGCATACGGGAAGAGGTGCCAGGAGTTCCCGTAAACAGAGATCACCGATCCGCATTGCCACGATGTGCCCCCTTGTGCGAGAGCGGCGCGAGGGTTTTGGGTGGGACGAGCGCTGCCGTTCCGGCCCCACCGGGCGCGGATCGGCGGCTTGGTTGACGAGATGGCATCTCAGGAGGATCCCGACATGTCAGATTCGACGAGTGGCTGTACGGAGCACCGCTCCCCGGTCACCGAGGCGGAGGTCGAGGCCCTGGTACGGGGCATCTGCTTCAAGACCGGTCCACCCCGCACCCTCGGTGTGGAGCTGGAATGGCACGTCCACGAGCTGCGTGATCCGCGGCTCCCGGCAACACCCGCACGACTCGAAGCGGCCTACGCCGCACTGCGGACCCTGACCCTGAACTCGCCCCTGACCGTCGAGCCCGGCGGCCAGCTGGAGCTCAGCTCGGCGCCGGCCGCCTCCCTGATGGAGTGCGTCGGGTCCGTCTCGGCCGACCTCGTCGCCGTACGCGCGACGCTGCGTGAGGCGGGTCTCGGCATCAGCGGCTTCGGCCACGAACCCTGGAACCCCCCGACCCGCTACCTCCATGAGCCCCGCTACGACGCGATGGAGGTCTATCTCGACCGCTTCGGACCCGAGGGGCGGGCCATGATGTGCTCCTCCGCCTCGGTGCAGGTGTGTCTCGACGCCGGGTACGAGGAGCCGGGCCCCCTCGGTCACCAGCGGCGCTGGTGGCTGGCGCACCAGCTCGGCGCCGTACTGGTGGCGGCGTTCGCGCACTCCCCGCTGGCGCGCGGCCGGGTCACCGGCTGGCGTTCGACCCGGCAGGCGCTGTGGGCCGCCATGGACCCCGGGCGTACGGACGCGCCGTCGCTGGACGGCGACCCGCGCGCCGCGTGGGCCCGGCTGGTGCTGGACGCGCCCGTGATGTGCGTCCGGGCCGACGAGGGCCCCTGGGCCGTGCCCGGAGCGATGACGTTCCGGGAGTGGACGCGGTCCGACAGCCCGCCGAGCCGGGCCGACCTCGACTACCACCTGACGACCCTGTTCCCGCCGGTGCGCCCGCGTGGCCATCTGGAGTTCCGCATGATCGACGCGCAGCCGGGCGAGGACGGGTGGATCGTGCCGCTCGCCGTGACGGCGGCGCTGTTCGAGGATCCGGCGGCCGCCGAGACCGCGTACCGGACCGTCAAGCCCCTCGCGGAGCGGGCCGGTTCGCAACCGCCACCGCGCAATCCGCTGTGGGAGGCGGCGGCCCGGGACGGGCTGGCCGATCCCGAACTGCGGGAGGCGGCGGTGGTCTGCTTCGCCGCGGCGGCCGAGGCGCTGCCCAGACTCGGGGCGAGCCCCGAGGTGATCGACGCGGTCGCGGCGTACACCGACCGCTATGTGGCCCGGGGTCGCTGCCCCGCCGACGATGTGCTCGACCTGTCGCACGGGAAGGACCTCCCCGCATGACCGCACCCGAGACGCCGGCTCCGACGACCGACGCCGACCCCGACATACTCCGGGAGCGCGCGCTGGCGGCGCTGACCACGGCCCGGGCCCGCACCGCGCTCCTGACCACCGCCGTCGAGGAACCCGATCTCACCGCGCAGCACTCGCCGCTGATGTCGCCCCTGGTGTGGGACCTCGCCCACATCGGCAACCAGGAGGAGCTGTGGCTGCTGCGGAACGTCGCCGGGCGGGAGGCGATGCGGCCCGAGATCGACGGACTGTACGACGCTTTCGAGCATCCGCGCGCCGAGCGGCCCTCGTTGCCGCTGCTGCCGCCTGAGGAGGCCCGGCGGTATCTGGCGGAGGTGCGCGGCCGGGCCCTGGACGTGCTGGAGAGCGTCGACTTCCACGGCACCCGGCTCACCGACGCGGGCTTCGCCTTCGGCATGATCGCCCAGCACGAACAGCAGCACGACGAGACGATGCTGATCACCCATCAGCTGCGCAAGGGCCACGCCGTGCTGTCGGCGCCGGACCCGGAGCCGGTCCCGCTGTACACGGGGCCGTCCGAAGTCCTCGTACCCGGCGGGGAGTTCGTGATGGGCACCTCGACCGAGCCGTGGGCGCTGGACAACGAACGGCCGGCGCACCGGCGGATCGTCCCGGCGTTCCACATCGACACCACACCGGTGACGAACGGCGCGTACCAGGCGTTCATCGAGGACGGCGGTTACGACGACGAGCGCTGGTGGACGGCCGAGGGCTGGGACCACATCCGTGCGCACGGCATCCACGCGCCGCTGTTCTGGCGGCGCGACGGCCGGCAGTGGCTGCGGCGGCGCTTCGGGGTCACCGAGGTCGTACCGGCAGACGAACCGGTGCTGCACGTGTGCTGGTACGAGGCCGACGCGTACGCCCGCTGGGCGGGGCGGCGGCTGCCCACGGAGGCCGAGTGGGAGAAGGCGGCCCGGCACGACCCGGTCACCGGCCGCTCCGCCCGTTACCCGTGGGGCGACGCCGATCCGGGGCCCGAACAGGCCAACCTGGGGCAGCGGCATCTGCGCCCGGCACCGGCCGGCAGCTATCCGGCGGGGGAATCGCCCCTGGGCGTACGGCAGTTGATCGGTGACGTGTGGGAGTGGACGTCGAGCGACTTCCTGCCCTACCCGGGGTTCACGGCGTTCCCCTACAAGGAGTACTCGGAGGTGTTCTTCGGCCCCGAGTACAAGGTGTTGCGCGGGGGCGCGTTCGCCGTGGACCCGGTGGCGTGCCGGGGGACGTTCCGCAACTGGGACTACCCGATCCGGCGGCAGATCTTCAGCGGCTTCCGCACGGCGCGGGACGCCTCCCCGGAGGTCGTCTGATGTGTCGCCATCTCGCTTATCTCGGGCCGCAGTCGGCGCTGGGCCGGGTTCTGCTGGATCCGCCGCACAGCCTGTTCCGGCAGTCGTGGGCGCCCCGGCGGCAGCGGTACGGGACCGTCAACGCCGACGGCTTCGGGGTCGGTTGGTACGCCGAGGGGGACCCCGTGCCGGGGCGGTACCGCCGGTCCGGGCCCATCTGGGGGGACCTGTCCTTCACCGACCTCGCCCGGGTGGTCCGTTCCGGGGCGCTGCTGGCCGCCGTGCGGGACGCCACGGTGCCGGGGGCGGACAACGAGGCCGCCGCGGCGCCGTACGCCGCCGGGCCCTGGCTGTTCAGCCACAACGGGGCGGTCGCCGGCTGGCCCCGGTCGCTGGGGCATCTCGCGGACGGGCTGCCCGCCGCGGAGCTGCTGTCGATGGAGGCCCGCAACGACTCCGCGCTCGTGTGGGCGCTGGTCCTGAACCGGCTGCGCGCGGGCGACGAGGAGGGCCAGGCGCTGGCCGACACGGTCCTCGACGTCGCCCGGGCGGCGCCCGGTTCACGGCTCAACCTCCTGCTGACCAACGGGGAGGCGATCACCGCGACGGCCTGGGGCGACACGCTCTGGTACCTCGCCGAGCCCGGCCGCAGCACGGTCGTGGCCTCCGAGCCGTACGACGACGATCCGCACTGGGTGGAGGTCCCGGACCGCACGCTGCTGGCGGCGAGCCGTGACGACGTCCTGCTCACCCCGCTCAAGGAGCTGGAGGAACCCAGCCGCCCGCACGACGAGACCGCCCCCGCACGGCCGAAGGAGCCTTCCGAGTGAGCCCGTTCCTCCTCACCCGCACCCTGCCCGAGGACGCCACCGACGCGGCCCTGCGCGCCGATGTCCTGGAGGGCCTGACCCGCGCCCCGAAGACACTCCCGCCGAAGTGGTTCTACGACGCGCGCGGCAGTGAACTGTTCGAGCGGATCACCGAGTTGCCCGAGTACTACCCGACCCGTGCCGAACGGGAGATCCTCGTCGGCCGGGCGGGCGAGATCGCCGCGGCGAGCGGCGCGCGCACCCTGGTCGAGCTGGGGTCCGGCTCCTCCGACAAGACCCGGCACCTGCTGGACGCGATGCCGGGCCTGCACACCTATGTGCCGGTCGACGTGAGCGAGAGCGCCCTGCGGCAGGCGGGCGAGGCGCTGGTCGCCGAGCGGCCGGGGCTGAATGTGCACGCCCTGATCGCCGACTTCACCGCCGGGCTCGACCTGCCCGAGACGCCGGGGCCGCGTCTGGTGGTGTTCCTGGGCGGCACCATCGGCAATCTGGTGCCCGCGGAGCGCGCCGCGTTCCTGGGCGCCGTACGGGCCCTGCTGGCGCCGGGTGACGCGTTGCTCCTGGGCACGGACCTGGTCAAGGACGAGGCGGTGCTGGTCGCCGCGTACGACGACGCGGCCGGGGTGACGGCCGAGTTCAACAAGAACGTGCTCAACGTGGTCGACCGGGAGCTGGGGGCGGACTTCGACCCCGACGCCTTCGACCATGTCGCCCTCTGGAACGCGGAGTGCGAGTGGATCGAGATGCGGCTGCGGTCCCGTACGGCGCAGACGGTGAAGATCCCCGCGCTGGATCTCGCGGTCGATTTCGAGGCCGGGGAGGAAGTGCGGACCGAGGTGTCCGCGAAGTTCCGCAAGGAGGGGGTTCGGGACGAACTGGCTTCTGTCGGGCTGGAGTTGACGCATTGGTGGACGGATGAGGAGGGGCGGTTCGCGCTGTCGTTGAGTGGGGCGGGGTAGGGGGAGGGGTGCGTTGTCGGGTGCGGGTGCGTGGGGGCTGGTCGCGCAGTTCCCCGCGCCCCTGAAAAGCGGGGCTGCGCCCCTGCTTTTCCAACCCACTCACCCGCACCCGCCCGGCATCTCTCGCGCCGTCGGGCGACCTGGGGCACCGTGGAGTGACGTGTGGCGTATCGGCCACCGGTGGAGCACGCGACAAGGAGAACCCGCATGACCGACCACGTGTACCGGGTCACCGAGATCGTCGGCAGTTCGGCCGAGAGCGTCGACCACGCCATTCGCAACGGTGTCGCCCGCGCCGCCCAGACCCTGCGCAACCTCGACTGGTTCGAGGTGACGCAGGTCCGGGGGCACATCGAGGACGGGCAGATCGCGCACTACCAGGTCGGCCTCAAGGTCGGCTTCCGGCTGGACGAGGCGGAGTGACGGACCGGGGCGGCCCGGCCCGTAGGGCTCCGGCCCTCAGGTCCGGCCCTCCCGTTCCTGCGCCACCTTCAGCGCGGCGGAGGCCGCGGCCCAGCGCGCCCGTACGACCGTGAAGCCCGCCCGCTCCGCGTCCTCGCAGACCAGTTCGTCGTCGTCCACGAGGACGCGGATCTCGCGGGTCCGGGCGAGGTCGCGGAGGATCTCCAGCTTGGTGCGGCGGGCGGGCCTGCGGTCGTTGTTCCGGCGCATCCAGATCCGCCCTTCGGGCAGCCCCTGCGCCGCCAGCCAGTCGACGGTGTCGCGGCGGCAGCGCTCGGGGCGCCCGGTCAGATACACGACCTCGCACTCCTCGGCGCTCTCCCGGGCGAGCGCCACGCCCTCGGCCAGCGGCGGATCCTGTGGCGCGGCGGCGAAGAACGCGTCCCAGTCGCGCGGGCTGCGCTCCAGGAACCGCTGCCGGTGCGCGGTGTCGGCGAGGGTGTTGTCGAGGTCGAATACGGCGAGGGGCCGGTCGTTGTCGGTCACGGCACCAGCCTAGGCAGCGGCTGACTCGTGTCGTCCGCCGTCGCTTCACACAACAACCACGAAGCCCGCCAGCAGCTTGAGGTTTCAAACGTTAAGGTCGTCATCTCCCCCCACCCAGCACAGGAGAATCGGCGTGCCTGACGGCGAAGTGATCGTGATCGGCGGCGGATACGGCGGCATCCGCCTCGCCAGACAACTGGACGAGATCGCACGGGTCACCCTCGTGGACCGCAAGGAGGTCTTCTTCCACCGCATCGCCGCCTTGCGCGCGGGCGTGCGCGAGGCATGGACGACCACCCCCTTCATCCCGTACGACCGACTGCTGCGCCACGGCCGTGTGGTCGTCGGCAAGGCGGTCGACATCGACACCGGCGAGCGGCAGGTGAAGCTCGCCACGGGTGAGCGGCTGCCGTACGACGTGGTGGTGATCGCGACCGGCGCGGACTATCCCGAGCCGGCGCGTTTCCTCGGCACCACTCCCGAGGAGGCGGGCAAGACGTTCGCCGCGTACCAGGAGAACGTGGCGGCCGCCGAGCACGTCCTGATCGTCGGCGGCGGGCCCGGTGGTGTGGAGCTCGCCGCCGAGGTCCGGCTGGCCCGGCCGGACGCGCGGGTCACCCTCGCGCACGCGGGATCGGAACTGCTCAGCTCCACCGGCAGCAAGTGGGCGGGACGACGGGCCCTGACCTGGCTGGAGTCGCACGACGTGGAGGTCAGGCTCGACACGTTCGTCTCCCAGGGGCCCGACTTCGGCACCTACCGGGACGGCCGGGGCGGGCTCGTCGAGGCGGACCTCGCGTTCTGGGCCAACGGCACCACGCCGAACACGCTCTGGCTGCGGCTGGCCGGGCACGGGGCGTGGCTGAACGCGGCCGGGCAGGTCAAGGTCGACCGGATGCTACGGGTCGACGGGCGCCTCGACGTGTTCGCGGTCGGCGACGTGAACGATGTGAGCGAGCAGAAGGTCTCCCCCGTCGCGTTCGCCCAGGCCGACATCGCCGCCCACAACATCCGTTCCTATCTGGGGAGTTCGGGCAAGCACCGTAAGGAACCGCGACTGTACCGGCCGATCCGGCGGACCCCGCTGATCGTCCCTCTCGGTTCGGCCGACGGGATCACGCTGCTGCCGGTGCCGGGCGGCGAGACGGCCGTGCTGGGGGCTCGGACGTCCACGCTGGCGAAGGCGAAGACGCTGATGACGCCGTATGTGCGCAAGCAGTTGGGCTATTGAGGGTCGAGCGTCGCGGGTCGGGCACGGGTGCGTGGGCTTACCCCGTCAGTCGGCCCGCACCGGTCCCGCCGCCTCCTGCTCCACCAGGTCGTTCGCATGCGTGAGGAAGTCGTCGACCATCCGGTGGAAGAGACCCGCGAGCTGCCGGAGCTCCTCCGGGGACCACTCGGACAGCGCCATCTGCATGCCACGCACGCCGGCCTCGCGGATGCGTCCTATGGCCTCCTCACCGGCCGACGTCAGCTCGATGCGCTGGGCGCGGCGGTCGTCCGGGTCCGGTACGCGGGTGACGTAGCCGGTCCTCTGGAGCTGCTGCACCTGGCGGGTGACATGGGAGGCCTCGACACCGAGCCGGTTGGCCAGCTCCCCCGGGCGCAGCGGCTCGGAGTCGGCGATCTGCCGCAGCAGCGCCACGGCGGCACGGTCCAGCGGCACGCCGGCCAGGCTCATCAGGCGCTCGTGGGCCCGCGCCCGGGTGCTGAGGTAGGTGATGCGAGTGAGGGCTCGCTCGATCTCGATCACTTCCGCCGAGGCGGGGTCGGAGGGTAGCGGTGATGGGGACATGGGAGCTACTTTACCATCTTGTTGCCTGACTCAAGTAAATTCATGGCCCGGGGTACCCCCGCGACCGAACGGAGCCCCATGTCCCTTCTCGCCCGCCCGGCGGTGGCCGCCTTCGCGGCCAAGGCGATGCAGCGTATCGCGTCAGTGGCGAGCGGCCGGTCCCGTGGGCCGGGCTCCGCCGCCGGATGGCGCGCCCGGCTGCCCGAGTACGCCTGCGCCACCCGCGAGTTGACCGTCCCCACCGCCTACGGCCCGGCCCGCGCCGTGCTGTACCTGCCCACCGCCGAGGACACTGTCCCCCCGCCGGTCCACGTCAACTTCCACGGCGGCGGCTATGTCATGCCCCAGATCGAGCTGGACGACGCGCTGTGCCGGTGCATAGCCGTCGAGGCCGGCGCGGCCGTGCTCAACGTGGACTACGTGGTCGCCCCACAGCACCCGTTCCCGGCGCCGCCCCGGCAGGCGTACGAGATCGTGCGCTGGGTCGCCGGGCATGGGAGCGAGCACGGCTGGGACGGCGCACGGCTCTCGGTGGGCGGGCAGAGCGCGGGCGGCGGCCTCGCGGCGGCGGTGGCCCGCCAGGCCCTGGAGGAGGGCGGCCCCTCGATCGCGCTCCAGGTGCTGCACTACCCGCCGCTCGACCTCGCCACCGCCGCCCGCGACAAGCGGGCCGCGATCGCCAAGCCGATGCTGCGGCCATGGATGGCGGACGTCTTCGACAGCGCGTACATCCCGGACCCGAAGCGGCGCGCCGACCGGCTGGTCTCACCGGCGCACCCCTCGGACACGGCTGATCTCAGGGGCATCGCCCCGGCCTTCGTCGTCACCGCCGAGTTCGACCTCCTCAAGGCCGAGGGCGTCGCCTACGCCGACCGGCTCCGCACCGCCGGGGCCCTGGTCGGTCACCACGACGTAAGCGGCGCCGACCACGGCTACGACACCAACGACGAGGCCCGGGCCCGCGAGGTCTACCCACTGATCGCCGCGCGCGTGCGGCAGGCCTTCGACGGAGGGGCGGCCGAGGAGACGCTGTAGGGGGCGGGGCGGGCCCCCGCCGGGGTGGGGCCCGCCCGTGCGGCGGTGTTCAGCCCATCGGGTCAGGCATGTCGCGGACTCGTACCGGGTGGCACGGCGGGACGTGCGCAGGGAGGCGCTGCCGATGCAGGCTGTGACCGTGGAGGAGACACCGGCGAGTGCGAAGGCGGTGAAGCCCCGGTCGCCGTCGCCCGCGGCGAGCAGCCGGCCGCCGAGCCAGGGGCCGTGAGGAAGGCGGCCAGGAAGGTCACGCCCAGCGACATCCGGGCACTGAGCCGGAAGACCCCGGCGGCGGTCAGCGCGCACCAGATCGCCGAGACGCGCGGTGCGCCGAATCGGGGCAGGAAAGATCGGGGACGGGGAGGGGGACATCGTTGCCCGTCAGTCGACCGGCGGGGTGCCGTGTGTGTGGAACGACTCGATGGTTTTCAGGCCCCACGCCTGCCCCTTGGCGCGTTCCGCCTGGGTCCAGGTGATGAGCGGCCAGTCGGGGGCGAGGACGAGCCGCGTGAGCGGGTTGCACAGCTCGATCCGGTTGCCGCCGGGCTCGTAGACGTAGAGGAAGAACGTCTGCTGGATGGCGTGCTTGTGCGGGCCGGTCTCGATGAACACGCCCTGGTCCAGGCAGAGATCGGCGGCCCGCAGGATGTCCTCGCGGGTGTCGGTGGCGAACGCGATGTGGTGCAGTCGGCCGTGTGAGCCGGTCCAGTCCTCGGTGTAGACGACGTCGTACGACTTGTTGGTGAAGGTGAGCCACTGGGCGGCGACCTTCCCGGTGTCGAGGACGATCTGTTCGGTGGCGCGGGCGCCGAGCACCTCGCGGGTGAAGGCGGCGTTGGCCTCGACGTCGGAGGCCAGGAAGTTGACGTGGTCGAGGCGGCGCACGCCGACGCCGTGCCCGGGTTTGGCCTGCGGCTGGTTCTTCAGGCCCGGCCTGAGCTCGGCCGGCGCCTCGTACCACTCGCTCTCCCAGTACAGGGCGATCTCGTGGCCGTCGGGGTCGGTGCTGACGTACAGCGGGCCGATGCCCGGTTCGTCCTCGACCCAGCGGCCCGCGCGGCCGGTGCTCTCCAGTTCCTTGACCCGGCGCCGCAGGGCTTCCTCACCGGAGGTGCGCAGTGCGGTGCGGCGGATGCCGTTGGTGGAGTGGGCGGTGAGGGTGAGGCTGTGGTGCTCGTAGTCGTCCCAGGTCCGCAGATGGACCGAGCCGCCGGAGCGGCCGTTCTCGGTCAGGCCCAGGATCTCGGTGAAGAACCAGAGGCTGCCGTCGAGGTCGGGGGTGAGCAGTTCGACATGGCCGAGGTGGGCGATGTCGCCGAGCGGCGGGGTCATCGGTGACTCCTTGGGGGGCGTGGGGCGCTGCGGGGTCAGGGGTGGGAGGCCAGGTCAGGGGCGCGGGGCGGGGTCGCCGGGCCGGGGGAACACCGTGCCGTCGAAGATCTTGCGGGCGGTGCGGACGACGGCCGTGCGGCGCGCCGAGAACCTGCCGTCGACGCTGTGGGTCACCTGGGCCTCGATGTCGAGGAAGCCGGTGGGGTGTTCGATGCGCAAGCGGTCACCGGTGGGCGGCAGTCGGGCGATCCCCTCTCCGACTCCGCCCTCGACGCGCAGCCCCGCGGCCACGCTCGCGGCGCCGAGCACACCGATGGAGGTGTGGCAGCGGGCCGGGATGAAGGTGCGGGTGGCGACCGCGCCGCCGTACCGGGGTGGGGCGAGCAGGCAGAGTTTGGGCACGGTGGTGTGCTCGACGTCGCCGAGCCCCATCAGTGGCCCCGCCGCCCGTCTGATCTCGCGCAGCCGGTCGGCCAGGGCGGCATCGCTCTCCAGGTCCCCGGGCGCCTCGTCGCCGGTGACGCCGAGGACGGCGGCGGGGATCAGCACGGTGGGCATGCCGTTGTCCACGCAGGTCACCTCCGTGGCGGCGACGACGTCCCGGGTGTTGCCGGTGGGCAGCAGCGGGCGGCCGCCCGGCGGGAACTCGATCACCACCGGCGCGGCGGTCCCCGGCACCCCGGAGATCTCCGCGTCCCCGGTGACCGCGATGCGGCCGCCGGGGGTGGGGAAGGTGACGACGGCGAGGTCACCGGTGTTGATCATGCGGACGCGGACGGAGGTCTCCGGCTCGCCGACGGTCACCAGTCGGCGTTCGACGGCGAACGGGCCGACCCCGGCGAGCAGGTTGCCGCAGTTCTGACGGTCACTCACCTCGCCCTTCTCGACGCCGACTTGGAGGAACAGATAGTCGACGTCGGCTTCGGGGTCGGCCGAGGCGGACACCACGGCCACCTTGCTGGTCAGGGGGTGGGCCCCGCCCAGGCCGTCGATCTGGCGCGGGTCCGGGCTGCCCATGACGCGCAGCAGCAGCTCGTCGCGGTCAGCCGCGCCGTCGGGCAGGTCCCCTGCGAGGAAGTAGGCGCCCTTGGAGGTGCCGCCGCGCATCAGCATGCAGCGGATCCCCTCGGGCCACCCGGTCACCGCCGGGTCCTTCCGCCGACGCTCACCGGGTACGGCCTCACGACTCGGCACGCTCGCTCTCGTACTCCTCGTACTCCTCGTACGACTGGTAGGTCACCCCGAGGCGTACGAGCGTCTCGCGCAACCCGTAGCGGTCCAGGCCCAGTTGGCCGTCGAGGAAGGCGGCGCGGGAGGCGGCCTCCTTCTGTTCGCGGGCCGCGGACGCCTCGGCCGTCCGGCGGGCCCGCGACCGGGGGACGACGACCACGCCGTCGTCGTCGGCGAGGATCACGTCGCCGGGGTGGACGGGCCGGCCTCCGACGACCACCGGCACGTTGACGGAGCCTCCGGTGGCCTTGACCGTGCCCTGTGCGCTGACGGCGGCGGCCCAGACGGGAAAGCCCATCGCGCGGAGTTCGGCGGTGTCCCGGACCCCGGCGTCGATGACCAGGCCGCGTACGCCGCGCCGCCGGAGGGCGGTGGCGAAGAGCTCGCCGAACATGCCGTCGGTGGAGGGCGAGGTGGTGGTGACGACGAGGATGTCGCCCTCGCCGCACTGCTCGACCGCCGCGTGGATCATGAGGTTGTCGCCGGGCCAGGAGAGGACCGTGACGGCGGTGCCGACGACGCGGGTGTCCCGCTGGATCGGGCGTAGGTGGGTGCCGAGCAGACCTGTGCGGCCCATCGCCTCGTGGACGGTGGCGACGCCGTACCGGCCGATCGCCTCGACATCCTCGGCGTCCGCCTTCGGCGGGTTGGTGACGATCACCCCGCCCATCAGTCCAACACCTCCGTGACCTGCGGGTAGGGACGCATGTACGCCTCGGCCATGGTCCTGTGCGCGAGGCCCAGGTTGGGGCCCGCGTTGCGCTTGAGCTGGACTCCCCTGCGTACGGCGAGGTCGGTGTAGTAGTCCCACAGGTGCTGCTGGGCGCCCAGGCACTCCATGGCCTTGCGCTTGGTCTCCCAGACCTCGGTGATGTCGAGGAGGACCTCCGGCTTGAACCCGCACATCTCGGGCTGGTGCGGCTCGAAGAAGAACACCGGCGGGGCACCGATGATCTCACCCTCGGCGGGGTAGCCGATGGCCTGGGCGAGGACCCGGGCGTCCAGGGCCATGCGGGCGGCGGCCGGATGGTCGCCGTTGTAGGGGTCCTCGAGCGGATGGGTGAGGACGACGTCCGGCTGGGCCGCGCGGTAGACGGTGACCAGCCGGTCGGTGAGTTCCGGGGTGCCGGTCAGCGGATAGTCGCCGGCGTCGAAGAAGACGATGGCTGCGCCGAGGGTCGCGGCGGCCTTCTCGGCCTCCTCCCGGCGGATCGCCTTGATCTCGTCGAGCGTCCTGCCCTCGCGCCAGGCCTTGGCGGACTCGCCGCGCTCACCGAAGGTGAGGCAGGCGATGGTGACCCGCTCCCCGCGCGAGGCCGCCAGGGCTATGGCGCCACCGGCCCTCCAGACGAAGTCCCCCGCGTGCGCGGTGACGACGAGGGTCGATCGGGGTGGGGCGGGGGCGGGGGCCGTGCCGTCGGTCATCTGATGGGTCTCCTCGGTGGACGGACCGGACAGGCCGGTCAGGCCTGTGGTGCCACCCCGGAGCGCTCAGGAGGCGACGCGCTCTTCGCGCAGCGCGGTGATCACGCTCGTGAGGTGGGCGCGGACGGCCTCCTCGGCCGCCCGCGGGTCCCTCGCCGTGATCGTCTCGATCATGGCCAGGTGTTCACCCAGGGAGTGCTGGGGCCGTCCCGGCCGCAGCGCGAGCTGGAAGCGGTGGCGCACCAGCTGGGCGTTGAGCCGTTCCAGCAGCTCCACCGCCACCCGCTGACCGGAGATCTCCCGGATGCGGGCGTGCAGACGCTGGTTCAGCTCGGAGTACGTCACCGGCTCGCCGTCGGCCACGGCCTTGGTCATCGCCGTGCCGATGTCGGCCAGTTCGGCGAGTTCGTCGTCGGTGGCCACGGTGGCCGCCCTCGCCGCGCACAGCCCTTCCAGCACCATGCGGCACTCGCTGATGGCGACCGCTTCCTCCACGGTCACCACCCGCACCCGCGAGCCGCGGTTGCGGATCCGCTCGACCAGCCCTTCGGCCTCCAGATCGATCAGTGCCGCGCGGATGCTGGCCCGTGTCACACCGAACTGCTCGGCGAGTTCGTTCTCCACCAGCCGTTGGGCCGGCGCCATCTCGCCGTGCAGGATCGCCTGCCGCAGCTTCGCCAGCGCGAGCTGTTTGGCCTGCTCCCCGGTGCCCGGACGGGCTTCCTCCTGCATGCGCGCCCTCCCTGAGTGAGTGCCTGTCGAACGTAAATCTAGGTCAACAAGATTGTCAACAATTTTGTTCTCACAGAGTCCTCCGGCGACCGGGCGGCCATGCGCACGCTCAGCGGGGCGGCACGAGCATGCTGAGCGCGTTCGCCGCGACGACCGCTCCGATCGCCGCCCACTCGACCCCGCCCAGCTCCTGCCCGAGCATGAGCCAGCCCGCCAGTGCGGCCAGGACGGGATTGACGCTCATGAAGAGCCCGAACACCTGGGCGGGCACACGGCGCAGGGTGAACACGTCCGCGAGGTACGGCACGGCCGAGGCGAGGACCCCGGCGGCCACCGCGTAACCGAGGGCCCCGACGGTGGGCGGGTTCCGCACGACCACGACGGCACCGACGGGCAGGAAGGCGAGGGCGGACAGGCCCGCTGCCGCCGCGGAGCCCTGCACGCCGGGGATACGACGGCCGACGGTGCGGTTGAGGAGGATGTACGACGCCCAGCAGACGGCGGCCAGGAGGCCGAGGCCCATGCCGAGGTGGTCGGCGGAGGGCCGCGGTCGCATCAGGGTGACCACGCCCAGACCGGCGATCAGCGCACAGCACGCGTCGATCCGGCGGCGCGAGCCGGCCAGGGCGACGGCGAGCGGGCCGAGGAACTCCAGGGTCACCGCGAGCCCCAGGCCGATGCGGTCGATGGCCGTGTACAGCGACAGGTTCATCGTCCCGAACACCAGCGCCAGCAGCACCACCGGCCACCACTGCCGCGCGGTGAAGGACCTCAGCCGTGGCCGGCCGACGGTCACGAGGACGACCGCGGCGACGTACTGCCGGATCGCGACCACCCCGGCGGGCCCGAGCACCGGGAAGGCCAGCGACCCGAGGGCGGCCCCGACCTGGTTGGACACGCCGCAGCCGACCATGGTGAGGACACCGGCCAGTCGCGAGCCACCCCACTCGGGAGGAGAGCCGGGAGCGGGAGCCGGAGCCGTGGCGGCAGGCACGGGGAGCGAACCGGAGGGGGCGGGCGCGGGGCCGGCGGCGGAGCGGGCGGCGGTGTCCATGAGCAGATCGTGCGCCCGGCCATGACTTGCGCAAAATGCATCCGCTCCGCGATCTATACGCTGGAGTCATGCATGGGGACGATGAGACGGCACCGTTCGTCGGGAAGGTGGAGCTGCGGCAGCTGCGCTGTCTCGTGGCGATCGTCGACGAGGGCACCTTCACCGACGCGGCCCTCGCGCTCGACGTCTCCCAGGCGGCGGTCTCCCGCACCCTGGCCTCACTCGAACGGGCCCTCGGCGTACGGCTGTTGCGGCGGACCTCACGCGAGGTGACGCCCACCCCTACCGGACTGCGGGTGGTCTCGCACGCGCGGCGGGTGCTCGGCGAGGTCGACGACCTGGTCCGGGAGGCGACCTCGGGCCAGGTGCGGCTGCGGATCGGGTACGCCTGGTCGGCGCTCGGCCGGCACACCCTGACGTTCCAGCGTCGCTGGGGTGCCGCGCACCCCGGGACGGACCTGCAGTTCGTCCGGGCCAACTCCCCCACGGCCGGGCTGGCGGAGGGCTCGTGCGACCTCGCGGTGGTCCGGCGGGCGGTCGACGACCGCCGGTTCGACTCGGCGATCGTGGGGCTGGAGCGGCGGCTGTGCGCGATGGCGAGCGACGATCCGCTGGCCCGCCGCCGCTCGGTACGGCTCGCCGATCTGAGCGGGTACACCCTGCTGGTCGACCGCCGCACCGGAACGACCACCACCGACCTGTGGCCGCCCGGTTCCCGTCCCGCGACGGAGCGCACGCACGACGTCGACGAATGGCTGACCACGATCGCGACGGGCCGCGCCGTCGGGGTGACCGCGGAGTCCACCGCCAACCAGTACCGGCGGCCCGGCGTCGTCTACCGGCCGGTGCGCGACGCCGAGCCGATCGCCGTCCGGCTGGCCTGGTGGCGCGACGACCCGCATCCCGCCACCCCGGCCGCCATCGAACTGCTCACCGCGCTCTACCGCACCGGCTGAGCCCCCGCCCTCGGGGTCAGCCGCAGCACGGTGCCCTCACCGTTGGCGGACAGCAGGAGGGCCCCGTCCGGGGCGGCCGCGAGGCCCGCGAAACGCCGTGCCGTCCCGGGCATGACGTCCGCGAACAGCGCCGGTTCTGTCCGCGGGACGACGCCCGGGGGCGGACCCACCGGCAGATCCTCCACGTCGATCCGCCGCGCCCCGGTGGTGAGGGAGACCGCGCTCAGCCTGCGGGGCCCGGTCTCCACCACGAAGAGGTCGTCGCCGAGGACCACCAGCCCCTGGGGTGCGCCCAGCCCGTCCAGGACGACACTGGTGCTGCCGTGCGCCTCGATCCGCAGGACGGTGCCGAGCCGCTCCTCGCTCACATAGAGGTGGCCCTCCGCGTCGAAGGCCACGTCCGTGGGCCGGTCCAGGCCCTCGGCGAGCACGGTCACGGTGTCCTCGCCCTCGCCCTCGCCGTCACCGACGGCCACGACCCGGCCCGCGCCCGTCTCGGCGACCACGAGCGCACCGTCCGGTCCGACGGCGATGCCGATGGGCCGCTTCAGCCCCCGTGCCCGCGGCCGGAGCTCCCCGCTCGCGGGGTCGTAGGTCTGCACGTCGCCGAACTGCGAGGTGTGGTGCAGCAGTCCGCCGTCGGCGGTGACGCCGTGGACGAAGTGCAGCAGACGGTGGGTCGTCACTCCGCCGGGCCCGGTCGTCGGGCCCGCGCCGAGCGGCTCGCCCTCGTCGGTCGCCGCCGGGCTCGCCAGCCGGTAGTGGTCGGCGGCGTAGACCGTGCCGCCGAGGTCGACGGTCACGCCGTAGGGGCCGTCGAGACCGCGGCGCACGATCTCGCGGGTGCGGCCGTCGGGGTGCATCTCCGTGACGCCGCCGCTGGCGTAGCTGGAGACGAACATGCGGTTCTCGGCGTCGAACGCCGCGTTGTCGAGGCCCTTCAGCCCGCTGGCGACGAGCGTGCGCGTACCGCCGCCGTGCAGGTCGACGCGGGTGACGATGCCCTCGACACCCCGGGAGAGGACGTGCAGGACACCGCCCCGGTCGAAACGGACCGCGACCGGCTCGTGGACGTCCTCGGCGACCACCTCGGGCGTCCCGCCGTCCGGCGGGATCCGCCAGACCTGACCGGTGATCATGTGCGGGTAGTACAGGTGCCCGTCCGGGCCGAGCTGCATCGCGTTGCCGAGGGCCAGGCCCTCGGTGAGCACGACCGGGTCGCCGCCGTCCGGGAACAGCTCCAGCAGCCGGCCATGGGGCTTCATCTCGTTGACGAAGAGCCGGTCGCCGACACAGGTGATGCCGTTGGGGTTGGTGACGTCGTCGGAGACGAGGCGGTACTGCCCCGCCGGGCTCCGGCGCCACACCCGGCCCGGCACCAGGTCGGCTATGTACATCGAGCCGTCGGCGCCGAAGGCGAGATCGTCCGGCGACTGCACGGGACCGTCCATCGGGACGACGACGTCGACGTCCCCGGTCGCCGGGTCGACGGCGCTGATCTGGCCCGCGAGGAACTGCGCGACGTACAGCCGCCCGTCGGGGCCGAAGGCGACGCCGTTGGAACCCCACAGCGGGTTGGGCGGGTTGAGCCGCCGCGTCTCCCAACGAGCGCTGGTGGTACGGAGATCGCCGCTCTCGTCGTACCGGTTGGGCCGCCCGGCCATGGCCTCTTCCAGGGTCGTCATGTCTCCTCCCGCCCGGCTCACTCGGCGCCGACGAGGACGTCGTCGATGCCGCCGTCCGCACGCCATCGCCGGAGCAGGTCGTGGAAGGCGACCGGTCCGTCGCCGTAGGACTCGCTGCGCTGCCTGGGCCGGCCCTCGTTGTTGTAGTAGCCGGGGGTGCACTCCGCCTGGAACCTGTACAGGTCGGCGGCCTTCTCGCGGATGGTGGCGACCCAGGCGTCCTGGGCCTCGGCGCTCGGCTCGACGTACCGGGCACGGCGCCTGCGGGCCTCGGCGACGACCTCGCCGACGTGGATCGACTGCTGGTCGAGGATGTGGACGTAGTTGACGGCGCTGGCGTTCTGCAGGGGGCCGAGCTGGAAGAGGTTGGGGAAGCCGTGGCTGTAGAAGCCGTGGAGGGTCTTCGGGCCGGCCGTCATCCAGGTCTCCAGCAGGCCGACGCCGTCCCGGCCGTAGGCCGGGAGGCGGCCGGAGAGCAGCCCCGAGACACCGACCTCGAAGCCGGTGGCGAAGATGACGCAGTCCACCTCGTACTCGACCCCGCCGACCACCACGGCCTTCTCGGTGATCCGCTCGACGCCATGGGTGTCGGCCGTGTCGACGAGGGTGACGTTGGGCCGGTTGAAGGTCTGGAGGTAGTGGTCGCTGAAGGTGGGCCGCTTGCACATGTAGCGGTACCAGGGCTTCAGCTTCTCGGCGGTCTCCGGGTCCTCGACGATCGCCGCCACACGGTCGCGCAGCTCGTTCATCTTCTGGAAGTCGGCGATCTCGTAGGCCCGTTCACGCTCGTTCTCCGGGACGTCCGCGTACGCGTCCGTCGGGATCAGCTTCTCCTGGAGGCGGGCACTGCTGGTCCAGGCGTCGTTCACCAGGTCCTCGCCGGCCCGGACCCCGGTGACGGTCTTCAGGAAGTTGTCCATCCGCTCGGCCTGCCAGCCGGGGGTGAGGGTCTTGGCCCACTCCGGGTCGGTGGGCCCGTTGCCGCGCACGTCGACCGTCGAGGGGGTGCGCTGGAAGACGTAGACGTGGGCCGCGTCGGCCCCCAGGTGGGGGACGACCTGGATGGCGGTGGCGCCGGTGCCGATCACGGCCACGCGCTTGTCGGCGAGCCCGGTGAGACCGCCGCCCGCGTCGCCCCCGGTGTAGTCGTAGTCCCAGCGACTGGTGTGGAAGGTGTGGCCCTTGAAGGTCTCGATGCCGGGGATGCCCGGGAGTTTGGGCTGGCTGAGCGTGCCGCTGGAGACGACCACGTACCGGGCGCGCATGCGGTCGCCCCGGTCGGTGGCGACGATCCACTCCAACTCGGTCTCGTCCCAGCGCAGTTCGGTGGCGACCGTCCGGAAGGCGGCGTCCCGGTAGAGGTCGAAGTGACGGCCGATCGCCCGGGTGTGCTGCCGGATCTCCTCGCCCGGCGCGTACTTCCACTTCGGGACGTAGCCCAGTTCTTCGAGCAGGGGCAGATAGATGTACGACTCGATGTCGCAGTGGATGCCGGGGTAGCGGTTCCAGTACCAGGTGCCGCCGAAGTCGCCGCCCTTCTCGATCACCCGGATCGACTCGACGCCCGCCTGGCGCAGCCGGGCCCCGGCGAGCAGCCCGCCGAAGCCGCCGCCGACGACGACCGCCTCGACCCGGTCGGTCAGCGGCTCGCGGGTGAACTCCCCGTCGGCGTAGGGGTCGTCGTCGTAGTACTCGAACTCGCCGGCGATCGACTGGTACTGCCTGCCGCCGTCCGGGCGGATCCGGCGTTCGCGCTCCGCGCGGTAGCGGGCGCGGAGGGCCTCCGGGTCGAAACCCAGCTCCTCCGGGTCGAGGGACGGGGGGCGGGACGGCGTGTGGGGGGTGGACATCGGTGTCCTCTCTTCGGTCCTTGGACCTCTGCTGTTGTGGGGGGGTGCCGTGGAGCCCGGACGGCCGGGGCGTCAGTCCGGTCGGTGGTGCCGCAGCCAGGCGGCCTGGCCGCCGTCGACGAGCAGGTCCGTTCCGGTGATGTAACGCGCTTCGGGGCCGATGAGGAATGCCACGGCATCGGCTGTCTCCGCCGGGGTGCCGGTGCGGCCCGCGCCGCTCGCCTCCAGCATGTGCAGCATGCGCGCGCCGCTCGGGCCCTCGGCCTCCGCCTTCGCCATGGCGGTGGCGACGACCCCCGGGCTGACGCTGTTGATCCGGGCGCCGCGCCGGCTCCAGGCGAGCGCGGCGGCCTCGACGCGCAGCTGGTTGGCCCGCTTGGACACGATGTACGCCCGCGTCGCGCTGTCCCCGACGGCTTTCACGCCACCGATACCGAGGAGTTCACCCGCCGGGGCCGTCGCGAGGGCGGCCTCGTCCTCGCGGCCGAGGTCGGCGACATGGCCGGCCATGCTGGAGACGCAGACCATGGCCGTCCCCGGCCCCGCCACGCCCTCGAAGGCGTCGATGACATGGACGGTGCCGAGCAGGTTGACCTTCAGGACCGTCTCGGCGGCCCCCTGGACGGCGGAGACTCCGGCGGTGTGCACGACGGCGGCCACCCGGCCCTCACCGGCGGCCTCCGCCGCGAGCTCGTCGACGGACCCGCGATCGGACACGTCGGTCGGGACGCCCCGCACCGCGTATCCCTCATCACTCAACATGCCGGCCACACGGTCGAGTTGACCGCGCGAGGCGTCGGCGAGCAAGACCGTGCGCCCGCTGCCGATCCGGCGCGCTATCGCCACGCCCATGCCACCTGCGCCGGTGACGACGACCACGTCACGCGACGGGCCGGACTGCTGTTCCACCATGGTCGACCTCCTCCGATGCCGCCGACCTCGTCGGCGTGAGCGACTCGCGCCATCCGGCGCCGGACGCGATGGCCTGCCGCCACCGCCTGATCGCCTTGGGCGGCATGCCGACCGCGAGCGCGCCGGTGACGCGGTCGTCGGTGCGGTAGACGGCGACGAAGCGACGTTCGGCCGGATCCCCGTCGACGACCGCCACCTCGTCGTGGCCGCGCAGCCAGCCGTAGGCCTGCACCTTCATGTCGTACTGGTCGGACCAGAAGTACGGCACCGGGGCGAACGCCTTGCGGGCGTCCGGATCGGCGGCGAGCAGATTGCGGGCGACCGCCATGCCCTGCTCGGCGGCGTTCGTCCGGTGCTCCACGCGCATCGAGGTGCCGAACAACGGGTTGTACCAACGGGCCACGTCACCGGCCGCGTACACGTTCCGCGCGGCCTCGCAGTACTCGTCGCACAGCACGCCGTCGCCGACACCCAGGCCGCTGTCCGCCAGCCACTCGGTGTTGGGCAGCGAGCCGATGGCGACCAGCACCTCGTCGGCCTCGATCACCTCGCCGTCCGCGAGCCGCACCCCGCCCCCGGTCGCCTCGGTGACGGTGACGCCGGTGCGCAGGTTCACCCCGTGGTCGAGGTGGGCCCGGGACAGCACCGCGCCGACCTGCCCGCCGACGGCGTGCGCCAGCGGCACCGGCGCCGGTTCGAGCAGGGTGACCTCGGCACCGAGCCGCCAGGCGACCGCGGCCGCCTCCGCGCCGAGGAACCCGGCGCCGACCACCACCAGCCGGGTCCCCGGCGTCAGCCGGTCCCGCAGCGTCAGCGCGTCGTCCAGGGTGCGCAGCACGTGCGCGCCCTCACCGGGCAGCCGGCGCGGCCGCACACCGGTGGCGAGGATGAGTCCGTCGTACGGCACGGCGTCACCGTCGGCGAGCCGTACCCGGCGTTCTGTCAGGTCGAGGCCGGTCGCGGCGGTCCCCAGACGGAGGTCCAGGTCGAGGCCGTCGAGGTGGTCCGGGGTGCGCAGGGTGAGCCGGTCGGTGTCCCACTCCGCCGAGAGGAGCTGCTTGGACAGCGGGGGCCGGTCGTACGGGGCGTGGGGTTCGTCGCCGACGAGGGTGAGCGTGCCGTCGTAGCCCTCGCGGCGCAGTGTCTCGGCCGCCGCCAGTCCGGCGGCCGAGGCACCCACGACCAGGATCCGCCTCACCGCTCCACCAGTCGGATCGCGGCGGCCGGGCAGATCGCGATGGCCTCCCGCACACCGTCCATGAGGTCGTCGGCGGGGTGCTCCACCAGCAGGATCGCGACGCCGTCGTCGTCGCGCTGGTCGAACACCTCGGGGGAGGCCATCACACACTGGCCGGAGGCCACGCACTTGGGTTCGTCGAGTTCCACACGCATGGGTTGCTCCTCGGTTCTCGTGCCTTGGCACTTGTGGGGGGGAGGGTCGGAGGTGGGGCGTCGGGGGTTGGCAACTGCTTGCCCAGGGCGCGTTCAACCTCGGGGTCGCGTACGCCGGGGACCTGGGTGCACCTCCCCCGCCCTTGAGGCAGTGGGGGCGCGCTCAAGACCGTTCGGGCGCGTGCGGCTGAGTCAGGGCCAGGCTCACTCCTGCTCAGTCCTCAGAACGGTCACCAGGCGACCGGCAGGCACTTCACGCCGTAGGTGGTGCCGGTGTGGTTGAAGGCCAGCTGGTCGAGGGGGGCGGCCGGGCGGAGGGTGGGGACGCGACGGTAGAGCGTGCCGTAGACGACCTGGAGTTCGAGGCGCGCGAGGTTCTGGCCGAGGCACTGGTGGGGGCCGTAGCCGAACGCGTTGTGCTGACGGGCGGGGCGGCTCAGGTCCAGCCGCTCGGCCTCCGGGAAGGCGGTCCCGTCCCAGTTGGCCGTCTGGAGGTCGAAGATGAGGCCGTCGCCCTTGCGGATGACCTGGCCGCCGATCTCGATGTCGTCCTTGGCGACCCGGCGCAGGCCCGAGTGCACGATGGAGAGGTAGCGCAGCAGTTCGTCCACGGCGCCCGCGACGACCTTCGGGTCATCGGTGTCGCGCAGCACGGCCAGTTGGTCGGGGTGCTCGAACAGCGCGAGCGTGCCGAGGCTGATCATCGTGGCGGTGGTCTCGTGCCCGGCGATCAACATGGCGACGCCCATGCTGACGGCCTCCTCGTGGGTCATCTCCCCGGCCTTGACCTTGGTGCCCATCTCCGACAGCACGTCGTCACCCGGCTGTTCGAGCTTCGTGCGGAACAGGGTGTCCAGATAGCCGGCGAGGGCGCGGCTGGACCCCTGCGCCTCCTCCGCGGTGAGGGAGCTGTCGAGGACGCGGTTGCTGTTCTCCTGGAAGAAGTGGTGGTCCTCGTAGGGCACGCCGAGCAGTTCGGCGATGACGAGCGAGGGCACCGGCAGGGCCAGCGCGGTGAGCAAGTCGGCCGGGTTGGGGCCGGCCAGCATGCCGTCGATCAGGTCGTCGACGATCTTCTGCACCGCCGGGCGCATGGACTCGATCCGCTTCACCAGGAACGGCGCGTTGACCGAGCGGCGCAGCCGGGTGTGCTCGGGGGCGTCGGTGTTGGTGATCAGTTTCGGGGTGTGCGGGGCGATGGCCGCGCGGTGGGCGTTGACGTGGGGGAAGGCGGGCTCGTGGTCGTCGTTGCTGACGCGCGGGTCGGTGAGCAGGGTGCGCTGGTCGGCGTGACGGGTGATCAGCCAGGGGGTGGTGCCGTTCCAGATCCGCACCTGGGTGATCGGCTGGTCGCCCCGGAGTTCGGCGGCGGCCGGGGGCGGGGCGAGCGGGCAGCCCGTCGCCCTCGGCATGGGGTACTCGGGAGCCTGTCCGCCGGTGTCGGGGGCGGCGTCGGTCAGGGTGTCGGCCATGGTCTCTCCTCGGTGGTGGGGGCTCCGGTGGGGAGCGCCGGGGGGATGCTTCGAGGCCTCGATGAACACATGCAAACAGAACGGTCTGACGGCTCCCGGCCAGTTGCCTGACAAGAGGCTGACGTGACCTGGATCACTTCTGGGCTGAGGGTGGTGGCGGGGGTCGCGTCGCCGGCGTGGGCCGGGGTGGGTTTTTGGCCGACCAACGGGATCTCTCTTGCGGCCAGTTGACGATCGCTGGCGCGTCCGGGGTGGGGCCACCGCGGAGACGGGAAAGGGCGGCACCGGAGGGGTCCGGTGCCGCCCTTTCGGGGGCGCGGCGGGTGTCAGCCGCTGCCGCGTGGCCGCGACGGTTTGCTTCTCTGCGTGTGCGCGGGACTGTGGACGCGGGGCTACGGGCGCGGTGGTCCGCTCAGCGGTCCTCCGAGGAGACGCCGAGCCAGTAGCCGAAGCCGCGGCGGGTGTGGATGAGTGGCGGGGCCTCACGGTCCACCTTGCGGCGCAGGCGGGAGACGAGTTGCTCGATGGCGTTGTCGCCGTGGAAGTCGCCCCAGACGTAGCGGCCGATCTGCTCCTTCGACAGCACCTTGTGCGCGTTGACGAGGAGGTAGCGCAGGAGGCGGTACTCCGCCGGGGTGAGGTTCAACGCCCGGCCCGCGCGCAGCGCCTGGCAGGCGGGGTCGTCCAGGACCAGGTCGCGGTAGGACAGTTCGCCGTCCCGGCGGACGGGCTTTCGGCCGCGGAGCAGGACCTGGGCGCGGGCCAGGACCTCGGCGATGCGGAAGGGTTTGGTGACGTAGTCCTGTTCCCCGAGGCCGACTTCCGGGAGGAGTTCGCCGAGGGAGTCGTACCGGGTCAGGAACAGGACGGGTGGGCGGTGGGTCAGCGGGCGGCGCTCCCGGCCGAGACCCTCCAGGTCCGGCAGCGCGAGGTCGAGCACGACCAGGTCGAACCGCTGCTCGGTGAGCCGGGCGACGGCCTCCGTGCCCGACTCCGCCGTGTGGATCCGGTATCCCGCCAACTCCATGGTGGTGGAGAGCAGTTCCGCGACGTCCGGGGCGTCGACGACGATCAGGACGTGCTGGCCCGCACCCCTGGGGAGCGACGGTTTCTCACTGGCACTGCCGTACATGGTTAAGGCCATTCGTGTCGGCTCTTCCTTGCGGGGCGGGTGGGCTCGGGTGGCTGCGCACGGCGGCGCGGTCCCTGCGGACCGGGGCCGCGTCGGCGGCCTGGACGTGGACCGTGGACAGCACCCTACTACTCTCGTTGCTTGACTCAAGTAAGTCACCTGTGCTTGCCTCAATCAAGCAAGACGACGAGCAGCCGGGTGATCCGTCCGGCGACCCGCCCACCCCAGGGAAGAGGGACATTCCATGAGCATCGACGGTCTCGACGGCCGCAGCGTCGTCGTCACGGGAGCCGGGTCCGGCATCGGCCGGGCCGCGGCCCTGAAGTTCGCCGCGGCGGGTGCGAAGGTGCTGGTGGCCGACATCTCCGGGAAGGCCGCCGAGGAGACCGTGGAGGCGATCGCGGCGGCCGGCGGCACCGCGGTCGCGGTCGTCGGCGATCTCAGTGACCAGGCGGTCGTGGACGAGGTCGTGGCGCGTGCCGTGGAGACCTTCGGCGGGCTGGACGTGCTGGTGAACAACGCCGGGATCATGGACCGGATGTCCGCCCTCGCCGATGTCGACGACAGCGAGTGGGAGCGGGTCATCCGGGTCAATCTGACCGCGCCGTTCCTGCTCACCCGGGCCGCGCTGCCGCACATGCTGAAGGCGGAGCGCGGCGCGATCGTCTTCACCGCGTCCGAGGCGGGGCTGCGCGGCAGCGCGGCCGGGGCCGCCTACACCGCGTCGAAGCACGGTGTCGTCGGCCTGGTGAAGAGCCTGTCGGTGATGTACCGCAAGCAGGGGATCCGGGCCAACGCGATAGCGCCCGGCCCCACGATGACCAACATCCAGGTCGACGCCGACCAGCAGGCGCACGGTCCGGCGGTCATCGGCGGCCTCATCGGCGCCACCATCGGCCGGCTCGGCACAGCCGAGGAACAGGCCGACGCGATCGTCTTCCTCGCCTCCGACGCGGCCGCCTTCGTCAACGGCGCGGTGCTGCCGGTCGACGACGCCTGGGCCGCCGTCTGACCGACCGCGTCCCGGGCCCTGGACCCACCCCGGCCCCGACCCGCGTCGCCTCCCCCGCGCACGCCCACTCGAGCGGCGTGTTCCCGCTCCCCGCAGAAAGCGAGTCACCCCATGGCGACGATGAAGTGCGTACGGACCGCCGGTGTCGGCAAGGTCGAGGTCGTCGACGTCGAGCGTCCCGTACCCGGCCCCGCGGACGTGCTCGTACGCGTCCGTGCCTGCGGCATCTGCGGCACCGACGTCACCTTCCTCCACATGGGAGGCGTGCCGTCCCGCGCCCACCTGGGCGGCGAGATGATCCCGGTGGCGCTCGGACACGAACCGGCCGGTGAGATCGTCGAGGTCGGTGCCGAGGTCATCGGTCTCGCGGTCGGGGACCGGGTGGTGGTCAACCCGCAGGACGCCCCCACCGGCATCATCGGCTGCGGTGGCGCGTACGGCGGGATGAGCGAGTACCTGCTGATCGAGAACGCCGAGGTCGGCAAGGGTGTGGCGGTGTTCCCGGACTTCGTGCCCTTCGACGTGGCCTCCCTCAACGAGCCCATGGCCGTGGCCCGGCACTGCGTCAACCGCTCGGAGGCCGGACCCGACGACAGGGTCGTGGTCTTCGGGGCCGGGCCCATCGGCCTCGGCGCGGCGATCTGGCTGAAACTGCGCGGGGTGAAGCACGTGGTCGTGGCCGACGTCATCCCCTCCCGGCTGGAGAAGGCACTGGCCGTGGGCGCGGACGCCGTCGTCGACTCGGCGCGGGAGGATGTCGCCGCGCGGCTGACCGAGTTGCACGGGCAGGCCGCCAACGCGCTCGGGCAGCCCCGGCCCGGCACCGACATCTACATCGACGCGGCGGGGGCGCCGGCCGTGTTCAACACCGTGGTGGGCTCCGCCAAGTGGGGCGCGAAGCTGGTCATGGTCGCCGTGCAGAAGAAGGGGTCGGAGATCGACCTCGGCGGCATGCTCCGCAGCGAGCTGACCCTGATCGCCTCCCAGGGCTACCCCACCGAGATCTTCGAGGTCACCCCCGAGATCGTCGAGCACCACGAGCGCTTCGCCAAGCTGATCAGCCACCGGGTGCCCGCCGCCGACGTCGACCGGGCCTTCGAGCTGGCGCTGACGCCGGGGGCGGCGGAGAAGGTGATCGTGACGTTCGACGAGTAGAGCCCGAGGGTCCCAAGTGACGGGGGCCTGCCGCCGGTTGTCGCCGGGTGGCAGGCCCCCGTCCCTGTGTCCGGGTCCTGCGGACGGCCAACTCGGTCCGGAATGAGGCCACTTGCGCGGTACGCGCATGGAGGATGCTACGAATCTGAGGATTCACTGAGCATTCTGGGTGCCCGCTACGTAGACGAGTACGCGCTTGACCCGTGCCGGATGTCCCTCCGGTGCCGGAGTTGTCCTTGAGAGGCCTGATGAGACGCAACACGCGAAAGAGATCGAACACAGCCCGCCGAGCGGTGGGCGCGGCAGCCGCGGTGGCCATCGGTGCCGGCGGACTGGTGGCGGTCAACATCTACGCCTCGGCCGGCGAGAGCGGCTCGAAGGGCTCCGCCCAGAACCAGGTGCTCGCGGCCGGAACGTCCACCATCGACTGCCCCGACGTGGGCCAGAAGCTGACGTCGGTGCCGGCCCAGGCCAAGGCTCAGGTCGACAGGGAGCTGGCCCTGCTCGACAAGCAGATCTCCGAGGCGTACCAGCGCCTCTCCACCTCGCAGCGGGCGATTCAGCAGGACCCGGGCTTCGCGCAGAACGCGATCGTGGGTCCGCTGAAGGACAAGCGGAAGGCGACGATCGACCGGATCGCCACCGCCATCGGCCGGGTGGCGGCCAAGCCGCAGGGTCTCGACGCGCTCGCGGCCTGCACGCTGCGCCCCACCGGCAACCAGCCCGCCCCTGCTCCGAGCGCCGGCAACAACCAGGGTGGCGGCAACCAGGGCGGCAACAACACCAATGCCGGAGTGGCCGGCAACGGTCCCGTCGCCGCCGACTTCGTGGACATCACCAAGGTGCGGCCCAACGTGCGCACACCGGCCAGGTCGGCGCAGGCGTCGAAGGGCACCTTCGTCACCAAGTGCGGCGTCAACGCCAACAAGCTGTACAACAGCGACAACGTCATCGTCGCGCCCGGTGTCACCAACGGCGCCCACCACATGCACGACTACGTCGGCAACCAGGACAACGACGCCTTCTCCAGCGACCAGGACCTCGCCAAGGCGGGGACCAGCTGCCGGAACAAGGGTGACAGGTCGTCGTACTTCTGGCCGGTGCTGCGGCTCCAGGACGGCACCAAGGAGTTCGACGCCGCCCAGCAGGGCGGCGGCGCCGAGGGCAACACGGGCCGGATCCTGACGGCGAAGCAGGCCACCCTGAACTTCGTGGGCAGCCCCCGCGGCAAGGTGGTGGCGATGCCCAGGCTGCTGCGCATCATCACCGGTGACGCCAAGGCGTTCGTCAACGGCCCCGGCAACGCCAACGCCTCCTGGAGCTGCACCGGCTTCGAGAACAAGGTGCAGTTGAAGGACAAGTACCCGCTCTGCCCCGCGGGCAGCGACGTGGTGCGCACCTTCAAGTTCCAGAGCTGCTGGGACGGCAAGAACATCGACAGCGCCAACCACCGTACGCACGTGGCCTTCGCCGACGCGAACGGCAACTGCGCGGCCGGGTTCAAGGCCATCCCGCAGCTGGTGCAGCGGCTGGTGTACGACGTGGACGCGCCCAGCGTGAAGGACAACGGCAAGACCCGTCCGTTCTACTCGCTGGACAGCTTCCCCGAGCAGCAGCACAAGCCGGTCACCGACCACGGCGACTTCATCAACGTCTTCGACCAGAAGCTGATGAACAAGGCGGTCCAGTGCATCAACACCGGGCGTAAGTGCAGCTGAGTCCGGGCAGCGGGTGGGGGGTGTCGTCCTGACGGCACCCCCCACTTCTACGTGTTGTTCAGATACGCCAGCACGGCGAGCACCCTGCGGTGTCCGCTGTCGCCGGTCGGCAGGCCGAGTTTCAGGAAGACGTTGCCGATGTGCTTGCTGACGGCTCGTTCGGTGACGACCAGGGTCCGGGCGATGCCGGCGTTGTCGTGGCCCTCGGCCATCAGGGCCAGCACCTCGCGTTCGCGCGGGGTGAGCGAGTCGAGCGGTGAGTCCTTGCGGCGGGTGAGCAGTTCGGTCACCACCTCCGGGTCGAGCGCGGTACCGCCGGCCGCGACCCGGTCGAGGGCGTCCAGGAACTCGTCCACCCGGCCGACCCGGTCCTTGAGCAGATAGCCGACCCCGCCCGCTCCCCCGCCCAGCAGTTCGGCGGCGTACGACTCCTCCACGTACTGCGAGAGGACCAGCACCGGCAGGCCGGGGAGGCGCCGACGGCCCTCCAGCGCCGCGCGCAGGCCCTCGTCGCGGAACCCGGGCGGCATCCGGACGTCCAGGACGGCGACGTCCGGGCGGTGCTCCAGCAGGGCGGGGAGGACCTCGGGACCACTGCCCGCGACCGCGACGACCTCGTGTCCGGCCGACGTCAGCAGCAGGACCAGACCCTCTCTGAGCAGGGCGTTGTCCTCGGCGATCACCACACGCACGGCCGTACCGCCTCAGTCGTCGACCGCCGTGTGCGCGAGGTCCCCGGTTCGGTCGTTGATTCCCTTTCGCTCACCATACGCAGGGCAGCTCCACCTCGATCACGGTGGGCCCGCCGACCGGGCTGGTCACCGTCATGTGCCCGTCGAGTGCGGCGATCCGTCGCCGCATCCCGAGGAGCCCGGATCCGCCGGTCGTGGACGGCGTGGCGGCCGGGCCGGACGCCTCCGCGCCGCCCCGACCGTCGTCCCGCACCCGGACGGCCACGCCCCGGGCCGTGCGGGTGAGGTGGACCTCGGCGTGGTCGCAGCCGCTGTGCTTGGCGGCGTTGGTGAGGGCTTCGGCGACGACGAAGTACGCGGCGGCCTCCACCGCGGCGGGCGGGCGCGGACCGTCGCTGTCCTCCAACCCGCTCACGTCGACGGCCACTTCGATGCCGCCGGCGGCGGCCAGGGCCCGTACGGCGCCGGCCAGGCCCCGGTCGGTGAGGATAGGTGGGTGGATGCCGCGGACGACGTGGCGGAGTTCGGTCAGCGCGGCCTCGGCCTGCTCCTGGGCGTCGAGCAGCAGCCCGCGTGCGGACTCCGGGTCGCTGTCGTACGCGCGCCGGGCGAGCCCGATCCGCAGGGAGAGCGAGACGAGGCGGGCCTGGGCGCCGTCGTGCAGGTCGCGTTCGATACGACGCAGTTCGGCACCGTGGGCGGCGATCGCGTCGGCGCGGGTCACCGTCAGTTCCTCCACCCGTTCGGCGAGCCGGGCTCCGGGAGACGGCTTGAGGAGGGCTTCGGACCAGTGGGCGTCGAGGTCGGCGAGACGGCTGATCAGCGGCAGGACGAGGGCGTCGCGGCGCAGCAGTCCGCACCGCGTTCCGTCGACGACCAGGCCCAGCGGCCACAGCGGCACGGCGAGGAGGAAGAGGGCGCCGTAGACGTAGTACGCGAGCATCCAGCGGGCGTCGGTGCGGGTGCCGGGGTCACGGACGGCGATCCGCAGGCGTTCGCGCAGGGTGCCCTCGATGGGCTGGTAGGCCTCGGGGACGGCCCGGCCGGTCCAGGCGGCCACCTGGTGGCGTTTCGCGCCGGCGATGCGGCGGATAAGGATCACGGTCTCGGGCAGCATCCAGGCGCCCACCACGGCGAGGGTGGCGACGGCGGTGATCAGCAACACCGTGATGAAGAGGTACATGCCGAACGCCATCGCGGCGGCGACGACCAACTGGAGCGTGGCCCGCCAGGCCTGCCGCACCGTTGCACTCATGCGGGCCACATTAGGCGACCTGGCGAGGCGGGAGCGGTGAGGGGGCTGAGGGACGTGAGGGGTGGGCGTGGGACGGACACGGCGCCGGCGGTGCGACGTGGGCCCGGCGCGCGGTGAGGCGGAAAGACACGGACGCGGTCCGGGGCGACCGGGTACGGGCCGGAGCGACGTGGGACGCACACAGCGCCGGGGGTACCACGTGGGCCCGGCGCGCGGTGAGGCGGAAAGACACGGGCGCGGTCTGGGGCGACCGGGTACGGGCCGGAGCGACGTGGGGCGAGGCGGCGTCCGGTAGGGGCGAGGCGACGGGGAGGAGCATGGCGGGCACGGCAAGCGCGGGCGGGGGGGGAGGCGGGCCCGGTGCAAGGGGCCCGGTGCAGGGGCTCCGTCGCGCTCCGCTTCCCACGCCCCCGCTCCCCCACGCACCGCACCGCACCACCCTCCGCGCCCCCATGCCAGCCCGCCGAGAGCGCACGCCTCGTGGGCGGCACCCCTAGGTCGCGGCCCCGGACAGCGGCAGCCGGACCGTGAAGGTCGTCGTGCCCGGCCGGCTGGTCAGGGTGATGGTGCCGCCGTGGGCGCGGACCAGGGAATGGGCCACGGCGAGGCCCAGGCCGCTGCCGCCCCGGTCGCGGCTGCGGGCCTTGTCGACCCGGTAGAAGCGGTCGAAGACGCGCTCCTGATCGTCGGCCGGGATACCGGGCCCCGAGTCGGTGATCCGTACCTCGGCCGCGCCGGACTCCTCGGCGACCTCCAGGGAGACCTTCGTACCGGGCGGGGTGTGCACGGCGGCGTTGGTGAGGAGGTTGTCGAGGACCTGGCGGAGGCGAAGGGGGTCCAGACGCAGCCGGACCGGGGCGGAGCCGGTCTCCACGGTCAGCGGACGGTCGGGGTGACCGGCCCGGAAGCCGTCCGTCGCCTGTCGCGCCAGCTCCACCAGGTCGGTCTCCTCCAGCCGCAGCGGAATCTCCACGTCGGCGGCGTCCAGGCGGGCCAGCATCAGCAGGTCGTCCAGGAGGACGCCCATCCGGGCCGCCTCGGCGCGCAGCCGGGCCAGGTGCTTGTCGCGTTCCTCGGGGCTGTGGGCGGCGGCGTACTGGAAGAGGTCGGCGTAGCCGCGTACCGACATCAGCGGGGTGCGCAGTTCGTGGGAGGCGTCGGCGACGAAGCGCCGCAGGCGCTGCTCCGCCTCGGTGCGGACGGCGAACGCGTCGTCGATGTGCTCCAGCATGGTGTTGAAGGCGGTGCGCAGTTCCTCGACCTCGGGGCCGCCGTCGCGGTTGTCGTGGCGCACCGGCAGCCGCGCCGAGTCCGTCAGGTCGTGCGAGGTGATGCCGCGGGCGGTGTGCGCCATGTCGCTCAGCGGTTTCAGGCCGCGCCGCAGCATGGCCCGGCCGAAGACGACGAGCGCCATCAGGGCGAGGACGAAGGTGACGACCTGCACCTTGATCAGCCGGCCCACGGTGTCCTCGATGTCGTCCATGGGAGCGGCGCTGACCAGGACCACGCCGGGCTCGACCTCGCAGGCCCGCAGCCGGTACTGGCCCTGGCCCTTGAGGTGCTCGGTGCTGGTGACCTCCGTGCCTTCGACGGTCAGCGCCTTGGCCACGAGGGTGAAGTCGTCGATGTCCTTGGGCAGGTCGCCGGGGTCCTCGGGCTTGCGGAGCACCGGTGTGCCGCCCGAGGTGTCGTACACGGCGTAGTACCAGCGGTAGTACTTCTTCCCCTGGAGGGTGCCGTAGTCCGCGATGCTCTTGGACTGGGCGATCTGCGCGATCTTGAGTTGTTCGGTGAGCTGCGCGGAGAGATAGTCACGCATGTACATGGTCAGCGCGCTGCCGACGACGGCGAACACGACGAGCGCCACGGCTCCGAGGCCGAGGGCCAGCCTGGTGCCGAGGCGCATGCCGCGATAGCCCTGCTTGAGGCGGGCGATCACTCGGTGGCCTGCCGCAGCACGTAGCCGAAGCCGCGGACGGTGTGGATGAGCGGTTCGCCGGTGTCGTCGAGCTTGCGGCGCAGCCGGCTGACGACCAGCTCGACGACGTTGGAGCGGCCGCCGAAGCCGTACTCCCAGACGTGGTCGAGGATCTGCGCCTTGGTGAGGACGGTCGGGGACTTGCGCATGAGATAGCGCAGGACCTCGTACTCGGTGGGCGTGAGGGTGAGCAGTTTGTCGCCGCGGCGGACCTCGCGGGTGTCCTCGTCCATCGACAGGTCGGCGACCTGGAGCACGGACCGCTGGAAGGCCGGCCCGGCACTGCGGCGCAGCACGGTGCGCAGGCGGGCCATCAGCTCCTCCACGGCGAACGGTTTGACCAGGTAGTCGTCGCCGCCCCGGGTGAGGCCGGCGACCCGGTCGGCGACGCCGTCGCGGGCGGTCAGGAACACCACGGGCACCATCGTGCCGGACCGGCGGAGCCGGTCGAGCACGCCGAAGCCGTCCACGCCGGGCAGCATCAGGTCCAGGACCACGATGTCGGGGCGGAACTCGGCCGCCTGCCGCAGCGCCTCCTCACCGGAGTGGGCCGTGACGGCGTCCCAGCCCTCATAGCGGGCGACGGTCGCCACCAGGTCCGCGATCGGCGGGTCGTCGTCCACCACGAGCAGTCGCACTTTTTCCACGTGCTCATACTGCGCCACCGATCGCCGTGCGCCATAGCCGCTCACCGCCTCGCGGCCCGATCGATAAATACTTGAAAGTTGTCCGACAGCAAAACGACAGCGGTCACCGGAGAAGCTCGTATCCCCACTCGATCAAGGAGCACTCCACGTGACCACCGTCCAACAACCCCCCGCGGCGGTCAGCCGCTCGGGAGCGCGTCCCAAAGTGGTCGCCCGCACCGGTCTCTACGCGGTGCTGGCGGCGAACGTCGCCGTGGTGACCTTCTTCTTCGTGCAGGCGGGCTTCGCCTCGAACGCCCTGATCGTGCTGGGCCGCCTGACCGGTCTGTACGGCGCGCTGCTGATGGCGTTCCAGCTGGTGCTGGTGGCCCGGCTGCCGTGGTTCGACCGGCGCATCGGCATGGACCGGCTGACCTCGTGGCACCGCTGGACCGGTTTCTCCGTGCTGTGGCTGCTGGTCGCGCACGGAGTGTTCATCACCTTCGGCTACGCCCAGTCCTCGGACCTGGACCCGCTCAGTCAGCTGGTGGACCTCGCCGAGACCGTCGAGGGTGTGCTGCGCTCGATCGTCGCGCTCGGCATCATCGTCGTGATCGGCGTGGTCTCGGCCCGCTTCGCCCGCCGCAGGCTGGCCTACGAGACCTGGCACTTCATCCACCTGTACACCTACGTCGCCGTGGTGCTGGCGTTCACGCACCAGGTCGCGGCGGGGACGTCGTTCGCCTCGTCGAAGACCGCGACGGCGTACTGGTACGGGCTGTGGGGCGTGGCTCTGGCCTCCGTGTTCATGGGCCGGCTGGTGCTCCCGCTGTGGCGCAACTGGCGCCACCAGCTGCGTGTCACCGCGGTCGTCCCCGAGGCCGACAACGTCGTCTCGATCTACATGAGCGGCCGTGACCTGGACCGGATGCCCGCGCGGGCCGGCCAGTTCTTCCTGTGGCGGTTCCTGACCCGGGACCGCTGGTGGCAGGCCAACCCGTTCTCGCTGTCGGCCGCGCCCGACGGCACCCAGCTGCGGCTGACCGCGAAAGCGGCCGGCGCGGGTTCGGCCGCCCTGCGCCACGTCAAGGTCGGTACCCGGGTGTTCGCCGAGGGCCCGTACGGCGCCTTCACCGCGATGCACCGCACCCGGCCCGAGTCCGTGCTCGTCGCCGGTGGCGTCGGTGTCACCCCGATCCGGGCCCTGCTGGAGGAGATCGAGGGGCACGCGGTGGTCATCTACCGGGTCGCCACGAAGCAGGACGCGGTCCTCTACGACGAGCTGCGGCAGCTCGCCTTCGACAAGGGCGCCGAGCTGCACCTGGTCTCCGGCCCCGTCAGCCCCGACCTGCTGGCTCCGCGCGAACTGCTCCGCATGGTGCCGGACATCGCCGACCGGGACGTGTTCCTGTGCGGGCCGCCGCCGATGATGAACGCGGTCCTCGGCAGCCTGCGCGAGCTGGACGTGCCCAAGCCGCAGATCCACTTCGAACGCTTCAGCCTGGCCGGATGACGGACACGAGGACAGCACTGTGAAACGAGCCATACCCGCCCTGGTCCTGAGCGCCGCCGCGCTGGTGCCCGTCTGGCGTTACGCCCCCTCGACCGACACGACGTCCACGACGACGACCGCCGAGCCCGCCCCGTCGGCCTCCGCGTCCACGTCGTCGGGCTCCACCGTGGTCACGGGCCCGACGATCGACACCGAGAAGGGACCCGTCCAGGTCCGGGCGACCTTCCAGGGCCAGAAGATCACCGCCGTCGCGTTCGTCCAGCAGCCGGACCACCCGCAGACCGAGGCGGCGGTGCCGGTACTGATCGAGGAGACCCTGACGGCGCAGAGCGCCGACATCGACACCGTCTCCGGCGCCACCATCACCAGCGACGCCTACCGGGAGTCCCTCCAGGCGGCGATCGACGAGAACGAGAAGTCGGCGTCGGCGTCAGACTCCGACTCCGCGGCGGGGTCTGCTTCGGGGGACTCGGAGGCGGAGCGGGCGAGCGCGAGCCAGACCGTCGCGGGCCCGACGGTCGGCACCTCCAAGGGCGACGTCCAGGTCCAGGTGACCTTCGCGGGCGACGAGATCACTGCCGTGGAGATGCTGAAGCAGCCGAACCACCCGCAGACCGAGGCCGCCGTCCCGGTGCTGATCAAGGAGACCCTGGCGGCGCAGAGCGCCGACATCGACACGGTCTCCGGCGCCACCATCACCAGCGACGGCTACCGGGAGTCCCTCCAGGCCGCGATCGACGCGAAGGCCTGATCCGGTGCGCCGCGTCGAACACATCATGGGGTTCCCGATCTCGCTGCTGATCGAGGACGAGGAGGCCACCGCCGAGACCGCGGAGCCGGCGTTCGCGTGGCTGCGGGAGGTCGACGCGCGGTTCAGCCCGTTCCGCGCCGACAGCGAGGTGTCGCGGCTGGGCCGGGGCGAGTTGGCGCCGCACGAGCTGAGTCCGGACCTGACCGAGGTCCTCGCCCTCTGCGAGGAGTACCGGGTGGCGACGGGCGGTGCGTTCGACGTGCGGCTGCCGGGGCGCGGACTCGACCCCTGCGCCATGGTGAAGGGCTGGGCCGTGCAGCGGGCGGCGGAGCTGCTGACGGGGCTGGGCGCGAAGCGGCTGTGCCTCAACGCGGGTGGCGACGTGGCGGCGACCGGCGGGCCGTGGCGGGTGGGGGTGCGTCACCCGGAGCGGGCCGACCGCCTCTGCGCGGTCCTGTCGGTCACGGACGGTGCGGTCGCCACGTCCGCCCGCTACGAGCGCGGCGACCACATCCTCGACGGGCGCACCGGGCGCCCGGCGACGGGCCTCCTCACCCTCACGGTGGTGGCCCCGTCCCTCACCGAGGCCGACGCGACGGCGACGGCGGCCTTCGCGATGGGCGCGGAGGGCATCGAGTGGGCCGCGTCGCGGGAGGGGTGCGAGGTCTTCGCGGTCGACGCGGAGCAACGGGTCTTCCGCACCCCGGGGTTGCCGGTGGCGGCGTAGGGGTGCGGTGTGAGGGCGCGGGGTGCGGGGTGCGGGCGCCTCATGGCTCGGGGGTGCGGGTCGTTCGGCGGCTGCGGGTGGTACGTGGCTGATCGCGCAGTTCCCCGCGCCCCTGAAGGGCTGCGCCCTTCATCCCGCCTCTCCTTGCTGCGGGCAATCGTGCCGCTGGGGCGATGGGGGCACCTCCCGCTCCAGCGGACGGCACCCCCTCGCACTCCGGCCCACCCCCACACGAAATCCCGTTGCGGCTATGCCCCCCGCCCCCCGACAGTGGCCCCATGACCACGACCCACCCCACCCCCCTCCCGCCCGGCCTGGCCGTGCGTCCGGCCACGCTCGACGACGCGGAGGCGGTCTGCGCGCTGCTCAACGAGATCGATCTGCTGGAGATCGGCCGCGCGGAGACCGAGCTCGTCGAGGTGCAGGCCGATCTGAAGCATCCGGAGGCGGACCTGGAGCGGGACTCCTGGCTGCTGTTCGACGGGGACCGCCTGGTGGCGTACGGCCTGCAGTGGGACGAGTCCGGTGGCGAGCGCATCGACATGGACCACTACACGCTGCCGGGCCAACCGCTCGGCGCGCTGCACCTGTTCGACCTGATGGAGGCCCGGGCGGCGGAGCGCGCGGCGGCCAACGGCGCCGACCGGGCCGTCGTGCACATGCACCTCAACATCACGCCCACGATGGACCTGGACGCCCTGCGTGGGCGCGGCTGGCGCACGGTCCGCCGCTACCACGTCATGGAGCGTCCCCTGTCCCCCGCCGAGCCGCTGCCGACGCTCCCGCCCGGCATCACCCTGCGCACCTGTGCCACCGAGCAGGACCGCAGGAAGGCCCACGCCCTGCTGCAGACGGCCTTCGCCGACCACTTCGACCACCAGCCGCGTACGTACGAGCAGTGGCTGGACGACATCGACGCCGAGAACGTCGACTGGTCGCTGCTCTGGATCGCGCACGTCGACGGCCTCGGTGACGTGGCGGCCCTGCGGTCCCGCAACGACCGTTCCGCCACGGCCTGGATCTCCAGCATCGGTGTACTGCCCGAGGCCCGCGGCCGCGGTCTCGGCAGTCTGCTGCTCCGCCACACGTTCGGTCACTACGCGGCCCTGGGCCGCGACCGGGTCAGCCTCGGCGTCGACACCGACAACAGCACCGGAGCCCTCGCCCTGTACGAACGGCACGGCATGAAGCGGGACTTCGCGGTCGACACGTGGGAATTGATACGCCCCGTCCGGTAGGCCCCGATCGCAGAGCCCCCGTTCTCCACCGAGGACGGGGGCTCTTTGTTCGGCCTGTCGGACATTGTTCGAAACCTCTTGACGCCCCACCACACGCCGATTGACACTCTCGCAACACGACGTCACACGGCCGAAACAGCGGGACACCCGGGGCGAGGGTTCCCGCCCTTTCTCGACCCCCTTTCCGCTTGCCCCCGTCGCCTTCGCCACCCCTTCATCAGTCGTGCTCTCAGCAGGGATACTCCACATGACGTACATCGCACGTCTGCGCGGCCGCGCGAGACGCTGGGCGGGTCCGCTCGCCGGGCTCACCGCCGCGTCACTGCTCCTGGGCCTCGCCGGGCCCGCCGCTCCGGCCGCCGCGGACGACGCCGGCCTCACCGACGGCCTGGCCCTCTGGTACAAGCTCGACGCCACCTCCGGCACCACGGTCACCGACGCCTCCGGCAACGGCCGCGACGGCACGGTGAACGGCACCGCCGGCTGGACGGGCGACGGCCGGGGCCTCACCTTCAACGGGTCGGACACCTACATCAAGGTGCCGAACGACGTCATGAAGGGCATGAACTCGATCAGCGTCTCCATGGACGTGCTGATGGACGAGTCGCAGACGGGGCCGTACTTCATCTACGGCTTCGGCAACACCACCAACGGCACGGGCAACGGCTACCTCTTCGCCACCGGCAACTCCCTGCGCACGGCCATCGCGTCGGGCAACTGGTCGACCGAGCAGAACACCCGCCCCTCCGACTCGCACAACCTGACCCGTTCGGTGTGGAAGCAGCTCACCTACACGCAGACCGGCACCACGGGCGTGCTGTACGAGGACGGCGTGGAGGTCGGCCGCAACACCTCGGTCACCACCACCCCGGGTTCCATCGGCTCGGGCACGACGACCGCCAACTACATAGGCAAGTCGGTCTACACCAGCGACAAGCTCTTCAAGGGCAAGATCCGTGACTTCCGGGTCTACGACCGGGCCCTCGCCGGCGCCGAGGTCGAGCAGCTCTCGCTCCCCGTCGCCGAGGAGGGCGTCGCCGCGGACAAGGCGGCCCTCACCCTGGGCGACACCAGCGCGGTGACCGCCGACCTGGACCTGCCGAAGACCGGCACGGCCGGCGGCTCGACCATCAGCTGGGCGAGCGACAACACCGACGTGGTCTCGGACTCCGGCGCGGTGACCCGCCCCGCCGCCGGTCAGCCGGACGGCCACGCCACGCTGACGGCGACCCTGAAGAAGGGCACCGTGAGCGCCACCAAGACCTTCGAGGTCACGGTCCTGCCCACGTTCGACGACACGACCGCCGTCGACCAGGCCGCCGAGGCACTGACCGTGCACAACCTCGACGACGCACGGGGGAACCTGACACTCCCGACGTCCGGCGACTTCGCCACGAAGGTGTCCTGGTCCTCCGCGAACACGGCCGTCGTCACCGACGACGGAGTGGTCCACCGGCCCGCGCACGGCGACGGCGCGACCACCGTGGAACTGACCGCGACCGTCACCAAGGGCGACGCGAAGAAGACCCGCGCCTTCACCGCGAAGGTGCCGGAGCTGCCGAAGAAGGAAGCCCTCAAGGGCTATATGTTCAGCTACTTCACCGGCGAGGGCACCTCGGACGGCGAGCAGCTCTACGCGGCCCTCAGCAAGGGCAACGACCCGTTGAAGTGGCGGGAGTTGAACGACGGCAAGCCCGTCCTGACCTCGACGCTCGGTGAGAAGGGTCTGCGCGACCCGTTCATCATCCGCTCCCCCGAGGGCGACAAGTTCTACCAGATCGCCACGGACCTCAGGATCTACGGCAACGGCGACTGGGACGCCTCCCAGCGCACCGGCAGCAAGTCCATCATGGTCTGGGAGTCCACCGACCTGGTCAACTGGACCAACCAGCGCCTGGTGAAGGTCTCCCCCGACTCGGCCGGCAACACCTGGGCCCCGGAGGCGTACTACGACGAGGAGCTCGGCGAGTACGTCGTCTTCTGGGCCTCCAAGCTGTACGACAACGAGGCCCACTCCGGCGACACGTACAACCGCATGATGTACGCGACCACCCGTGACTTCCACACCTTCAGCGAGCCCAAGGTCTGGATCGACCGCGGCTACTCGGTCATCGACTCCACGGTCATCCGGCACGACGGCGAGTACTTCCGCCTCTCCAAGGACGAGCGGAACAACAGCTCCTCCACGCCCAACAGCAAGTTCATCTTCGAGGAGAAGAGCGACACGCTGCGCAACCTCTCCTGGACCGCCGTCGCCGAGGGCATCGGCAAGGGCGAGATGAGCGCGGCCGAGGGCCCGTTGGTGTTCAAGTCGAACACCGAGGAGAAGTGGTACGCGTTCCTCGACGAGTTCGGCGGGCGCGGCTACATCCCCTTCGAGACGACGGACCTGGCCTCCGGTGTCTGGACGCCGTCCACCGGTTACGACCTGCCGTCCAAGCCCCGGCACGGCACCGTCCTCCCGGTCACCCAGGCCGAGTACGACCGGCTGCTGCGGACCTACCAGCCGGACCAGATCATCACCGGCGTCGAGGACGTCGAGGTGAAGACGCGCGTCGGTGACGCGCCGGTCCTGCCGGCCACCGTCATCGCCGAGTCGGCGGACGGCGTGAAGCGGCCCGTCGCGGTCATCTGGGAGGCCGTGGACGCGTCGCAGTACGCGCAGGCCGGCACCTTCACGGTGAAGGGCGACATCGCCGGCGACTCGGCGATCGAGGTCACGGCGGAGGTCACGGTCTCCGCCGAGGGCCCGGACGTCCCCGCCGACCTGCTCCTGCGCTACGACTTCGACGAGACCGGCGGCAGCATCGCCCGCGACTCCAGCGGCCACGGCTACCACGGCACCTACGTCCGTACGCCCGACTTCGGGACCGGCGTGGACGGCGGCTCGTTCAAGATGTCCGGCGGCAACAGCGGCTCCAGCTCGCCGTACGTCAAGATCCCGAACGGGGTCCTGAAGGACACGAACAGCGTCACCGTCTCCACGTACGTGAAGTGGAAGGGCGGCGACAACTTCCAGTGGCTGTTCGGGCTCGGCCCCGACAGCAACAAGTACCTCTTCGCCACTCCGTCCAACGGCGGCGGCAAGCTGTTCTCCGCGATCACCAAGGCCACCTGGTCCGGTGAGAAGCAGATGCTCGGCGGCTCCCAGCTCACCCCGGGCGAGTGGAAGCACCTCACCGTCACCGTGAACGGCGCGACCGAGACGGCGGTCCTCTACGTGGACGGCGCCGAGGTCGCCCGCGTCGGCGGGGTCACCATCAAGCCGTCCGACCTGTACGACTCCGCCAAGGACCACTCCGGCTACATCGGCAAGTCCCTGTACTCCCCGGACCCGTACTTCGGCGGCGAGGTCGACGACTTCCGGATCTACAACCGGGCCCTGACACCGGCCGAGGTCCTGGAGCTCGGCGGCAACACGACCGGGATCGCCGCGGCGACCCACCCGGCACTCAAGACCGACGCGATCATCACCGACAAGGACAGCAAGGTCGTCCTGCCGCTGGCCCCGGGCAGCGATGTCACCGCCCTGGCACCGGCGTTCACCCTCGCCCACGGCGCGACCATCAGCCCGGCCTCCGGCACCCTGCGCGACTTCAGCGAGCCGGTCACCTACGAGGTCACGGGCTCGGACGGGAAGAAGCGCACCTGGACCGTCTCCGCGGTGGTCATGAAGAGCCCGGTCCTGCCCGGTCTCAACGCCGACCCGAACGTCGTCCGCTTCGGTGACACCTTCTACATCTACCCGACCACCGACGGCTTCGAGGGCTGGAGAGGTACGCAGTTCAAGGCGTACTCCTCCAAGGACCTGGTCAACTGGACCGACCACGGCGTCATCCTGGACCTCGGTCCGGACGTCTCCTGGGCGGACAGCAGGGCCTGGGCGCCGGCGATGGAGGAGAAGAACGGCAAGTACTACTTCTACTTCTGCGCCGACGCGAACATCGGTGTCGCGGTCTCCGACTCGCCCACCGGCCCGTTCAAGGACGCGCTCGGCAAGCCGCTGCTGAAGGCCGGTGACCACACGGGCCAGATGATCGACCCGGCGGTCTTCACCGACGACGACGGCACGTCGTACCTCTACTGGGGCAACGGCCGCGCCTACGTGGTCCCGCTCAACGACGACATGGTCTCCTTCGACGCCTCGAAGGTCACCAACATCACGCCGAGCGGCTACAACGAGGGCACCTTCGTCATCAAGCGCAAGGGCACCTACTACTTCATGTGGTCGGAGAACGACACGCGTGACGAGAACTACCGGGTCGCCTACGCCACCGGCTCCTCGCCCACCGGTCCCTGGACCAAGCAGGGCGTGATCCTGGAGAAGGACCTGTCGCTCGGCATCAAGGGCCCCGGCCACCACTCGGTGGTCCACGTCCCGAACACCGACGACTGGTACGTCGTCTACCACCGCTTCGCCATCCCGGGCGGAGACGGCACGCACCGCGAAACGACCATCGACAAGCTGGAGTTCGACGCCGACGGCCTGCTGAAGAAGGTCGTCCCGACCCTGGAGAGCATCGACCCGGTCACCATCGCCCGGGCCGGCGCGGACGCCTCCGGCAAGGAAGGCGCCAAGATCCAGCTGAACGGCACGGTCTCCGGCGCGGGCGGCGCCCAGTGGACGATCGGCAACGACGTGCCCTGTGTCTTCGCCGACGCCAAGTCCGCGAAGACCACGGTCACCTGCGCCGACAACGGCACGTACACGCTCACCCTGACCGGCGGCCGCAGCTCCGACACGGCGACCGTGACCGTCACCAACGCGTCCCCGAAGATCACCTCCGTGACCGGCCCGACGTCCCCGGTGGCGGTGGGCAAGGGCACCTCGGTCTCGGCGAAGTTCACCGACCCGGGCACCCGCGACACCCACTCCTGCAAGGTCGACTGGAAGGACGGCACCAAGCCCACCGCCGGCAAGATCTCCGCCGGGGTCTGCAAGGCCGAGCACACCTACCGCAAGGCAGGCATCTTCCGCCCGGTGGTCACCGTCACCGACGACGACGGCGCCTCGGCGAGCAGCACGCTGCCCGAGCTGATCGTCTACGACCGGGCGGCTGGTTCCGCGACCGGCAAGGGCAGCTTCACCTCGCCGGTCGGGGCGTTCCCGGCGAGCCCGAAGCTGACCGGTACGGCGGGCTTCTCCTTCAGCGCCAAGTACGGCAAGGGTGACACCAGGCCGTCCGGCAAGGCCGCGCTCGACTTCGCCAAGGCCAAGCTGAAGTTCCGCTCCACCGGCTCCGACTGGCTCGTGGTCACCGGTTCGAAGGCGGTCCACCAGGGCTCCGGCACGGTCAACGGCAAGACCGGCTACGCCTTCCGCATCACGGCCACCGACGGCCCGGACACCTTCAAGATCAAGATCTGGAAGAAGTCCACGGGTGCGGTCGTCTACGACAACAAGACGGCCGCGAAGACGAAGGGGGTCGTGGTGGGCCGCAAGTAACCCCCGAGCGCCTGCGACACCTTGACCGAGCCGCGTCCGGATTTTCCGGGCGCGGCTCGGTCCTTTTTTGGGGGTATCGGTGGATGGTCTCGCGCGGGCCGGTGGGGCTTCTCGCGCAGTTCCCCGCGCCCCTGAAAACTTCAGGCCCCTGCGGGCCTGAAAAGCACGGGGCGCAGCCCCGGCTTTTCAGGGGCGCGGGGAACTGCGCGACCAGCCCCCACGCACCCGCGGCCCGCGGCCCGCGGCCCGCGACGTACGGGAATCCCCCCACCCCCAGAACGTTGAACCCCATATGCGCCTCTCCGTCCTCGACCGCTCCCGCACCCGCGACCACCACCCCGCCCCCGAGGCCCTACGGGACACCGTGCGGTTCGCCCAGGACGTGGAACGGCTCGGATTCCACCGCTTCTGGGTGTCGGAGCACCACGGCGTACCCGGCGTGGCCGGCTCCGCCCCCACGGTCCTGGCCGCCGCCGTCGCCGCCACCACCCGCACCATCCGCGTGGGCACCGGCGGGGTCATGCTCCCCAACCACCGTCCGCTGATCGTCGCGGAGCAGTTCGGCGTTCTGGAGTCCCTGTTCCCGGGCCGGATCGACATGGGCCTCGGCCGTTCCGTCGGTTTCACGGACGGTGTACGGCGGGCGCTGGGCCGGGACAAGGACGATGCCGACGACTTCGCGGGCCAGTTGGACGAGCTGCTCTCCTGGTTCCGGGGCACCTCCCCGACCGGCGTGCACGCCCGCCCGCCGGAGGGCCTGACCGTACCCCCGTTCGTGCTCGCGATGGGCGAGGGCGCCGACATCGCCGCGCGGGCGGGCCTGCCGATGGTGATCGGCGATCTCCGCGACCGCGAGCGGATGCGCCAAGGCATCGACCGCTACCGCGCGGGGTTCCGTCCGTCCGTGTGGGCCGAGGAGCCGTACGTCGTCGTCTCCGGAACGATCGCCGTCGCCGGCACCCCGGAGGAGGCGCGCCGGATCCTGCTCCCCGAGGCGTGGGCCATGGCCCACTCCCGCACGCACGGCACGTTCCCGCCGCTGGCCCCGGCGGAGGAGATCGAGCGGCGGACGATGACGGCCAGGGAGCGCGGCTTCTACGAGAGGGGGCTGACCGGTCAGGTGCACGGCACCGAGGAGCAGGTGGCGCACGAGTTGGAGTCGCTGATCAAGGAGACGGGCGCCCAGGAGGTCCTGGTCACGACCAGCACGTACGACCGTGAGGCGCTGTTGGACTCCTACACGAGGCTGGCCCGGATCGCGGGGCTCGGCTGAGCCGACCGGCTCCCGCCGCGCGCTTCGGGCATGTGCTCGACCATGGCCTGCACGTCGGTCACCGCCGTCTGCGCGGCACATGCCAGCGCCCGCCGGTCGGGGTGGTCGACCGGGCCGATGACGGCCCGTACGTCCACCTCGGCGACGACGCCGCGTGCCGTCACCACCCGCCACACCGAGGCGAGCAGCGAGTCGTCCCCGACGTAGGCCGGCGTGGTGCTCGCGCCGCCCTCGGTGAGCCGGTAGCGGACGCGGACCGGCTGCACGGGCACGCCGGCGTCGAGTGCGGCCTGGAACACGGCGCGCCGGAAGCGGCCCTGGGCGCGGCCGCACCAGGTGCTCCCCTCGGGGAACGCGACGACGGCCGCACCACCGCGCAGGGCGTGGGCGATCCGGGTGACCGTGTCGGGCAGCGCGCGGATCCGGTCCCGTTCGATGAACAGCACTCCGCTCCGCGCGACGAGAGCGCCCGCGACGGGCCACTGCCGTATGTCCGCCTTGGCGAGCATCCGTGCGGGACGCACCGCGCCGAGCAGCGGTATGTCCAGCCAGGAGACGTGGTTGGCGACGAGCAGCAGCCCGCCGTCGGGCGGGGCGGTGCCGGAGATCCGTACCCGGACGCCGGACGCCCGTACGACACCCCGGCACCACGACCGCACGAGCCCGGCCGGAACCCGCAGACCGACGGCGCTGACCAGCACCCCGACGAGGACCAGGGCCACGACCGCCGTGAACCGGACGACGGCCCGGGGCACGGCGGCGATCGACGCCCGCGTCTGAACGCAGGCCTGCGGGCTGCAGGGCGCGCTCGGCAGCCAGACGCTCATCGGGTCACGCCGCCGGTACGAGGGAGAGGAAGTGGCGCAGGTAGCGGGCGTTGACCCGGCGCATCGACAGCAGCACGTACAGGTCGGCGACCCCGAAGTCCGGGTCGTGCGCGGGCTCGCCGCAGACCCAGGCGCCGAGCCGCAGATAGCCGCGCAGCAGCGGCGGCAGCTCCATGCGGGCCGCGGGGCTCTCGTTCGTCGGGATCCAGGGCAGCAGCGGCCGTACCCGGTACTCCTCGGGTGCCAGGTGCTTGTCCCGCACCCGGTCCCAGGTGGCGGAGGCGAGCGTGCCGCCGTCGGCGAGGGGGATGGAGCAGCAGCCGGCGAGCCACTCGTGGCCCCGGTCGAGCATGTAGCGGGCGATGCCGGCCCAGATGAGGCCGATGACCGCGCCGTCGCGGTGGTCGGGGTGGACGCAGGAGCGGCCGACCTCCACCAGTCCGGGCCGGATGGCGTCGATCCGGCCGAGGTCGAACTCGCCCTCGGAGTACAGCCGTCCGGCGACGGCGGCCCGCTCCGGCGGCAGCAGCCGGTAGGTTCCCACCACCTTCCCGGTCGGCGTCTCCCGGACGAGGAGGTGGTCGCAGTACGCGTCGAAGGGATCGATGTCGAGGCCCGGCTGGGTACCGGCCAGCAGGGCGCCCAGTTCCCCGGCGAACACGTCGTGGCGCAGCCGCTGGGCGGCACGCACGTCGTCCTCGTCGCGGGCGAGGGTGACGGTGTAGGGGCTGGAGCCCGCCGACTGGGGCGCCGGGGACGGCAGCGGAGGGGTGTCCAGAGCGGATACGGCGGTCATGGCTCACTCCAGGTCACGGGCCGGTTCGGCCTGAGCGGAAGGACAGGCCGGTCGGGTACGGCCTGCGCGTACCTGTTCTTCCGACGCCGTCTGGCCTTCGCGTGACCGATGGCGGGAGCCCGGATGTGCGCTTGCTGAACGGAACGGTCCCGGTGGCCGTCACCTGGCCGGGACGCAACTCCCGAGCCACGCGCGGGTTTCATCGGCGTCGAGGACCCGTTCCAGGACGAGTTCGCCCGTCATCCGGGGGAAGAACCGCCCGGCGGGCCAGCTCCGCTCGTACGGCGGTGGATCGAGCACCAGCAGGCGTACGCCGTCGACGACGGGTATGTCGCTGGGTGTGCCCTCGTTCCACACCCACTCCCCGCCGGGCGTCACGAGATTGAACGACCCGGTCGTCGGCACCTGCCCGTGGGCGTCCCGGCACACGGCGACCTCCTGCGCGGACGGTGCCCGGCCGGCCACGTGCCCGCCTCCGACGAGCACCCCGGCGAGCAGGGTGTGGAGCTGGAAGTTGTCCGCGATGCCGCTCATCCGCAGCGCGTATCCGGTGCCGCTGGGCCGGTGCAGCACGACCAGCGGCTCGTCGTCGAGCACCAGCAGGGCGTACGTGAGGCACTTGAAATCGTGCCCGGACGCCTCCTCCACGGCCCGCAGTGCCCCAAGGACCCCCGCGCGCCACTCGGCGTCGAGGGCCGTGCGTACGGCGGCGTGGTTGAGCAGGGCGACGGACGCCATCTCCCAGCGCGGGAGCAGCCACCAGCCGAGGGCCGCCTCCATCCCGACACGTTCGACGATCGAGGGATCGGGATCCCCGTGGTCGGGTTCGGGGTGGTCGCCGCCGCCGGTCGCCGACCAGCGCTCGCGGAACTCGCCCGCGGCGCCGAGCGCCCAGTCGAGCCCGTGGAAGATCGCCGGCGCGCAGACGGCCGGCTCCGCGCCCCGTTCGACGCAGGCGCCGAGCACGATGGCGACCATGGTGTCGGGCCCGGCGGGCAGCTCCGGGAGCAACGCGGCCAGCCGGGGCGCCGCCTGGACGATCTCGTGCTGCGCCGCTCCCTCGAAGCGCCGGTGCATCTCACGGTAGGCGCGCTGGATCCTGGCCCCGTCCCGCTCCCGCACGGCGGTGTCGAAACCGGCGACGGCTTCGAGGAACCGCTGTCTCCCCCTCCGCCCGAACATCATGCGCGCAGCCTACCTACACAGAAAATCCAGACGGGGCCGGGACTGAGCACCACTCCCGACCCCGCCCGTCCGCACGATTCGGCGAACGCTTTGTGACCGCCGTCCACGACAGCGCGCCCGTCAGGGGCGCGGGGAACGGCGCGGCCAGGCACGACGAACCCGCAGCCCGAGAAGGCCAGGCCCGCAACGGCGCTACCGTTTCCCGGCCTTACGAGCAGCCCGCAGCCACTCCTTGTTCATGCTGGTGATGGACACCAGCGGAATCCCCTTCGGACAGGCCGTGGCGCACTCCCCGGCGAGCGTGCACCCCCCGAACCCCTCCTCGTCCATCCGCTCCACCATGTCCAGCACCCGCGTCTCCCGCTCGGGCGCCCCCTGCGGCAGCACGTTCAGATGGTTGATCTTGGCCGAGGTGAACAACATCGCCGCCCCGTTGGGACACGCGGCCACACACGCCCCGCACCCGATGCACTCCGCGTGCTCGAACGCGAAGTCGGCGTCCGGCTTGGGGACGGCCGTGGCGTGCGCCTCCGGAGCGGCCCCGGTCGGCGCCGTGACGTACCCGCCGGCCTGGATGATCCGGTCGAACGCGGACCGGTCGACGACCAGGTCCTTGACGACGGGGAACGCCGAAGCCCGCCACGGCTCCACGTCGATCGTGTCGCCGTCCGAGAAGGAGCGCATGTGCAGCTGGCAGGTCGTCGTCCGCTCCGGCCCGTGCGCGTCCCCGTTGATGACCAGCGAGCACGCCCCGCAGATCCCCTCCCGGCAGTCGTGGTCGAAGGCCACCGGGTCCTCACCGCGCAGGATGAGTTCCTCGTTGAGCGTGTCGAGCATCTCCAGGAAGGACATGTCGGGCGAGATGTCGTCCACCTCGTACGTGGACATGGCGCCGTCGGCGTCGGCGGCCCGCTGCCGCCATACGCGCAGGGTGAGCCTCATGCGTAGCTCCGCTGGGTGGGATGGACGTACTCGAAGACCAGGTCTTCCTTGTGCAGTACGGGGGCCGTGCCGGTCCCCGTGAACTCCCAGGCGGCGGCGTACGAGAAGTCCTCGTCCCGGCGCTCCGCCTCGCCGTCGGCCGTCTGGGACTCCTCGCGGAAGTGACCGCCGCACGACTCGCCGCGGTGCAGCGCGTCGAGGCACATCAGCTCGGCGAGTTCGAGGTAGTCGACGATCCGGTTGGCCTTCTCCAGGGACTGGTTGAACTCCTCGCCCGTCCCGGGGACCTTGATCCGCCGCCAGAACTCCTCACGGATCTGCGGAATCCGCTCCAGGGCCTTGCGCAGTCCGCTGTCGGTGCGGGCCATGCCGCAGAACTCCCACATCAGTTCGCCCAGTTCACGGTGGAAGGAGTCGGGCGTACGGTCGCCGTCGACGGCGAGCAGCAGGTTCAGCCGGTCCTCGGTCTCGGCCAGCACCTCCTGGACGACGGGGTGTTCGGGGCCGATGCCGTCCTGCCGCGGATGCCGGGCGAGGTAGTCGTTGATGGTGGCCGGGAGGACGAAGTAGCCGTCGGCGAGCCCCTGCATCAGCGCGGACGCGCCGAGCCGGTTGGCCCCGTGGTCGGAGAAGTTGGCCTCACCGATCGCGAAGAGGCCGGGGACGGTGGTCTGGAGGTCGTAGTCGACCCACAGCCCGCCCATCGTGTAGTGGACGGCCGGGTAGATCCGCATCGGCACCTCGTACGGATCCTCGTCGGTGATCCGCTGGTACATGTCGAAGAGGTTGCCGTACTTGGCCTCGACGGCCCCCCGGCCCATCCGTGCGATGGCGTCGGCGAAGTCCAGGTAGACGCCCTGTCCGCCGGGGCCGACGCCCCGCCCCTCGTCGCAGACGTTCTTCGCGGCGCGGGAGGCGATGTCACGGGGGACGAGGTTGCCGAAGGAGGGATAGATCCGCTCCAGGTAGTAGTCGCGCTCGGCCTCGGGGATCTGGTTCGCGGGTCGCCGGTCGCCCCGCGCCTTGGGCACCCAGATGCGGCCGTCGTTGCGCAGCGACTCGCTCATCAGCGTCAGCTTGGACTGGTGGTCGCCGGTGCGCGGGATGCACGTCGGATGGATCTGGGTGAAGCACGGGTTGGCGAACAACGCGCCGCGCCGGTGCGCCCGCCACACGGCGGTCGCGTTCGAGTTCATGGCGTTGGTCGACAGGTAGAAGACGTTGCCGTACCCGCCGCTCGCCAGGACCACGGCGTCCGCGAAGTAGGTGTCGATCTTCCCCGTGATCAGGTCCCGGGCCACGATTCCGCGCGCCCGGCCGTCGATGACGATCAGGTCGAGCATCTCGGTGCGCGGATGCATCTCCACGTTGCCGGCGGCGATCTGCCGGCTGAGGGCCTGGTAGGCGCCGAGCAGCAGTTGCTGTCCCGTCTGTCCGCGGGCGTAGAAGGTCCTGGACACCTGCACGCCGCCGAAGGAGCGGGTGTCGAGCAGCCCGCCGTACTCCCGCGCGAACGGCACGCCCTGGGCCACGCACTGGTCGATGATCTCGACGGAGATCTGCGCGAGCCGATGGACGTTCGACTCCCGCGCCCGGAAGTCGCCGCCCTTGACGGTGTCGTAGAACAGCCGGTGGACGGAGTCGCCGTCGTTGCGGTAGTTCTTGGCCGCGTTGATGCCGCCCTGCGCGGCGATCGAGTGGGCCCGGCGCGGGGAGTCCTGGTAGCAGAACTGGACGACGTGGTAGCCCTGTTCGGCGAGCGTGGCACCGGCCGAGCCGCCGGCGAGCCCCGTTCCGACGACGATGACCGTGTGCTTGCGGCGGTTGGCGGGGTTGACCAGCTTGGCCTCGAAGCGGCGCTTGTCCCAGCGCTCGGCGATCGGCCCTTCGGGGGCCTTGCCGTCGACGACCGGGGCACCGGTCACGTAGTCCGCGTATGCGGAGGATGTGGTCATGGTCAGCTCACCACTCCGGTCATGACGGCGACGGGTACGGAGACGAAGCCCACGGTCAGCACCAGGGCCAGGACGTTCGCGGTGGCCTTCAGGGCGCGGTCGCGGGTGCGGCTGCCGGCGCCGAGGGTCTGCGCGGCACTCCAGAAGCCGTGCCGGATGTGCAGGCCGAGCGCGAGCATCGCGACGAGGTAGATGACGTTGCCGTACCAGGTGGAGAAGGTGTCGATCACGTTCTGGTACGGGTGTCCGGCCTCGAAGCCGTTCGGGTGGACGGTGCCGGTCGTCAGGTCGAGGATGTGCCAGACGATGAAGAGGCCGAGGATGACCCCGCCCCAGCGCATGGTGCGGGTCGCGTAGCTCGCCCGGCGCTTGGTGTGGACGTACTTGTCCGGCCGGGCCCTGATGCCACGGCGGCTGAGCTGGTAGGCGGCCGTGGCGTGGGCGACGACCGCGACGACGAGGACCACGCGGACGATCCACAGGGCCCACTCGTGATGGAGGAAGGGCTCGCCGAGGGTGCGCAGCCAGTGCGCGTAGCCGTTGAACTCGTCGGAGCCGAAGAAGATCTTGAGGTTGCCGAGCATGTGGACGACCAGGTACGCCAGCATGATCAGTCCGCTGACGGCCATCACCGTCTTCTTGCCGAGGGAGCTGTCCCACACCGAGCGCGCCGGGGACGGTTTTCGCGCCGACCGTTTCGCCCGTTCCGTCCGCGTTGCCAGAGCCATGCCCATGACGCTAGAACCGTGTCACCCCATCGGTCCAAGACATGAAACAGCTCGTTTCGATAGCCGCCAACTATCGTCCCGTATGGTGGATGGATGCAGTTCCAGCAGCTCCAGTACTTCGTGGCGGTGGCCGAGACCAGGCATTTCACCCGGGCCGCGGAGCTGGTCCATGTGGCGCAGCCGTCGCTCTCGCAGCAGATCAAGGCACTGGAGAGGGAGTTGGGGGCCGACCTCTTCCAACGGGCGCGCGGCAACATCACGCTGACCGACGCAGGCGAGGCGCTGCTGCCGCTGGCCCGGCGCATCCTCGCCGACACGGACACCGCCCGGCACGAGGTGCAGGAGCTGGTGCAGCTGCGGCGGGGCCGGGTCCGGCTGGGCGCGACCCCGAGCCTGTGCACCGGTCTGCTCCCGGACGTCCTGCGCGCCTTCCACGACCGCTATCCGGGCATCCGCCTGCTGATCGAGGAGGGCGGTTCGCACGACCTCGTACGGCAGCTCGCGCGCGGCGCGCTGGATCTGGCCCTGGTGGTCCTCCCGCTCCCCACGCCCTCCCCCGCGCTCACCACGGTCGAACTGCTGCGCGAGGACCTGGTGGTGGTCTCCTCCCCCGACGCCCCCAAGCCCGGCAACGGCCGTCGCACGGTCGGTGTCCCCGATCTGGAGGGCGAGCGACTCGTGATGTTCCGCCACGGCTACGACCTGCGGGAACTCACCGTCGCCGCGTGCCGCTCCGCGGGGTTCGAGCCGGATTTCGCGGTGGAGGGCGGAGAGATGGACGCGGTCCTGGGATTCGTCCGAGCGGGACTGGGCGTGGCCGTCGTCCCGCGGATGGTCGCCACCCGCTCCGGGCGGGGCCTGCGAGTCACCCCGCTGGCCCGGCCCGGCCTGCATCGCACGATCGCTCTCGCCCACCGCAGCGATGTGGCTCCGCCTCGGGCCGCGCGGGAGTTGCAGCGGATGTTGGTGGAGCGGTGAGGGGCTCCGGCGGTCCCGGTCTCACCGTTGCTGGTGAGCCGCCGTCGGGGTCTGCGGGTGCGTCGCGGCTGGTCGCGCAGTCCCCGCGCCCCTGAGGGGCGCGCTGCGCGAACCGGCGCTGAGACGATCCCCTAACCCGTCGCGTCCACCAGTGCCAGTTCGTGCAGGCGCTCCGGCGGGCCCGGGCGGGCGTAGTACCAGCCCTGGGCGGTGTCGCAGCCGAGTACGCGCAGTTGTTCGGCCTGGGCGCCGGTCTCCACGCCCTCCACGGTGACCGCGAGGTCGAGGCTGTGGGCGAGGGAGACGATTCCCTCGACGATCTTCAGATCGACGGGGTCGGCCGGGAACTGCTGCATGCTCTGGGTGAAGGACCGGTCCAGCTTCAGGACGCGGACCGGCAGCCGGCGCAGATTGGCGAGGTTGGAGTAGCCGGTGCCGAAGTCGTCGAGGGCGATGTCGACGCCCATCTCCGAGAGCCTGCGCAGGGGTTTGAGCAGGTCGTCGTCGGCGCCGATCAGAGCGGACTCGGTGACCTCCAGGCAGAGGGCGTCGGGTTCGAGGCCCGCGCGCTCCAGGATGTCGACGGTGTCCTGGACGAGTCCGGGGTGGGTCAACTGGCACGGCGACAGGTTCACGTTGACACGCAGCTGCCCGGTGGCCCCCGTGCCCCCCTGGCGCTCCTGCCACTCCCGGGCCTGGCGCACCGACTGCTCCAGGACCCAGCGGCCGAGCGGCACGATCAGTCCGGTGTGCTCGGCCAGCGGGATGAACCGGTCGGGGCCGAGGACACCGTGCTGCGGATGCAGCCAGCGGACCAGGGCCTCGGCGCCGCGCACCGTGCCGTCGCCGAGGTGGACCAGCGGCTGGTACTCGATGAAGAACTCGCCCCGGTCGAGAGCGGCGGGCAGCGCGGTGGTGAGACCGTGCCGGGTGATGGCGCGGGCGTCGGCCTCGGCGTCCGCGACCTCGTAGCGGTTGCCGCCCGCCGACTTGGCGCGGTACATCGTGATGTCGGCGCTGCGCAGCACCTCCGCCGGACCGCGCTCGCCCGCCGGGCCCTCGACGATGCCGATGCTGCCGCGCACCAGCAGTTCCCGGCCGTCGATGCGGACGGGGGTGACCAGCGCGTTCATGATGCGGTCGGCGAGGTCGTCGACCTCGCGCTCGGTGTCGGGGCCGGTGGTCAGCGCCACGAACTCGTCGCCGCCGAGCCGGGCGACCATCTCGCCGGGGGCGGTCGCACAGGACTGCAGCCGGTCGGCGACCTCGACGAGCAGCCGGTCGCCGGCCGCGTGCCCGAGGCTGTCGTTGATGGTCTTGAAGCCGTCCAGGTCGAGGTAGCAGAGGCCGAAGCGCTGGCCGTCGCCCCCGGCGAGGGCCTTCTCCAGGCGCTCGAAGAACAGGGTGCGGTTGGGCAGTCCGGTCAGCGCGTCGTGGGTGGCCTCGTAGCGGAGGCGGAGGTTCAGCAGCCGGCGCTCGGTGGTGTCCTCCATGAGGGCCAGCTGGTACTGGGGCCGGCCGTCCGCGTCCCGCAGCAGGGAGACCGTGAGATTGGTCCACAGGACCGTTCCGTCGGGTCGGGAGAACGCCTTTTCGGTGTGGTAGTGCTCGCGCTCTCCGCGGACCAGCTCGTCGTAGAGGCGCCAGACCTGGGGCGCGTCGTCCGGGTGTCGCCAGTCGGGGACGGGCCGCCCGCGCATGGACTGCTCGGTGACGCCGAACATCCGCAGCAGCGCGCCGTTGACCTGGAGGACATTGCCGTCGAGATCGGCGATGCCGATGCCTATGGCGGCGCCCTCGAAGACGGCGCGGAAGCGGGCCTCGGTGGCGTGCAGCGCCCGGGCGACCGCGCCCTGGGCCTCCAGCGCCGCGCGGGCGATCGCCTCCTGCTCGGCGAGCGTGCGCTGCCGGAGCGCCTCGGCGTATCCGGCGGCCATCGCGGACTGCAGTCGCGCGGCACGGGCCCGCAGGTCCTCCTGGGGTCCGTCGCCGCCGCAGTAGAGCACCAGATAGGCCTCGACGCAGTCCAGGGTCCGGCTGAGCGCCTCGGGTTCGGTGCAGTGCGCCGCCACCAGGTCGGCGCCGACGGCCCTGCCCTCCTCGGCGTCGTACGTCCTGGCCCGCAGCGCCTCGCTGAGCCTGCGGGCCAGCGGCAGGAGCAGTTCCTCGAACTCGGGCCGGGTCAGCGACGTGGAGGTGGCGGGGAAGACCGCGCGGCTCCAGATCGTCGCGAACCTGCGGAGTCTGTCCTCCGGCCCGTCCGGCTCCGCCCTCACGCCTTGGTCCCCACGCCGGCGAACTGTGCGTAGGCGTACGGGTCGTCGTCCTCGGAAGCCGTGTCGGGCCGCCACTTCGCCATCGGCACCACTCCGGGTTCCACCATGTCGTACCCCTCGAAGAACCGCGCGACCTCGTCGGACGAGCGCATGGTCAGCGGATTGCGAATGTTCCTGTACACGTCCACCACACCCGCCGCCCGCTCCTCGGGCAGCGGAATTCCCTCGCGGCAGGCGTGCGAGACGACGAGCAGGCTGCCCGGCGCGAGCGCGTCACGCAGCTCCGCCACCGCTCCGTACGGGTCGTCCGTGTCCTCCACGAAGTGCAGTATGGCAACCAGAAGCAGTGCGACCGGCCGGTTCAGGTCGATGAGTTGCCGGACGCGGGGGCTCTCGAGGATCTCGCGGGGCTTGCGGAGGTCGGCCGCGACCACATCCGTGTCGTCGTTCCCCTCGAGAACGGCCTGGCTGTGTGCTACGGCGACGGGGTCGTGGTCGACGTACACGACCCGTGCGCCGGGACTGGCCTCCTGGGCGACCTCGTGCACGTTTCCGAAGGTGGGGATCCCGGATCCGATGTCCAGGAACTGGGTGACGCCCGCGTCGACCGCGTACCGCACGGCGCGGCGCATGAAGGCGCGGTTCGCCTGCATGATCTTGGGCAGGCCGGGCACGAACTCCATGGCACGGCGGGCTGCCTCGCGGTCGACCTCGAAGTTGTGCGAACCGCCCAGGTAGTAGTCGTACATGCGGGCCACGGACGGCATCGAGATGTCAATGCTCCGCGGCGCCCAGGCGGGACGCTCCATCAGTTTCTCCAACGCGTCGGGGGTGGCGTAGGCGATCCGGTGTTCGAGCTGAGGCTACTGATCGTCCGCCGAAGGAGCGAGCGAAAACGGAAATTGACCGTCCGTTCAAAGCCGCTGCCGATGGCACATGCCCAACCGCCGCCCCGACCATGCCTGTTCGGAAGCCGAACCTTCCGCGCGCCCCGCGGATCTCCCCGCATCACCCCCAACAGCGCGCCTGGACATGCCGGTTCGGCCGTGCCCGGGCATGCCAAGCGGTCCGCCCCCTCCGGTGCGGTACGGAGGGGGCGGACCTGGATCGGCCGCGCTGACGCGGTGCGTGGGGAAGGCGCGGCCTACTTGTCGGCGCCGATCGGCTCTCCGTCTCCGTTGATCGCGAACCAGGTGCCGCCGACGCCCTGGCCGTTGGTGTCGCCGGGGGCCTTGTCGTTGGCGAAGGTGTAGAGCGGGATGCAGTTGATGGTCTGCTGCTTGATGCCGTCGGGACGGTCGAAGACCGTGTAACCCTTCAGCAGGATGCCCTCGGTGTCGTTCTTGTCGACCGGGGCGACCACGGGCCACTTGTCGAGGCAGTCGCCGACGCACTTGGTCGACATCGGCCACTGGGTGTCCTTGAGGAACCGGTAGACCGTCATGCCGTTCTTGTCGACGACGATCTCGCCGAGCTTGGCGTCCTTGCGGGTGGTCAGACCGGCCTGCTCGACCGCCCCGCCGCCACCGGTGTCGCCGCCCGCGTCGGCTCCGCCGCCGCCCTTGACGGAGGCCTTCTTGCCGTTGGGGGCCGACGCGAACCAAGTGCCCTTGAGGCCCTGGCCCTTGATGTCACCGGCCTTGGTGTCCTTGGCGAAGTAGTACATGGGCCAGCCGCCGACCGTCAGCTGCTTGGTGCCGTCGGGACGGCTGACCTCGCCGAGCAGGGCCTTGTCGACACCCTGGGCGGCGGTGGCGCCCGAGGCGGGCACCGGCGGCCAGGTGGTGGCGCACTCGCCCTCACAGGTCGTCTTCGGCGGCTCGAACGAGTCCTTGTCGAAGCGGTACAGGGTGCGACCGGCGCTGTCCGTGAGGACCTTGCCGTACTCGTCGCTGTTCCACACCGTCAGCTGGCCCGCGGAGGCCGCCGTGGTGGACTGGGCCTGGTCCGACGTGCCGGAACCCGCCGCACCGGCGCCGGCCGTACCGGATCCGGTTCCGGCGATGGTGCCGGTGCCCAGCGTCGGGGTGGAAGCGGCGCCCACGTTCTGTGAGGACGTGGACCCCTGTTCCTGACCGCACGCCGTCGTCAGCACCAGCACAGCCGCAGCTGTCGCTACGAGTGAGGCGCTCCGCCAGGAGGTCTTCATTCCAACTCCCCGTGTATCCGGTGGGTGTCGCAGCGCTCTACTGCGCTGCTTGCTGGCCCTAGGTACGGGTGGGAGTGCCTGCTGTGTTCAACGCCGCACGATTTTCTTTCCGAAGTCTGTGTCGCGGTGCGCGACGCGAGCCCCCGGGGTATCGAAAGAGAGGTCAGCACCGGGCACCCGCACTCAAACGTTCGGGGCCCGTTTTTCGCTCCTTTGGAGCAATCCCTCCGCGCTCCCGCGTACGCGCGAGCGCGAGCACGGATGATCTCCGACGTGCAAGGACCCCAGCGGACCCGATCCGCTCTCGCCCTACGGCTGTCGGCCCTGCTCGCACTGACCTGGCTCCTCACCGGAACGCCGAGCGGCACGGCGGTCGCCGACGCCTGCGCGTACGCCACCGTCGGCCCGGACAGCAGAGGCAGGGTCGCCGTGGCGATCGGGAGCACCGACTCCTGCGAGCCGACCCCGTCGCCCACCCCCACCCCCACGCCCACGCCGTCGTGCCCGCCGGAGCCGACGCCCACCCCGACGCCCCCGCCGCGGCCG
>NZ_JAVRFJ010000070.1:0-30826 GCF_031845845.1 Streptomyces gottesmaniae
GGGCGGGGGGGGCCGGGTTGGACACGTTCGGGGGTCCGTTCCGGACGGTGCCAGGGGCTCGGTGGTGGGGGTGGGGGTGGGGTCGTGCGGGGTGTATGCCTGGGCCACGAGCAGCAGCCATTCGGTCTCGGCTCGGAGGTTGCCCGCTCGGGAGGCGGTTCTGGGGGGCGGGGGTGCGGTTCCGGTACTGGGGGGCGGGGGTGCGGTTCCGGTTCTGCGTTCGTTTCCGGTATGGCGTTCGTTTCCGGTTGTGGGTTCGCTTCCCGACTTCTTCGCGTGTACGGCCGCGCGCAGGATCGCGGCCTCCACGATCGCGTCTCCTTCCGGGGTTCCCGTCAAGCCGCGTGCGGCGACGGCCCGTTCGGCGCTCTCCTGGACGCGCACCGAGCGGTGGGGGCGAAGGGCGAGCACTCCATCGTTGATCTCGATCACCCGGCGGTGGAGGTGGAAGTCGGAGTCGTCCACGTGCTGCGACCCCGCCGAGCCCAGGACGACCTCAGGGGTCGCGTCGGTGAGCTCCTTCCACAGGGGGGCCAGCGCGGCGAACGACCTCGACTCCCAGCGACGGCGCAGGAACTGGCTGAACGGCCATACGACCGCCGGGAGGGTGAGCCCCACGGTGACGAGGAGTACCGCGACCGCCGGCGCCGTGACGCTGAACACGCAGCGGACGGGACTGATGGGCGTCGAGCACCGGACGCCGTGCGGCAGGAGGTCCAGTTCGAGCCCGATGGAGACCAGGCCGAAGACCTTGTAGGCGGCGTACAGCAGCGCGAAGACACAGCCGACGGAGGTGATGCGCAGTCCGACGCGCTGGCTCCTGCGGCGTGAGTGGCCGGCCTGTTTCCAGGTCTGCGTGCCGAAGTCCTTCGCGGTGACGCTGAGGTACGTGACGTAGATCAGTACGTAGAGCGCGTACAGCTGGGGCGAATCGTCGTTCAACTGGCTGGCGGTGAACAGCACCGTCATGGCGGTGACGGAGATGCCGAGGAAGAGCACGCGCCGTCGGATGTTCCGCCGGGCCTCCTCGGGTTCCTGGTCGAGCTGGAGCATGAACGCCAGGACGGAGGTCGCGGCGGCCAGCGTGAACGAGTTGCTGAGCAGGCGCCCGCCGTCGGGGACGACGCTTTCGACGGCGTTCTCCACGAAGGACACGTAGGAGCCGAAGGCACAGGCGAAGGAGACGAGCAGTGCCGCCATGGCCCAGGTGCCGGTCGGCCGGTGGCCACCCCGGCCCCGGACCCAGTACCCGGCGGCGAGCAGCAGCACGAGGGCCACGCCTGCGAACAAGAGGTCGATCATCGGCGCCGACGGCCCTTCGTGGTGGGTTTGGCGAACAGGGCTTCCCAGCGTTCGGCGCCCTTCTCGGGCTCACGGGGAGGTAACTCACGTCCGCGGTAGATGTGCTGGCGGATGACGGTGGCCATCGTCTCGGCCTCGCGCTCGTCGTCCGTGGAGTAGCTCGTGCGTCCGTTCATCCGCCGCACGAGGGTGGGGCTGAAGCCGAGGGCGCGGAAGGCGTCGGCGTCCAGCTCCAGCGTGCCGGGGTGGTCGCAGATGATGTGGCTGACCTCGTGCGCGAGGATGTGGTTCTGGTGCAGGGCGGACGTTCCCTCCTCGTAGAAGAGGAGGTCCGCGTCCGGTGTCTCCAGGCGGATCCCGCAGGGTGCGTCGATCGCGCCGAGGGTGCTCAGAGGCCTCAGGATGATCGGACGTCCGCGCATGTCCGCCACGGCGTCGCAGAGGTCTCGGGTGTTGAAGCGGTGAGGGAGCCGAAGCGCGTCCACGCGTTCTTCGCAAGCGCGGCGTAACCGCTCAAGGTCCATGTCCGGTCCTGACGTTGCTCGGGTCTGGCCGCTGACGGCGTGACCCCGTAAGGCCGTTGCGCGATCCGGGATCCCCGGCACCGAATCGTTCGAAAGCTTAGGCGAACACGCAGGCCGGTCCAAGGGAATCCGGGGGCTCTGGCCGAATGGCCGGATCTCGCGATTCGCCCCTCAGGTGAGGGCGCGTTCCAGCTGGGCAAAGGCTGGATTTCGGGCCGGGCCGGGCCGGTTTCCGGTCCGGGGCTGGTTTTCGGTCCGGGGCTAGTTTTCGGTTTGAGGCCATATTCCGGACGGGGCCGGTTTCAGGTTCCACGACCGCTCCGGGTCCAGGTGCCGGTCCGGGGCCAGGTCCAGGGCCGGGGCCAGAGCCAGGTCCGGGCCCGAGTTCAGGTCCGGGCCCGAATTCAGGTCCGGTCCCGAGTTCAGGTCCGGGTCAGCGGCTGACGGCGGGCCGATGATGGGTCGGTGGCAGGCCGGTGGCGAGCCGGTGGCCGGCAGCCGCCAGCAGCCACCTGCGGCCCGCATCCCGCTAATTGTCCAAGTCGAGGCCGTTCGAGGGCGTTTCGCCCGGAAGGCCCTCCAGGATGCGGGCCTGTTCGATCACCGCTGTCACCATTTGGAGGGTCTCGGCGCTGAGGCCGTTGGCGCGCAGGGCCACGGTGCGGACGTTCTGGTCCCGCATGGCGGCGAGGACCGCGATCTCCGCTCGGGTGCGATGGGCGGCCTGCTCATCCACGAAGTAGCCGGCGGGCACGCCGAAGAAGTCGGCGAGTGCCTTGATGGTGTGCCTCGTGGGGTTCTTCTTGGCACCGGTGCGCAGTTGCTGGATCGCGCTCGCCGTGAGCCCCTTGCCCTCGTCCCCGGAAGCCTCTCGGATCCCTTCGGCGACCTCGGCGTACGTGTAGGGCCCGCGACCCGCCGGGTGGACCTCCTGGAAGAGGTGGTCCAGCAACTGCGCGAAGGTGCGCGGCTCGTCGTCTGTCACGTCCGGTACGTCCTTGTCCTGATCGCCGCTGTGTCCACTCTGGTGTGTGCGAGCGCGGAACGTGGTGGCTTCTGCTCAACTTTAGTTGACGATCGCCCACAACTACGGTGTACGTTCTACGGGGGTCGCTCACACCAGAGTGTTCCATGGCTTCGATCGGCTGTCTTCGGCACGGGCCATGAGGGACCTCCCAGCCGGGTGGCCGGGTTCCGCGGGGGTGGGCCCGGCCACCCTGGAGCCTGTCTTCGCTTCCCGCTCGATCTGCCCGATTCCGCGACGGCGCCCAGAGGCCGCTTCGTTCGGCACCGGTCCCTCCCCACGTGGGGACCGGTGCCGAACGGTGCGGGGATGTCGATCCGCGCTTGGGGACGCGGATCGAGGAGGTTGTGGCTGGGGGCGTCGCTGAGGGTGGCCGGAAGCGTGCGGCATGATGGATCGGATTTGCGGACGCTACGCCGGTGGCCTCTGCGGGCCGCGCACCGGCGTGGGCGGCTTGGGCCCGATCCTGCCATTCGGGGCTGGTGGGAGAGGAGGGCTCTCGTGTCCGGTGACGCGTTTTCGCAGGTCAGACCAGCAAGGTGAGTTTTCCGGTCCGGATGTCCACGTAGTGGGGGAAGTTAAGGGGTGGATGCCTTGAGTCACGACTCAGAGGCACGCACGGCCTTCGCGGAACGTCTCGCGCTGCTGTACAAGGAAGCGGGCAACCCTCCCCTCAAGAGCGTCTCCGAGTCGGTCGTCCGGCTCCAGCGGGTCGATGAGCGCGGGCGCCCCGTGCGGGTCTCGGCCCAGCGGATCAGTGACTGGCGACGGGCCCGGAACGTCCCCGCGCAGTTCGCGGCCCTCGCCGCCGTACTGCAGGTGCTGATCCCCGAGGCCCGGCGTGCGCGGCCCGTTCCGGTGTCCAAGGGGCTGTACGACATGGCCCAGTGGCAGCGGCTCTGGGAGCGGGCCCTGGCCGATCCCGTCGGGGAGCGCCCGGCGGACTCCGCGTCCGGCACCACGACCGCCGCGTCCGGCGCCGGCATGGACGAGCAGCCTGCCGGCGAGGGCTCGTCCCTCCCCGGTGGTGTCTGCCCCTACCGGGGGCTGGCCTCGTACCGGCAGCAGGACGCGCGCTGGTTCTTCGGGCGGGAGCGGAGCACCGACGCGCTCGTCGAGCAGTTGCGCGCGGCGGGGCGCACCGGCGGCCTGGTCATGCTCGTGGGTGCCTCGGGCGCCGGGAAGTCCTCCCTGCTCAATGCCGGGCTCGTGCCAGCCGTGCGCAGCGGTGCCCTGGACGACGGTGACGCCGGCCAGGTGGGCACAGGGTTCGGGAGCGCGGGCACCGCCGGTGGGCGGAAGGGCGGCGAGGTGCTCCAACTCGTGCCGGGTGCCGATCCGGTCGGCGAGCTGACCCGTCACATACCGGAGCTGGGGCAGGTCGTGTCCGCCGCCTACGAGCCCGGTACGCCGATGTTCGCCGAGGCGGTACGAGAGGCCGTCTCGTCGTGGGCACGCCGACGCGGGACCGAGCACCGTGGCGGCGGTGGGGCGAGGGGCGGCAGCCAGGAGAGCGGCGGCAGCGGCGAAGCCCGGGACGGCGGCACCCGAAGCACCGGCACCGGCACCGGCAGCGAGACCAGGGGCGCCCTCGATCCCACCCCAATCCCCACTCCAACCCCCACCCCCATCCGCCCCGTCCTGATCGTCGACCAGTTCGAAGAGACCTTCACGCTCTCCTCCGACGAGGCGGACCGGCGGACGTTCGTGCAGTTGCTCAGTGCGGCGTGCACGCCCGGGGAGGAGGGCGGGGCCGCGCCCCTGGTCGTGGTGCTGGGCGTGCGGGCCGACTTCTACGAGCAGTGCCTCGGCTATCCGGAGCTGGCGGACGCTCTGCAGCACCGGCACATGGTGCTGGGGCCGTTGACCACGGCGGAGCTGCGGGAGGCGGTGACCGGACCGGCCAAGGCCGTGGGGCTGGAGCTGGAACCGGGGCTGGCGGAGCTGATCGTGCGGGAGGTGAGCGCGGACGGGCCGCGCGGGGCGCACGACGCGGGCGTACTGCCGTTGCTGTCGCACGCCCTGCTCGTGACATGGCAGCGGCGGAAGGCGGGCCGGCTGACGCTGGCCGGCTATCGGGCGGCCGGCGGTATCCAGGGCGCGGTGGCGGCCACCGCCGAGCGGGCCTGGTCGGGGCTGGACCCGGCGGCCCGTTCGGCGGCCCGGCTGCTGTTGCTGCGGCTGGTCCGGCTGGGCGAGGACACCCAGGCCACCCGGCGCCGGGGCACCAGGCGGCAGCTCGCGGACGGCTCGGCGGACCCGAAGAAGACCGAGGAGTCGCTGGAGGCGATGGCCCGCGCCCGGCTGCTGACGCTGGACGCGGAGACCGTGGAGATCACCCATGAGGCGCTGCTGCACGCCTGGCCGCGCCTGCGGGGGTGGATCGACGAGGGCCGCAACGACCATCTGCTGCGGCAGCGGCTGGAGGAGGACGGCCGCGCCTGGGAGGACTCCGACCGCGATTCCTCGCTGCTCTACCGGGGTTCGCGGCTCGAACAGGCGCACACCTGGGCGAAGTCCACCAGGGAAGCGGGGGGCACCGCAGGCACCGCAGGCGCAGAGGACCCCGGAGACACCGGGGGCGCCTTCCTGACCAGGAGCGCGGTGGAGTTCCTGGCCGCGTCGGTCCGGCTGCGTCGGCGTACCGTCCGGATCCGGCGGAGTGCCGTGGCGGCGCTGGTGGCGTTCGCCCTGGTGGCCGTCGGCTCGGCGGTGGTGGCCTGGCAGCAGCGCAACGACGCGGTCTTCGAGCAGGTGGTCGCCCAGGCCGATCGGGTCCAGTACTCGGATCCGTCGCTGTCGGCCCAGCTCGACCTGGTGGCGCACGATCTGCGGCCGGACGACGAGGGCACCGGCAACCGGCTCGTCTCGATCGTCAACGCGCCCCTGGCCACCCCTCTCCTCGGCCACGGCGGTGCCATCTACCTCACCTCCTTCAGCCCCGACGGGAAATACCTGGCCACCGCCAGCTACGACCGGTCCGTACGGTTGTGGAACGTGGCGGACCCGTCCCGGCCCAAGGCCCTGGGCAAGCCCCTCACCGGGCACACCAGTTGGGTGAGCAGCGCGGTCTTCGCACCGGACGGCCGTACGCTCGCCAGCGCCGGCGACGACGGCACGATCCGTATGTGGGACGTGCGGGACCCGCGCGCGCCGCGTGCGCTGGGCGCACCGCTGGCCGGGCACGACGGCACGATCTTCCTGATCGCCTTCAGCCCGGACGGGAGGACGCTGGCGTCCGTGGGCGAGGACCGCACCGTACGGCTGTGGGACGTGAGCGACCCGGCGCACGCCAGGGAACTCGGCGCGCCGCTCACCGGGCACAGCGCTCCCGTACGCGCCGTCGCGTTCGGGCCGGACGGGAAGACGCTGGCGACCGGGGGCGACGACAACACGATCCGTAGGTGGGACGTGGCCGACCCGCGTGCGCCGCGCGCGCTGGGCACCGTGCTCAAGGGCCATACGAGTGTGGTGCACTCGCTGGCCTTCAGTCCCGACGGGCGGACGCTGGCCAGCGGCAGTTCGGACAACACCGTCCGGCTCTGGGACGTGGCCGATCCCCGCCGGGCGAATGCGCTCGGGGCGCCGCTCACCGGGCACACCGGCCCCATCTGGTCCGTGGCCTTCAGCCCGGACGGCCGGACGCTCGCCGCCGCCAGCGCGGACAGCACGGCGAGTCTGTGGAACGTGGAGGACCCGGCGTATCCGTCGCAGGTCGGTGAGCCACTGGCCGGGGCGAGCGGGGAGATGTTCGCCCTGGGGTTCAGCCCGGACGGCCGGACCCTCGCCACCGGCAGCGGCGACAGCAAGGTCCGGCTGTGGTCGTTGCCGACCTCGGACATGGTCGGCCGGAACGGGGTGTTCCGGCCGGACGGGCGGGTGCTGGCCACCGCCGGGCGCGACGGACGGATCCGGCTGTGGAACGTGGCGGAGCCCGGCCGGCCCGTGCTGCTGGGGAAGGCGTTCACGCTCAAGGACAGCGGCAATCGCTCGCTGTCGTTCTCCCCCGACGGCCGCACCCTCTCGATCGTGGCCGGAAACCGGGCACTGTATCTGTGGGACGTCAGCGACCCGGCCCGCCCCGTCCTGCGCGGATCGCCGCTCGCGCTGCGGATCCGGTACACGGACGCGCAGGCCTACAGCCCCGACGGGCGGGTCCTGGCCACCTCCTACGGCGACCACGACGTGCGGTTGTGGGACGTCAGCGACCCGTCCCGGGCCGTCCCGCTCGGCAAGCCCCTGACCGGACACAAGGGCTACATCCTCGCCCTGGTCTTCAGCCCGGACGGCCGGACGCTCGCCAGCGGCAGCGCGGACGGCACCATCCGGCTGTGGGACGTGGCGGACCCGGCCAGGTCCCGGCACGTCGACGGCCCTCTCACCGCCCACCGCGGCTCGGTCAGCGACCTCGTCTACAGCCCGGACGGCAGGACGCTGGCCAGTGGCGGTGGCGACGACATGGTCCGGCTCTGGGACGTCTCCGACCCCCGCGAGGCGACGCGCCTGGGCTCCCCGCTCGTCGGCCACACCGAGACGGTCGTCTCGCTGACCTACAGCCCGGACGGCCGGACCCTCGCCAGCGGCGGCAACGACAGCACCGTCCACCTCTGGGACGTCTCCCACCCCGCCGACGCCTCTCCCATCGGCCGGGCGATGAGCCCCAACGCCAAGACGGGCCAGTTCTTGGCCTTCAGCCCGGAGAGCGACATGCTCGGGGTCTCCAGCGGCGCCGACACCGTACGGCTGTGGAATCTGGACGTCGACGACGCCGTACGGCACATCTGCGCGTCGACGCGCGGGGTGCTCACGCGGGAGAAGTGGGACGAGTACCTGCCACGGCTGTCCTACGAGCCACCGTGCGAGGACACCTGACACGCCTCTGAGCAGCACGTTCACGGCTTCTCGCCGGTCCCGTCCGGCCTGTCGGGCGGGACCGGGGGCGGGCCGGACGGGGCCGCGGGATCGCGTGATCCCGATCACAACTTGTCAACGCTATCGACCAGTCGGCTCCCGTCCTGCGAACAGCCTTGTTAGCCTTGGCCATAGCCCGGTCGCTGGTGCATCCCCCGTCGCCAGCGACCGGGCCCTTTCATGCCCTCCGGGCCTTCCCCGCTCCCCCGGCTTCCCCCGCTCCCCTCAGCCGTTCCAGGCCTCGTCGTACGGGTCCCGCGGTGCCTTCGCCGGCTTGGTCGTGGTGACCCGGAGGTAGGGGACGGCGGTGCCGTTGAGGGGGTCCTCGGTCCGCTTCGGCGTGTAGGTGCCGGTGACCTCGATCCAGGTGTCCGGCTGGAGCACGGCCGGGAGTTCGCCGGTGAGGGCGATCTTGACGGGCTGGGCGTCCGCGGCACAGCAGTTGAGGGCCATGCGGACCAGATACGGCGTGCCGGAGTCGTCGAAGGCGAGGAAGCCCGTGACCTTGAGCGAGCGGCCCGCGAGGGCGCGCCCCTTGTCGTAGACCGCGCGGCCCGCGTAGTCGGCGACGCTCAGGCGGAGGGTGCCGTCGGCGGGGAGGGCGGGGTAGCCCCAGGGCTGCTCCTGGAGGGCCGTGCCGGTGCGCATCGCGGTGTAGGAACCGGCGGCCGGCGGGGCCACCAGGACGAGGGCGAGGAGCGGGAGGACGAGCAGCCAGGAGACCCGGGGTTCGTGGTGGGCGTGCGGCTCGTCATGGGCGGCGTGCGCCTCGCCATGGGCGGCGTCCGGGTCGTCCTGCGTGGACCGTCCGTCGTCCTGCGTGGACCGTCCGTCGTGCTGCGTGGACCGTCCGTCGTCCTGGCGTCGCGCCCGGCGTTCGTACCAGAGCGTGGCCACGGCGGCGGCTATGAGGACGATGCCCGCGCCGATGAGGAGGGGGCGCAGGCCGGCCTTGACGTAGCGGAGGTAGAGGTCGGTGAAACCGGCGTGGAGCAGGGCTCCGCCGGTGAGGAAGAGGACGACGGTCTGCGCCTGGCGGTTCACAGCAGCACCGCCCCGACGAGGGCCGACACGAGGATCGCGAGGGCGAAGGTGACGGGGGCGAAGCGGAGCGCGAAGGCGCGGCCGAAGGTGGCGGTCTGCATGGCGAAGAGTTTCAGGTCGATCATCGGGCCGACGACCAGGAAGGCCAGCCGGGAGGTCAGGGAGAACTGGGTCAGGGAGGCCGCCACGAACGCGTCCGCCTCCGAGCAGATCGACAACAGCACGGCCAGGACGGCGAGGGCCAGGATCGCGACCACGGGGTGGTCGGCGGCGGCGTTCAGCCAGCTCGCCGGGACGACCGCCTTGAGCGTGGCCGCCGCCATCGCGCCGACGACCAGGAATCCGCCCGCGTGCATCACGTCGTGTCGCACCGAGCCCCAGAAGGCCGCGCCCTTGCCCTGGCCCTCGTAGGAGGGCCGCTCCGGCGGGCGCATCCACTCGCCGCGGCCGAGCCCTTGCCACAGCCAGCCCATCGCGCAGGCCACCAGCAGGCTCGCCACCAACCTGGCCAGCACCATCTCGGGGTTCCCCGGGAAGGCCACGGCGGTCGCGGTCAGCACGATCGGGTTGATCGCGGGGGCGGAGAGGAGGAAGGCGAGCGCCGCCGCGGGCGTCACGCCCCGGCGCACGAGGGCGCCCGCGACCGGCACCGAGGCGCACTCGCAGCCCGGCAGCACCACACCGGCCACGCCCGCCGCCGGTACCGCGAGGGCGGGCCGCTTCGGCAGCGCACGGACGAAGAACGACGCGGGCACGAACACCGCGATGGCCGCCGACAGCAGCACCCCGATGACCAGGAACGGCAGGGCCTGCACGACCACCGCGACGAACACGGTCATCCAGCTCTGGGTCACGGGCGCGGACAGCAGGCCCCGCAGCGGGCCCTGCGCCACCACCGCGAGGACCAGCAGCATGGTGAGCAGGAGGGGTGGGTCGAGATGCCGACCGCGGCGGGAGGCTTCTTCCTTGGTTGTGGCCACGGGGGACGGTACCTCCGTAGGGAACGGCTGCGCTGAGCGGGCCTGTTCGACCCTTTCCTCCCATACGGCGCCCGGCCCGAGGTTGCTCACGGACCGTGGAACCCTTTTTTAGTAATGGGATCCATTTTCATGTAGCGTTCCGGTCCATCACCCTGTGGAGGAGGACCCCATGGCCGTACCCAAGCGGAAGATGTCCCGCAGCAACACCCGGCACCGTCGCGCCCAGTGGAAGGCGAGCACGCCCCAGCTGGTGCCGTTCACGGTCGACGGCACCACGCACCTCGTACCGCAGCGGCTGCTGAAGGCGTACGAGCGCGGGCTGATCCACCCCGAGGGCTGAGGTGAGGGGATCGGGAGCGCGACCATGACGCATCGACGGCTGCCCGTCACCGTCCTGTCCGGGTTCCTCGGGGCGGGCAAGACCACCCTGCTCAACCATGTGCTCGGCAACCGCGAGGGGCTCCGCGTCGCGGTCATCGTCAATGACATGAGCGAGGTCAACATCGACGCCGCGCTCGTGCGCGGGGGCGAGGCGGCGCTGTCCCGCACCGAGGAGCGCCTCGTCGAGATGACCAACGGGTGCATCTGCTGCACCTTGCGCGACGATCTGCTGGAGGAGGTGGACCGGCTCGCGCGGGAGGGGCGTTTCGACTACCTGCTGATCGAGAGCTCCGGGATCTCGGAGCCGATGCCCGTCGCCGCGACCTTCGCCTTCGCGCGCGACGACGGGGCCACGCTCGGCGATCTCGCCCGGCTCGACACCATGGTCACGGTCGTCGACGCGGTGAACTTCCTGCCGGAGCTCGCGGGCGGGGACGAGTTGGTCGCGCGAGGGCTCGACCAGTACGAGGACGACGAGCGCACCGTGAGCGATCTGCTGATGGACCAGGTGGAGTTCGCCGACGTGATCGTGCTGAACAAGCTCGACCTCGTGGACACGGCGACCGCCGAGCGGCTCGCGGCGACCCTGGCGCGGCTCAATCCGGCGGCGCGGATCGTGCCGGTCAGCCATGGGCGGGTCCGGGTCGAGGACGTGCTCGGCACGGAGGCGTTCGATCTCGAACGGGCCCAGCAGGCACCCGGGTGGGTGCGGGAGCTGAACGGGGAGCACGTGCCGGAGACCGAGGAGTACGGCATCTCGTCGACCGTGTTCCGCTCCGAACGGCCCTTCCACCCCGGGCGGTTGTGGGACTTCGTGACCGAGGGCCTCGACAGCGGTGCCTTCGGGCAGGTGCTGCGGTCCAAGGGGTTCTTCACGCTCGCCGGGAGGCCGGGGGTCCTCGGGTTGTGGTCCCAGGCCGGGTCGGTGGCGCGCTTCGAACCGACCGCCGCGCAGGACGAAGGGGCCCCGTTCGCGCAAGAGTTGGTGTTCATCGGGACGGGGTTGCGGGGGGACGCGCTGCAGGTGGCTCTGGCCGGGTGTCTGGTGACGGAGGACGAGGTCCTGCGTGAGGCGGCCCTCGACGATCCGTTCCCGGCGTGGGATGTGCACGGGGTCGCCTGCGGGTGAGCGGGGGTTCTCGCGCAGTCCCCGCGCCGCTGAGAAACAGGGACTGCGCCCCGGGCTTCCCAGGGCGCGCGACCGTGGCCTTCCAGGCCCGCGGGCACCGGCCCTTCGGCTACGCTCCGGCCCCCGCCCGCCTCCCCAACAGCTCCGCCAGCCCCCGCCGCGTCGCCGCCAGCACCACACGGTCCTCGGCCCGGAGGACGTAGGTGGGCGGCAGGTCCCAGATCAGTCCCGAACCCGGCGGCGGCCCGGCGGGCCGCTCCGGACCCGGCTCCCCGGACGCCGCCGTGTCGAGCGCCAGCACACGCCACGCCCCCGCCTGGAACGCCTCGGCGACGGTCCGGCCCTCCAGGCGCCGGTGACCGCGCACTTCGACGGCGGCGAAGAGGAGCACCCGGCGCTCGACGGGGATCGCGCCCAGGATCTGGCGCCCCATCATCGCGCCGGCGAACGCGGGCGCGGCGAGGTGGGTGACGCTGCGGCTGCGCGTCAGGGCGCCCGGGTGGGCGGCGCGGAGGGTGCGGTAGACGGCGGTGGCGAAGTCGTCGTCGTAGAGGCGCAGGACGACGCGCAGGTCGGGGCGTAACGAACGGGCGTACAGGCCGGCTTCGAGGTTCGTCGTGTCGGAGCTGGTGACGGCGAGCAGGGCGTGGGCGCGGTGGATCTTGGCGGCCTCCAGGACGCCCTCCTGGGTCACGTCGCCCAGGATGACCGGCACCCGCAGCCGACGGGCCTCGGCCAGGCCGCGCGCCTCGGGGTCCTCCTCGACGCAGACGACCGGGATGTGGAGGTCACGCAGGCGGGCGAGCACGCGGGTGCCGATCTTGCCGAGGCCGAGGAGGACGACGTGTCCGGACAGGCCGCGCGGCGGCTTGCGCAGTGCCGTGCCGCTGCGGAACGTGCCGAGCGCCTCGAGGACGGCGGCCAGGAGCACGGGCAGGAGGAGTAAGCCCATGAGGCCGGAGAGAAGTTGGAGGATCTGCCGGGAGTCGCTCTGGTCGGTCGCGGGGTCGGCGATCCCGAAGAGGTCGAGCAGGGTCGCGTACGTCGCCTGGAGCGGATGCTCCCCGGTGATCACCATCTGGGCGACGGCGAGGGCGAACACGCACCCGATCATCCCCGCGAGGGACCACCGCAGCCGCCGCGAGAGCAGCGACCCGAAGGCCCCGAGCGGACCGCCGCCGGACCGGCCGGGCGGCAGCGCGGTCCCCGTGTAGCGGACGGTGTCGAGGACGACGGTGCCGCGCCCGGTGGCCGCCGCCACCGCCCTTTCGTCGGGCAGGAGTTGGGGACCGCGTTCCCCGCTGCCCTCGGAACCCTCGGTTCCGGCGGGGTCGTTGGTGGTGGCCGACAGCAGCGCGAGGGTGCAGAGGCCGCCCGGACTCCGGCCTCCCGGACCCTGGCCTCCCGGGCTCTGGCCGCCCGTTCCCTGGCTCGCCCGGCCCGGCGGGCGTTCCACGGCCCTGAGCATCAGTCCGTCCGTCTGGACGACCTTGCTGGTTCCGGCCACGGCGGTCGCGGCCAGAGCGGGCGCGGCCGTGTCGGCGTCGGACAGGACCGTTGTCGAGCCGCCGAAACCGTCGACCCCGTCGGCGGTGCCCCCGGTCGCCAACGCCGATGCCTGGTCGAGCAGTTCCTCGATGTGCTGGCCCAACCGACGGTTGTAGAGCCGCAGGACGAGCCGTAGACGCGGGTTGAGGCGGCGGGCGGTGAGGGCCGCGCGGATGTTGGTCTCGTCGTCGTCGTACACCAGGGCCAGCGCGGCGGCCCGCTCGACCCCGGCCTCGGCGAGCACCGCCTCGGTGGCCTCGGCGGCCTCCAGGACCCGCTCCCCGCTCGCGCCGCCGGTCCCCTCTCCGGTCCCGGCGCTCCGGTCGCCGGTGGTCGGATCGCCGTTGCCCGCCGCCCTGTTGACGACCGCCGTCACCCGGTCGATGAGGGCGGCGGCGGTGCGGGCGCGTCCGACGACCGGCCGCTGCGCGATCCGCGCGGTCGGCGGCACGACGAGGGTCACCTGCTCCCGGTACACGGTCCGCAGTTCGGCGGCGAGCCGGTGCGCCAGTCCGTCGTCCCCGCAGACGACCATGTGCGCGCCCGGGTCCGCCGGACCAGGCTGTCGGCCAGGACCGGTACGGCTGTTGTGCTGCGAAGGGCTCCCCACGAGGCAGAAGACTGCCGTATGCACGCGGCCGGTTCCTCAGTGATCCGGATCACAGTTGCCGGTGTGAGTGCGACGGCGGGTGGAAATCCGTACTCAAGAGGGACGGAGCGACGGCGGTGTCCGAATGCGAGGATGGGGCGCCATGACCGCAGGGTGGGGTACGCGCACGACACGCGCCGCGATGTTCGCGGCCGTCTGTGTGCTGCTCGCCGCCCTGGGCCACGTGATGATGTCCGGTGGTCATGTCCCCTGGTGGGCCCTGGCGGTCGGGGCCGCCGCGACCGGTGCGGTCGGCTGGTGTCTGGCCGGACGTGAGCGCGGTCTCCCGCTGATCACCTCCGTGGTGGTCGCCGCGCAGACGGCCCTCCACGGGGGCTTCGAGCTGGCACAGCCGTCGGGCGTCGGGGGCGCGGGCGCCATGGACGGCGCCGTTGGCGGCGCCGCCAACGGTGCCACGCGGCGGGGACCGGACATGGGCTCCGCCCACATGGATCACACCGTCCACATGGGCCCGACCGGTCACATGGACCATGTGGACTCCACCGGTTACCTCCTGGACGGCGCGTACGCGTCCTCGTCCGGCATGTTCGCCGCGCATCTGCTGGCCGCGCTGCTGTGCGGTCTGTGGCTGGCGCACGGCGAGCGCGCCGCCTTCGCGCTGCTGCGGGCCGTGGCCGGCTGGCTGGCCGCACCGCTGCGGCTGCCGCTCGCCCTGCCGGTCGCGGCGGAGCGGCCGCGCCCCCGGGTACGGCGCGGCCGTACGGACCGCTCGCCGCGTCGGCTCCTTCTCGTCCATGCGATCACCTCTCGGGGTCCGCCCGCCGGGACCGCTGTCAGCTGACGACAGCCGGTGACCCGGGGCAGCCCACCACGGCTCGCTCCCCGGGCTTCGGCCGTACGCCGCCACGGCGTGCCGTACGGCCGCTTCCCTTCCCACCGGACCACCGAACGCGTTCCCACGTGTCGCGCACTCCCGCACGCACCCGTCCGCCTGCCTGCCCTGCTGCCTGTCCTCCTGCCTGTCCGCCTCCGTCCTCGGGCGAAGGGCGGCTCCGCGAAGGGCGGTCCGTGCGGGGCGGCCGGGCGGAGCGCGGCTGTGCGGCCATGTGGCTCCCACGTGCCCGTGCCGACGGATGGTCCCGGTCCCGGACGACCCGAGAAGGACATCAGGTGATCACCCTTACTCCCCCGCCCGCGTCGATCCCGCGAGCCTCCCGGTCCACGACCGACGAGTCCATAACCGCCTGGGCGCTCGCCGCGCGCGGTGGGGACCCGGAGGCCGTCGAACGGTTCGTCGGCGCACTCCACCGTGACGTCCAGCGGTTCGTCGCCCACCTCTGCGCGGACCCGCAGGCGGTGGACGACCTCGCGCAGGACACGTTCCTGCGGGCGCTCGGCAGCCTGCACCGGTTCGAGGGCCGCTGCTCCGCCCGTACGTGGCTGCTGTCCATCGCCCGCCGAGCGGTGACCGACAGTTTCCGGTACGCGGCGGCCCGGCCCCGCCTGTCCGACGTACCGGACTGGCGGCTGGCCGTCGAGCACGCCCAGCCGCGCGGACTGCCCGGCTTCGACGACGGCATCGCGCTCGCCGATCTGTTGGGCACGCTGCCCGAGGAACGGCGTGAGGCGTTCGTCCTCACGCAGATGCTGGGCCTCTCCTACGAGGACGCGGCGGAGCTGATCGGATGCCCTGTCGGGACGGTGCGGTCGCGGGTGGCCCGGGCACGGACCACGCTCGTGCGCTCGCTGGCGGCGGCGGAGGGAGCGCGGGAGGAGGAGGGCGCGCTGGTGGCGGCCTGAGGCGTCCGAGACCGGTGGTCGGCTGCCGGCTGCCGGCAGCCGCAGCCGGCAGCCGACCACCGCGCCGGGCAAGGACGGCCCCGCGCGCCGTTCACGCGTAGCTCACCACGCCCGGCCCGGCGGTCACGGCCGTCTGCCACGAGTGGCAGACGGCGACGTAGCCGAGGTCGCGGCGCCCCGCGGAGTGCTCCCTCCGACCGCCAGTCTCCAGGGACTACGCGGGCGTCGACCGCTGGGCGCGCTCCCTCAGATGACGTTCCGCGAAGTCGAGTTCCAGGCGGAGTTGCTTGATCCGTTCGTCGACGACCAGGGAGCCGTGACCGGCGTCGTAGCGGTAGACCTCGTGGACGGCGCCCCGGCCGGCCAGTCGGTCGACGTAGTTGTCGACCTGGTGGATGGGGCAGCGGGGGTCGTTGACGCCGGCGGAGATGTAGACAGGGGCTTTCACCGCGTCGACGTAGGTCAGGGGCGACGAGGCCTCGAAGCGCTCGGGGACCTCCTCCGGCGTGCCGCCGAGGAGCGTGCGGTCCATGGCCTTCAACGCCTCCATCTCGTCGTGGTACGCGGTGACGTAGTCCGCGACGGGAACGGCGGCGATGCCGAGCGCCCAGACGTCCGGCTCGACGCCGAGGCCGAGGAGGGTGAGGTAGCCGCCCCAGGAGCCGCCCGTGAGGATGAGGCGGTCGGGATCCGCGAAGCCGGAACCCACCGCCCACTCCCGGACCGCCGCGATGTCCTCCAGCTCGATCAGGCCGACCCGGTGCTTGAGGGCGTCGGTCCAGGCACGGCCGTAACCGGTGGAGCCGCGGTAGTTGACGCGGATCACGGCGTACCCGTGGTCCAGCCAGGCGGCTGGCCCTGCGGCGAAGGAGTCGCTGTCGTGCCAGGTCGGGCCGCCGTGGATGTCGAAGACCGTGGGGTACGGGCCGGACACGCCCGCCGGGCGCTGGACGAGGGCGTGCACACGGCCGCCGGGGCTGTCCACCCAGACGTCCTCCACCGCAATCGAGCCGGGCGATTTCATGCCCGGCGGGTCCAGCACGACCTCGCCCGTCGTGGAGCGCACGACCGGCGGTTCGGCGGCCGAGGACCACAGGTACTCGACGCTGCCGTCGGGGCGGGTCGTGGCTCCCGACACCGTGCCCCTCGGGGTCTCCACCCGCTCCAGGGCGCGGGTCGCCAGGTCGTAGCGGTACAGCCCGCTGCGGGCCTCGAAGCTGTGGGCGACCAGCAGCGCGGAGCCGTCCGGATACCACTCGGCGCTCAGGTCGCCCTCCAGCCGGTCGGCGAGTCCGAGGTCGGTCTCCTCGCCGGAGACGGCGTCCCAGAGGAGCGGCTCCCAACGTCCGCCCCGCTGGTGGCCGATGAGCAGACGGGTGTCGCCGTCGACAGGTGCGAACCCCAACACGTCCAGGCCCAGCTCGACCGTGCCGCCCTTGGTGTCGTCGAGCTCGGCGACCGTCGTGCCGTCCGGCCGGACCACGCGCACCGCCGCGTGCATCGCGTCGCCGTGCTCGGTGTGCTCGATCGCGATCAGCGAGCCGTCGTGCGAGAGGTCGCCGACCCCGGCCGACTCACGGTGGCGGTAGATCTCGACGGGGGCCTCGCCCTGCCGGGACACATGGATCGTGGAGCCGTCCTCGTCGGTGGAGCGGCCGACGACCGCCGTACGACCGTCACGGCCGAGGGCCAGGCCCGCCGGGTAGGACGGCTCCAGGCCCGGGGCGCCCTCCTCGTCCGGGCCGCCGTGGAAGGGCTGGCGCCGCCAGACGCCGAACTCGTCGCCGTCCTTGTCGTCGAACCACCAGATCCACTCGCCGTCCGGCGAGAGCACACCGTCGGTGGTGCCGTTGGCCCGGTTCGTGACCTGGCGCTGCTCGCCGGTGGCGCGGTCCCACGCGTACAGCTCGTACGTGCCCGTGGCGTTGGAGACGAACAGCGAGCGGTGCGGCGCGTCCTCCGCCCAGTCCGGCAGGGACACCCTCGGTGCCCGGAACCTCTTCTCCCAGTCGGGCATGGACCCGCTCTGCTGCTGCGGGGTGGACCCGTTGCTCTCAGTCATGGCCCCATATTGCCCCGCCCGCACGACAAAGCGCCGACGAGGTCCCCAGCCTGTGGATAACTTCGGCGTCGCGGGCTGCCGGCCGGGCCGGTTGTCAGTGGCCGGGTGCAGACTCGCCGCATGACCTCGACGACACCAGAGACAGAACCGAGCACGTCTCCCGGGACCGACCTCCGCACCACCGTCGAGCGTTTCTGGGCCACCGCCGAGGAGCGGGACTGGACGGCGTTCGCCGAGACGCTGGCCGAGGACGTCGTGTACGAGCTGCCGCAGACGAGGGAGCGGATCCGCGGCCGGGAGCGGTATGTGGAGTTCAACCGGGAGTACCCGGGTGACTGGCACGCCCGGGTGGAGCGGATCGTCGCCGAGCCGGGACGGGGGCAGCAGGCGGTGAGCTGGACGCATGTCACGGCCGGGTTGGAGGAGATGTACGCCATCACCTTCTTCACGGGGGACGAGGACGGCCGGATAGTCGCGATCACGGACTTCTGGCCCGAGCCGTACGAGCCGCCCGCCGGGCGTGAGCACCTCGTCGAGCGGTACTGAGGGGGCGACCCCGGAGCCGGGGACCCCGCGCGGGCACCGTACGGTGGAAGGCGTGTACCGGTTCCTGCTGACGCCCCGATGGTGGGGGATCAACGTCTTCGTGCTGCTCGCCATCCCGTTCTGCGTGTTCATGGGTTCGTGGCAGCTGAGCCGGTTCGAGGACCGGATGCAGGACCATCGCGCGGCGACCGAGCGGATCGACCCGGCGGACCGGGCACCGGCGCGCCCGCTGGACCAGCTGCTGCCGGTGGACAAGGAGACCTCGGGTGAACTGGCCACCGTGAGCGGGCGGTACGGCGAGCAACTCCTCGTGCCGAACCGCGAGGTGGACGGCAGGACCGGGTTCTACGTGCTGACACTGCTGCGCACCGACGAGGGCAAGGCCCTGCCGGTGGTACGGGGCTGGCTGCCCGGCACAGCGGACGCCGACCGCGCCCCGGCGGCTCCCTCCGGCGAGGTCACCGTCACCGGCTCGCTGCAGGCGGCCGAGACACCGGGGTCGAACGGCGTGCCCGTCCAGGGCGGGCTGCCGGCCGGGCAGACCTCGGCGATCAGCGCGGCGACGCTGGTGAACCTCGTGCCGGACGACCTGTACGACGCCTGGATCACCCTCGACAAGGGCGACTCGGGCATGAGGGCCGTCCCCGCGACCGCGCCGCAGGACACCGGGCTCGACCTCAAGGCCTTCCAGAACCTCGGCTACACCGGCGAGTGGTTCGTCTTCGCCGGCTTCGTCGTCTTCATGTGGTTCCGCCTGCTCCGCCGCGAGGTCGAGTTCATCCGCGACGCGGAACTGGGGCTGCTGCCCGACACCGTCGAACCGGACGGAGACGGTTCCGGCACCGCGGAGCGGGGCGGTGACGAGCCCGGCGGCGGCGACCGCGCCGCCGAGAGCCGCTCCCGCGAAGCCGAGCCGGCCCGTAGGACGTGAGCGGGCCCCGTAACCGTAGGACGTGAGCGGGCCCCGTGAGGACGTGAGCCGACGCCCTAGGACGTAGCCGGCCCCGCAGCACGCAGGTACCGGCGGGACTCGCGGTAGGACGCAGGACCGGCGGGACTCACGCGACCCTTCGCGCGACCGCGGGGAACCGCTGACCGCGGCTCCCGTCAGGTGGCTGCCAGCAGGCCCGTCCGGTAGACCACGCCCGCGCAGGCGTTGGTGATGGTTGTCGAGAAGCCGGCGATGCCGCCCTCGGCGGTGTGGGAGACGAGGACACTGCCGTCGACGACGCCGTCCTCGGTGACGAGCTGGGTGGAGACGGAGTTGGAGCCGTCGGTGGTGGTGCCGGGGGTCTCCTCCCCCGTGGGCGTCGGGTCCGGCGACGGATCCGTACCGCCGGTGCCGCCGCCGGTCGTCCCGCCGGTGGTCTGGCAGGGCTCGGACGGCACCCAGGCGAACCGCACCTCGTAGGCCGCTCCGGGCGCCAGCACCAGCTGTGTCAGGGACAGCGCCGGGTCGGGCAGTGCGGCCGCCGCGTCACCGGCGACATGCGTCGCCACGGTGATCTTCGACCCGTCCGCGGCACCCTGCGGGGTGACACTCACCGCGCCCGCGCCGGTGACCGTACAGCTCGTGCCGGAGATGTTGGAGACGCGGAACGAGCCGTAGACGGCTCCGCCGGAGTCCGGTGCGCCCACGCTCCCGCCACCGCCGAGCTGGCCCGCCGTGCACAACGTGGAAGCAGCGGCCGTCGGGGTCGCCTGGGTGCCACCCGTGGAGCCGGTGCTCTGGCCCTTGCCCTTGTCGCCCTTGCCCTTGTCCTTGTTCTTGCCGGACCCCTTGGGCCCGCCGGAGGAGCCCCCCGGCGAACCGTTCCCGCCGGTCTGGCCCTTGGACTGGCCCTCGGTCTCCGGCTTGTGCGAGCCGTTGCCCATGATGGACGGGTTGACGTCGGAGCCGGTGGAGTTGGAGACGTGGACGAGGGCCGGGATCGCCGTGCCGATGAAGAGCGCGGCGGCGGCCATGCCGACGACGGCCTGGCGCTTGCGGGTCCGCCGCGCCGGTACCGCTCGCCGCAGGTGCTCCAGAGTGCCGTCCCTGGGCTCGATCTCCGACACCGCCTGGTGCAGCAGATTGCGCACCACCAGCTCGTCGGACTCGAACCCGCCGATGCCCTTCACCCCGGAGCCGTTCAGCCCGGAGCCGTTCAGCCCGGAGCCACCGGGCGCGGAGCCCTTCAGTGCCGAGCCGTTCAGTGCCGAGCCGTTCGGTGCCGAGGAACTCGTGCCCGGATCGTCCGCGGCCGCGTCGTCCGTACCCGGGTCGGCCGAATTCAGGTCGGCGGACCGCGAGTCGTCCTCACGCGAGTCGTGCGGAGCGTGGCCTTCGAGATCCTGGCCCTCGGGGTGGGGGCCTTGTTCTTCGGGGCCGTGATTCACAGTTCCGTTCCCAGCGTGCGATTGCGTTTCTTCGTGCTCCTCGAGCCCGCGCCCCCCGACGCGCCCGTCCCGCCCGCGCCGCTCCGCGCGTTCGTTCCCGCGCTCCTCCGCGCGCTCGTCCTCGTCCCGGCGCCCCCAGGAGGCACGCCTCCGGGCACCGAGCTCGTCCCGACCGTCGTGCCTGTCGGGACCGTCGTGCCTGTCCGGTCCGTCGTGCCTGTCCGGTCCGTCGTCCCTGCCGTGCGTGCTCATGCGGGCGCCTCCATGGCGACGCGCAGTGCCGCGATGCCCCGCGAGCCGTACGCCTTCACCGAACCCAGCGATATGCCGAGCGTCTCAGCGACCTGGGCCTCGGTCATGTCGGCGAAGTAACGCAGCACGAGGACCTCGCGCTGCCGCCGCTGGAGCCCCTTCATCGCCTTGATGAGGGAGTCACGCTCCAGCTGGTCGTAGGCGCCCTCCTCCGCGCTCGCCATGTCGGGCATCGGCTTCGACAGCAGCTTCAGGCCGAGGATGCGGCGGCGCAGCGCGGAGCGCGAGAGGTTCACGACCGTCTGGCGCAGATAGGCGAGCGTCTTCTCCGGGTCGCGGACACGCTTGCGCGCCGAGTGCACGCGGATGAACGCCTCCTGGACGACGTCCTCGCAGGAGGCGGTGTCGTCGAGGAGGAGCGCCGCGAGGCCCAGCAGCGACCGGTAGTGCGCGCGGTAGGTCTCGGTGAGGTGGTCGACCGTCGTACCGGAGGCCGGCACCGTCGACGTGTCGTCCGCGCCGTCGCGCTGGCTGGGTATGCGGGTCGGCCGCGCCGCGGGCATCGGCGCGATCACCGGCATGCCGCCGGCCGAACCGGACGCGCGGGGACGGCGGGGTGGACGAAGGGTGGTGCCCCTCGTCTGTACCGCGGTGAAATCGAGAACCTCTGCCACGCCTGTTGGACCCGCATCCCCCCGTCGAGGTTGTACGGAACAGGCATTACTTTTGCGTCAGACCGCACACGTGTCCGTACGGCATGTGCGCTGTCGGGTACGGCGGCCCTGTCCCTCGGCACGCAGCGCGCAGCCATCGGTACGACCCACCGAACACCGGACAGCGCGTCGAACGCCCTCATGCGTACCAGCTCTTCCCCTATGCCCCAAGTGTTGGCGCCCAGCCCCGCCGAAGGGCGCCTGGTAAAGACGCTCCCCGTCCGCCGCGCGGTTGCGGCGGACGGGGAGGAAAATCCTCGATCACCGGGAGGCCTGAATCAACCCGGAGATCCGGCGACGGTCCGGCCGGAAATCCTCCGCCCGTGGCACCGCCGACTCGAAGAACTTACACGCCACCACCGACAGGGGCCGACGCCGCGGTCGCCCGATCACCGTCACCCTCCGAGCGACCGGGCACCGCGGGGTGCCCGACCGGGCACCGCACGTGCCCTAAGCCCCCCTGACCACCAACTCCGCCACCTGGACCGCGTTCAGGGCGGAGCCCTTGCGCAGGTTGTCGCCGCAGACGAAGAGTTCCAGGGCCGTCGGATCGTCGAGGGCCCGGCGCAGGCGCCCCACCCAGGTGGGGTCGGTGCCGACCACGTCGGCCGGCGTGGGGAACTCCCCCGCGCCCGGATCGTCGAAGAGGACGACCCCGGGGGCGGTGGCGAGGATCTCCCGCGCCTTGGCGACCGTGACCTCGCCCTCGAAGCGGGCGTGCAGGGTGAGGGAGTGCGCGGTGACCACCGGCACCCGTACGCAGGTCACGGCCACCGGCAGCTTCGGCAGCCCGAGGATCTTGCGGGACTCGTCCCGCACTTTCATCTCCTCCGAGGACCAGCCGTCCGCGCGGAGGTCCCCGGCCCACGGCACCACGTTGAGCGCCACCGGTTCCGGGAACGGCCCTGTGTTGTCGCCCACGGCCCGCCGCACGTCACCGGGGGTGGTCCCCAGTTCCGTACCGGCGACCAGGGCGATCTGCTGGCGCAGGGTCTCCACGCCTGCCCGTCCCGCGCCGCTGACCGCCTGGTACGAGGAGGCCACCAGGGCGCGCAGCCCGAACTCGGCGTGCAGCGCGCCGAGGGCCACGATCATGGAGAGGGTCGTGCAGTTGGGGTTGGCGATGACCCCGCGCGGCCGGTTCCGGGCGGCGTGGGCATTGACCTCGGGGACGACGAGGGGCACCTCCGGGTCCATCCGGAAGGCGCCCGAGTTGTCGACCACGACCGCGCCCTTGGCCGCCGCGATCGGCGCCCAGTGCTCCGCGATCTCGTCCGGTACGTCGAACATGGCGATGTCGACCCCGTCGAAGGCCTCCTCCGACAGGGCCGCCACCTCGACCTGCTCCCCGCGCACGGCCAGCTTGCGGCCGGCCGAGCGCGGGGAGGCGATCAGACGGATCTCGCCCCAGATGTCCGCGCGGTGGGACAGGATCTGGAGCATGACGGTGCCGACGGCCCCGGTCGCGCCCACGACCGCGAGTGTCGGCCTGCCGGTTCGCCCGGCATCCACGGCCATCAGCGGTCGACGCCGTGACCGATGCCGCCGTCGTCCGCACGGGAGGAACGGACCGTCATCGTCCGGTGCCTCCGTAGACGACGGCCTCGTCGCTGTCGGAGTCGAGCCCGAAGGCGGAGTGCACGGCGCGCACGGCCTCCGGCACGTCGTCGGCGCGCGTGACCACCGAGATACGGATCTCGGAGGTCGAGATCAGCTCGATGTTCACCCCCGCGTTGGACAGCGCCTCGAAGAAGGACGCGGTGACGCCCGGGTTGGTCTTCATCCCCGCGCCGACCAGGGAGATCTTGCCGATCTGGTCGTCGTAGCGCAGCGAGTCGAAGCCGATGCCGGCCTTGTTCTTCTCCAGCGCGTCGATGGCCTTGCGGCCCTCGGTCTTGGGGAGGGTGAAGGAGATGTCCGTCAGCCCGGTCGTCACGGCGGAGACGTTCTGCACCACCATGTCGATGTTGACCTCGGCGTCCGCGATGGCGCGGAAGATCGCGGCGGCCTCGCCCGGCTTGTCCGGGACGCCGACGACCGTGACCTTGGCCTCGGAGACGTCGTGGGCGACTCCGGAGATGATGGCGTGCTCCACCTTGTGGTCCCCTTGCGACTCTGGCTTCTCGTTGCTGACCCAGGTGCCCGGCAGTCCGGAGAAGGACGAGCGGACGTGGATCGGGATGTTGTAGCGGCGGGCGTACTCGACACAGCGGTGCAGTAGCACCTTCGAACCGGACGCCGCCAGTTCGAGCATGTCCTCGGAGGAGATCCAGTCGATCTTCCGGGCCTTCTTCACGACCCGCGGGTCGGCGGTGAAGACGCCGTCGACATCGGTGTAGATCTCACAGACCTCGGCCTCCAGCGCGGCGGCCAGCGCGACGGCGGTCGTGTCCGACCCGCCGCGGCCGAGGGTGGTGATGTCCTTCTTGTCCGCGCTGACACCCTGGAACCCGGCGACGATGGCGATGTTGCCCTCGTCCAGCGCGGTCCGGATGCGCCCCGGCGTGACGTCGATGATCCGGGCTTTGTTGTGGACGGAGTCGGTGATGACGCCCGCCTGGCTGCCGGTGAACGACTGGGCCTCGTGGCCCAGGTTTTTGATCGCCATGGCCAGCAGCGCCATGGAGATTCGCTCTCCGGCGGTCAGCAGCATGTCGAACTCACGCCCGGCAGGCATCGGTGACACCTGCTCGGCGAGATCGATCAGCTCGTCCGTCGTGTCGCCCATCGCGGAAACGACGACGACCACCTGGTGGCCGTTCTTCTTCGCTTCCACGATCCGCTTGGCGACGCGCTTGATGCCCTCGGCATCGGCTACGGAGGAGCCTCCGTACTTCTGCACGACAAGGCCCACGTGCGCTCCTCGCTCCGTTTCAGTCCCTTATCCGCACATACGCACGTACTCACACGTGCTGCGGCGGTCGGCTCAGTCTATCGAGCGGTCGAATATCGCTTCCCTGGTACCGCATGGTGAGATGTCCCGCTCACCCTTTGATCCTCTGGGTTTTCTCCGGACCTTCCACCGGTTACACCCGGCTTCTCGCCACGGACCCTCGACCGCTCCGGGAACGTCTCTGCCCAGGTCGTAGCCGAACAGTCGGCGCGGACGGGGAAAAGTGCCTGGAGTCACACCGGGAGCCCATGGACGGCTCTCTCGGCGACGGAACCGCAACTTTCAAGCACTAAGGTCATGGCCGTGCGCGTACTTCTGGTGGAAGACGACGAGCCGGTCGCCGAGTCCCTGCGACGAGGGCTCCTGCGATACGGCTTCGAGGTGCAGTGGGTCAACACGGGCGGGGCGGCGCTGTCGTACGACGGCCCGTACGACGTCGTCCTCCTGGACCTCGGGCTGCCCGACACCGACGGCCTGGACGTCTGCAAGGCCCTGCGGGTCCGCAGCCAGGTGCCGATCATCGTGATCAGCGCCCGCAGCGACGAGACGGACCGGGTGGTCGGACTGGAGCTCGGCGCCGACGACTACGTCTCCAAGCCGTTCGGCGTGCGCGAGGTGATCGCCCGGATAAGGGCCGTGATGCGCCGCGTGCAGCCGCGCGCCGCCGACGCGCCCGCCCCCGGCCCCGACCGCTACGGCCCCCGCCTCACCGTCGACCGCAAGGCCGCGCGCGTGCACCTGGACGGCACAGAGGTGGCACTGGCCCCCAAGGAGTACGACCTCCTCGCCTTCCTCACCGAGGAGCCGGGCGCCCTGATGTCGCGCGAGCAGATCATGGAGGCGGTCTGGGACGCGAACTGGTTCGGCCCGACGAAGACGCTCGATGTCCATGTGGCCGCGCTGCGGCGCAAGCTCGCCGGGGCGATCACGATCGAGGCGGTGCGGGGGGTCGGGTTCCGGCTCATCGTCACCGAGGCGGTCGAGACCGCCGGCTCCGCGCGTGAGGGCGACGGCACGCCATGATCCGTCAGCTCATCCGCAGCTACGTGCTCCTCGTGGCTGTGGCGATCGCCCTGTTCACCGTGCCCGTGGCGTTCACGCTCACGGATCAGCTGCGGGAGGACACCAGCGAGGCCGTCCAGCGCGAGGCCGAGACGATGGCCCGGCTGCTGGGCGTGGGCGACACCGCGTCCTGCGAGGCCCTGGCGCAGCTCGCCGGGGCGTACCCGCCCGACGAGGAGAAGGTCGAGGTCACCGCGACCGACAGGTGCGTGCCGGACAGGCTGCGGCGGCCGACGTCGGACCCGGCGCTGGCCAAGGCCCTGGAGCAGGGCGAGGAGACCATCGACTGGGGCTCCGACTTCATCTGGGGCGACAACCTGGTCGTCACCGTGCCCGCCTTCGAACGCTCGCCGGACGGGCGGACACAGACGGACGAGGTCGTCGGCGCCGTCCGGATCAAGTTCTCCACCGACCACCTCACGGACCGGCTCTGGCAGATCTGGGGCTTCCGGGCGGGCCTGGCCGTGCTCGTCCTCCTGGCCGCCGCCGGCATCGGCGTGTTCGCCGCCCGGCGCCTGACAGCCCCCCTCCGCCAGCTCAACGAGATGGCCAGCAAGATGAGCGACGGCGACCTGACGGCCCGCTCCCCCGTGACCGGCCCCCAGGAGACACAGACCCTGGCGCGCACGCTGAACCAGGCGGGCGAACGGCTCGACACCCTGATCGCGTCGCAGCGCATCTTCGTCGCCGACGCCTCCCACCAACTCCGCACCCCGCTCACGGCGTTGCGGCTGTCGCTGGACAACATCGCGGACGGGGTGGACGACGAGTTCGTACGGGAGGACGTGGAGCAGGCGACCGCCGAGGTGGTCCGGATGAGCCGCCTGGTCAACGGTCTGCTGGTGCTGGCGCGGGCCGAGGCGAAGGTGACGGCGGCGGAACCGCTGTCCCTGCGGGACGTCATCCAGGAGCGCCTGGACGTGTGGAGACCGGCCGCCGACGAGCGTGGAGTCACCATCACGCTCAGGGGGAGTGCCGACGGCCGGCCGCTCGTGCTGGCCAGTCCCGGTCATCTGGACCAGGTCCTGGACAACGTGCTCTCCAACGCCCTGGAGGTCTCGCCGGACGGTGCGACGATCACGGTCTCGGTGGAGACCCGGGGCGAAGAGGTGGTGCTGTCGGTGCTGGACGAGGGGCCCGGTATGTCGGACGCCGAGAAGTCCCGCGCCTTCGACCGCTTCTGGCGCGGTCAGGGCCTCACCGGGAAGTCCGGGTCGGGCCTCGGCCTCGCCGTCGTCAAGCAACTCGTCACCGACGACAACGGGACCGTGGCCCTCAAGGACGCCCCCGGGGGCGGGTTGTGCGTCGCGCTCACGCTGCGCGCGGCGCGACAAGGGGGTGGCTGAGCCGGGGGGTATGGCCCAGCCACGACTGGGGAGGGACTCCTTCCGGTCAGCCCTCGGGCATCGCCGACGAGTGGTGGTTGACGATCTTCCACACGCCGTTCCGCTTCTCGTACTCGTAGGTGTAGCGGGCGTCGACCCTCTTCTTCTCACCGGTCTTGGGGTCGGTGAGGATGAAGAAGTAGGAGCCGGTGTCGATGGCGGAGTTGGCGTCCAGGACGTTGATGATCGTCTTGGTCTTCGTGCCGACCGGCTTGTTCTTCAGGAAGTGGTCGAAGTAGTCGACGAGGCCCGCGCGGTCCGTGCGGATCTTGTTGGAGACGGTCGGCAGGAGGACCGCGTCCTTCGCGTACCGGTCGGCGACCTTCTTGGAACTGCCGGTCTGCAGCGCCTTGTTCCAGCCGTCGAAGAGTGCCGCGATCTCCTTCTTGGAGGGCTTCTTCGGCGCGGCCTCGGCCCCGGCCATGCTGACACCGGCGGTGACCGTGCCGGCGGTGACCAGAGCGGTGGCGGTGATGATGGCGGCGCGTATCCGGTTCTTGCGGGTCATCGCGATCTCCTGTGCGAGTGTGGGGTGTTACTGCCTCCGCTTTCTGTGCGGTGGAAGTGACTCAAGATTCGCGTGACGCCGGTTAGGGGCCGTGCAGGAGACGTACAGGGGGCGTCCAGGGATCACCCAAAGCACGGAGGGTGACGGACGGTCACTCGGCAAAGGGCGACCCGAGGGAGGTGCCGCCGCGATCACCTTGTGGCCCATCGCCGTCACCCAGGCGGGGGCACCGAGGGTGAGGGGGGCCGGTGGGGTCACGCGTGGCTGCCCGGCGTGCAGCGGTTCGGGCCGAACTCCGCGAACATGCGCAGGGTCACCTACGTCGGCGTCCCCGCCCTCGACGGCAACACGTTCCCGCTGCGCTGGTACTCCGAGCCGACGCCTCGAACTGCGTACGTGGAACCGGAGTCGCTGCGCACCGCAGTGACGACGGCGTTCCGCGGGGTAACCGACAGCCATGAGCGAAGTGCTGCTGACTGAGACTTTCCGTAGTGCGTCGGGGGCCGTGCGGTGGGGCACGATCGGGGAGGCCGGGCAGGAACCGGTCGTGCTCTGCCACGGCACCCCCTTCTCCTCCTACGTCTGGCGCGGCATCGCCCAGGCACTGGCCGACACCGACCGGTACCAGGTGTTCGCGTGGGACATGCCCGGGTACGGGGAGTCGGACATGCACACCGGCCAGGACGTGTCCCTGGCCGCGCAGGGACGCGTCTTCGCCGAGCTGCTGGCGCACTGGGGGACGGACGAACCCTTCGTGGTCGCGCACGACTTCGGCGGGGCCGTCTCCCTGCGGGCCCACCTGCTGCACGGGGCCCGCTACCGCGCGCTCGCCCTCGTCGACCCCGTGGCGCTCGCCCCGTGGGGTACGCCCTCCTTCCGGCTGCTGGGCCGTCACGCGGAGGTCTTCGAACAGCTGCCGCCCGCGCTGCACCGGGCCCTCGTGCGGGAGTACATCGGCTCCACCGGCGGCCCCGGACTGCACCCGACCGTCCTCGACCGGCTCGTCCAGCCGTGGCTCGGCGAACACGGGCAGCCCGCCTTCTACCGGCAGATCGCCCAGGCGAACCAGGCCCACACGGACGAGATCCAGGGGCGCTACGGGGAGATCGGCCTCCCGACCCTGGTCTGCTGGGGCGAGGACGACGGGTGGATTCCGCTGGCGAAGGGGCGGCAGCTGGCCGGCCTCATCCCCGGCGCGCGATTCGAGCCGATCGCCGGTGCGGGGCACCTCGTCCAGGAGGACGCTCCCGCCGAACTCACCGCCGTACTGCTGGACTTCCTCCAGGAACAGCAGCCGTACTAGAGCGTCCCCAGCGCCGGCGCGAACGCGATGAGGAGCGGGAGGAGAGCGAGGAGCGCTGCGGCCGTCGTGGTTGCCGCGCGCCGGGTGCGGTCGAGGCGGGGCGGCGGCTCCAGCAGCCGCTCCACCCGGTCGCCCAGCAGCCGGCGGGTGTTGGAGCAGCTCAACACGCCCCGGTGCTGGTTCAGTTCGATGAGGGCCAGGGCGGTGGTGAGGTGGCCGCAGCGGCGCGACGCCGTGTCGTCGGCGGCGAGTTCCACGAGGCGGTGGGTCTGGTCGGCGAAGTGGGCGAAGAGGGGGATGCGCGGGAAGCCCGTGGCGAGGGCGGTGGAGAGGTGGAGCAGCCAGTCGTGACGGGCCCGGGCGTGGCCCAGCTCATGGGTGAGCACCGCGTCCAGCTGACGGTCGCTCAGCCTGCCCAACGCCCCGGTGGTGACGACGAGTCGGGGCGGCGCGCCCGGCATCAGCCACGCGTCCGGGTACTCGTCCTCCAGCACCAGCAGCGGCCCCCGCGCCTGCGGCAGGCCCGCCGGGAGGTCGGGGGCGCGCTCGCGCAGGTGCGCGCGGCGCAACTGCCGACGCCGCCGGGCCTCGACCAGCTCCCGGGCGAGCATCGCACCGCTCCACGCCGCCCCGCAGGCCAGCGCCAGGGTCAGCACGGCCGTCCAGGGCGGGGCCGCCGTGAGGTCGTAGGCGGCGGTCACGGCCGGGGGCGCGGGCGCGAAGGCGTGCGTGCGGACCGTCTCGAACACCGCCGCCGCGCCCAGCACCAGCGCGGCGAGGCAGCTCAGCAGCGCCGCCGCCACCAGGCACTGCCACGCCCACAGCGCGACCACGGGTTCCCGCTCGGGCCACCTCGCCCTGAGCAGGGCACGAGGGCCCACCACTGCGGCGGTCAGAGCCACGGCGACGAGAAGGAGCAGGAGAACGGTCACGTCACTGGGTCCGGTTCCTGTCGGGGGGCGGGTACGAGCAGGTGCGAGAAGACGTACGGACGTCTCGTACGACGACGGTGCCTACGCTACCGCCGGTACCCGCACGCGCAGCACCCCTTCGAGAAGCCCCCGCACGGTCACGGGACGCCCGAGGGCGACGCGGCTACTTGACCTCGCGCAAGCCCAGCGGGCCCGCGATCTCCTCCGCCATGACCTGGCCCGCCTCGAACTCCAGGGTCTCGTCGCCCATCAGTTCCTGGTCGGTGTCGAGGCCGTCCAGCTCGGCGAGGGGCTGGTTCAGCCGGACGTGCGCCACCAGGGACTGCAGGGCCCGGAGGGTCGCCGACGCCGTGGAGCCCCAGTTGGAGAAGTAGGAGAACTGCCACCACCACAGGGCCTCGGTGGTACGGCCCGCGCGGTAGTGGGCCATGCCGTGGCGGAGGTCGGCGATGACATCGGCGAGGTCGTCGGAGATCCGGGCCGGGACGGGCGCCTTGCGGGGCTCGTAGGGGTCGAAGACCTCGGAGTACACGTCGACCGGGTCGAGCATGGCGGCGAGGCGTTCGCGGAGGTCGTCGACGTCCGGCTCGGGGCCCGGGTCGGGCTCGTAGCGCTCGTCCGGCACGATGTCCTCGTGCGCGCCGAGGCGACCGCCGGCCAGCAGCAGCTGGGAGACCTCCAGCAGCAGGAAGGGCACGGCCGAGTCCGGCTCGTCGCCCTTGGCCACCTCGGTGACGGCGACCAGGAAGCTCTCGATCTGGTCCGCGATCTGGACGGCGAAGTCGTCCGGGTTGTGGCCCGTCGCGTGCAGCGTGGCGTCAGACATCCAGCAATCGTCTCCCCTCGAAGGCGCGGCCGAGGGTCACCTCGTCCGCGTATTCCAGGTCGCCGCCCACCGGGAGGCCGCTGGCCAGGCGGGTGACCTTGAGGCCCATGGGTTTGATCATGCGGGCGAGGTACGTGGCCGTGGCCTCGCCCTCCAGGTTCGGGTCCGTGGCCAGGATCAGCTCGGTGACCGTACCGTCGGCCAGGCGGGCCAGCAGCTCTCGTATGCGCAGGTCGTCGGGGCCGACGCCCTCGATCGGGCTGATCGCGCCGCCGAGGACGTGGTACCGGCCGCGGAACTCGCGGGTGCGCTCGACCGCGACGACGTCCTTCGGTTCCTCGACGACACAGATGACGGACGGGTCGCGGCGCGGGTCGCGGCAGATGTTGCACAGCTCCTCCTGCGCCACGTTGCCGCAGGTCGCGCAGAAACGGACCTTCGCCTTCACTTCGAGGAGGGCCTGCGCGAGCCGCCGCACGTCCGTCGGCTCCGCCTGCAGGATGTGGAAGGCGATCCGCTGCGCGCTCTTGGGACCGACGCCGGGCAGCCGCCCCAACTCGTCGATGAGGTCCTGGACCACGCCTTCGTACACGGACTGCCCGTCCTTCCTGGTGTCTTTCAGTACGTACCGTAGTCGGCCGCCGCCGCTCCGAGGAAGGCGGTGCCGGGCACGGATGGGCTCGCACGGGGGTGCGGAGAGGAGCGGGTGGGG
>NZ_JAVRFJ010000071.1:0-30750 GCF_031845845.1 Streptomyces gottesmaniae
CGTGTGTGCCGGTGATGCGGCGCGACCGTGACGAGGTGCGGGAGTTTTTGACCGGCCTGGCGCGGCTCTCCGTCCGTGGCGTCGAGGTGGGTTGGGAGCCGTTGACGGCGGGCGGCCGTCGTGTCGAACTGCCTACGTATGCCTTCCAGCGGCGACGGTTCTGGCTTGAGGCAGGACACCGTGTCACCGATGCGGCGGGTCTGGGGCAGTCGGCGGCGGATCATCCGCTGGTCGGTGCGGTGGTGGGGCTGGCCGGCGGTGAGGGTGTCGTCCTGACGGGTCGGCTGTCGTTGAAATCCCATCCGTGGCTGGCCGATCACACCGTCGGCGGCACGGTGGTCTTCCCGGGGACCGGCTTCGTCGAGTTGGCGGTGCGTGCCGGTGATCAGGTCGGCTGTGGTCGGGTGGAGGAGCTGACGCTGGAGGCGCCCCTGGTGGTGCCCGAGCGCGGCGGCGTTCAGATGCAGGTCGTCGTCGAGGCGGCGAACGGCACCGGTGAACGGGCGGTCGCCGTGTACTCGCGGGTGGAGGACGCGGACGAGGATGGTCCGTGGACGCGGCACGCCACCGGCGTATTGGCCGCCGAGGCCCTGACACCCGAGTTCGAGCTCACGGCATGGCCGCCCACCGACGAGCCGGTCGACATCGGGGACTTCTACTCCGAACTGGCCGCACGGCCGGACGGATTGGTCTACGGCCCGGTCTTCCAGGGGCTCAAGGCCGCCTGGCGTACCGAGGGCGGGGTCGATGCCGAGGTGGAGCTGCCCGAGGCCGTGGCGAAGGACGCCGGCCGCTTCGGTCTGCACCCGGCACTCCTCGACGCGGCTCTGCACGCCGTCGGACTCGCGGCCACCCACGACAGCCGGGATGACGACGGGATCGTGGCCCGGCTGCCTTTCGCCTGGACGGGAGTCACGCTGCACCGGTCGGGAGCCACCGAACTGCGGCTCTCCCTGACGCGTACGGGCGCCGACACGTATCGGCTGCGGATCGCCGATGCCGTGGGCGCACCGGTCGCCACGGTGGGTGAGCTGGTGCTGCGCGGGATCACCGCCGACCAGCTCGCACAGGTGCGCGCGGACCGCCCCGCGTCGATGTTCTGCTTGGACTGGGTGGTTCAGCAGCCTGCCGATCGGCCGAGCACGGGGGGAACGCCTGCCCCCGCTCAGTTCGACGACCTCGACGAGCTGACCGCCGCACTGGCCGAACCCGAAGTCGACACCGAGTCCGGAACCAGTACCCCGGCCGTCGTACTGCTGACACTCACCGGTGCTGCGGCTTATGCCGAAGCCGAAGGGAAAGCCACGGCCGCCGACGACCGTGCTGTCACCGGCGCGGTCGCTCACCAAGCGCTGCGCGCCGTGCGGACCTGGGTGAAGGACGAGCGCTTCGCCGAAGCCACTCTCGTGCTGATGACACGCGGTGCGACCGCCACATCCGACAGCGATGCGATCGACGTGGACGCGGCCGCCGCTTGGGGACTCGTCCGCTCGGCGCAGTCGGAGCACCCAGGCCGTTTCGTCCTGGTGGACTCGGACGGGTCCGCAGCATCCGCTCAGGTGCTCTCCGAGGCCCTCGCGAGCGAAGAGCCGCAGATCGCCCTGCGGGACGGTGTCGTCCACGTCGCGCGTCTCGTGCGGGTGACCGATGCGGACGCCGAGGCGAATCCCTCGGTCGGAGCCGACGTCCGTCCCGACGTCAGTCCGGATGCCAGTGCCCACGCCGATCCTGCCACCGCCACCGCCACCGCCCCCGAAGTCGACCCAGCCGCCGGTCGGCAGTCGGCCGCCGCCGTCTTCCATCCGGAGCGGACCGTGCTGATCACCGGCGGTACTGGTGCGCTGGGCTCCCGTCTCGCCCGCCATCTCGTCCGGGAGCACGGCGTAAGGGAGTTGCTGCTGGTGGGACGCCAGGGAACCCGCGCCCCGCGCACTGCCGCATTGGTCGCCGAACTCGCCGCCCTCGGCGCCCGGGCGGAGGTGGCCGCCTGCGACGTGGCCGACCGGGACGACCTGGCGGCCCTGCTCGCGACGATCCCGTCCGATCGTCCCCTCGGCGCTGTCGTGCACGCCGCGGGCGTGCTCGACGACGGGCTGGTCGACGCACTCACGCCGGAACGGCTCGACGCCGTTCTGCGGCCGAAGGCGGACGCGGCCCGGCACCTCGACGAGCTGACGAGGGACGCCGACCTCTCCGCTTTCGTACTGTTCTCCTCCGCGGCCGGCACGCTCGGCAGCCCCGGTCAGGCCAACTACGCGGCGGCCAACGCCTACCTCGACGCTCTGGCAGTGCGGCGCCGGAGCCGGAATCTGCCAGGGCTGTCCCTCGGCTGGGGCCTGTGGGAGGACGACGGCACCACGACCGAGGCGGCAGGCGGCAGCCCGGCGCAGCACCCGGACACCGCCCCCGGCTCCGACGCGAACCACGGCTCCGACCCAATCCACGGCTCGGAGGGGCACCGAGGTATGGGCGGCCGTCTGAGCGGCAGCGATCGCGCGCGCATCGCACGCGGCGGTGTCGGCACGCTCACCACCGAACAGGGACTCACTCTCTTCGACGCCGCCTGCGCCGGTACACGGCCCGCCGTGCTGCCGGTCCTGCTGGATCTGCGGCCCCAGGAGGACGTACCGCACATCCTGAGGTCCCTCGTCTCCGCGCGCCGCAAGGGAGCGGCCACGGCGTCCCGGCACGGGAGCCCCGCCGATCTGCGGCGGCGGCTCGGAACGGCGGGGACGGAGGAGCGGTACGAGCACCTCGTCGAGCTGGTGCGGTCCTGCACCGCCGTGGCGTTGGGACACCGCGGTCCGCAGGATGTCGATCCTGGACTCGGCTTCCTGGAGTCCGGCTTCGACTCGCTGACCGCGATGGAACTGCGCAACCAGCTGCAAGAGGCCACGGGGCTGCGGCTCGCGGCCACCACGGTCTTCGACCACGCCACGCCGGCGGATCTCGCCCGGCACCTGGCCGACGAATTCGCCGGCGCGCTCGCCGGGACGGACACCCAAGCCACCACCGTCGGTGGCGGTGGCGGTGGCGGTGATGGTCGGGCGGGCCAGGGGCCCGCGCAGGACGGCGCCGCTGACACGCTCAGCGCGCTGTTCCGGAGTGCCGTGAGGTCAGGACAGGTGACGAAGGGCGTCGGGCTGCTGCGTGCCGTCGCCGAGCTCCGCCCGGCCTTCCGCAGTGCCGCCGAATTCGGCGACGATCTGCCCGCGCCGGTCCGGCTGGCCCAAGGACCGCGCCTGCCGCGGCTGTTCTGCTTCGCCTCGCCCATGGCGATGGGCGGCGTGCACCAGTACGCGCGGCTGGCAGCCCATTTCCGCGGTGTGCGGGAGGTATCGGCTCTGCCGATGCCCGGATTCGCGGCGCAGGACCGGCTTCCGGAGACCGCGGATGCCGTCGTGGAGGTCTTCGGCCGCAGCGTGCAGGAGGCTGCGGGCGAGGACCCGTTCGTCCTCCTCGGCTACTCGGCCGGCGGGATCTTCGCCCACGGGGTCGCGTCCTGGCTGGAGTCCGTCGGTCGGCCGCCGGCCGCCGTGGTGCTCCTCGACAGCTATCGCGCGGACGGTGGGGCGGACCTCGACGGTGACTTCTGGATCAGCATGGTGGAGGGGCTGTTCGCACGCGAAGAGATCTTCGGCCGCTTCGACAGTGCGCGGTTGTCGGCGATGGGCCGCTACGCCCGGCTCGTCGGCGAGGTGAAGCCCGCCGACATCACGGCGCCGGTGCTGTTCGTACGGCCCGAGAGGTCACTGACCGCGGGTGACCCGGACATGGACGGCGGCGCGGACGACTGGCGTGCGTCCTGGGACTCGGCGGACACCGTCCTCGACGTACCCGGCGACCACTTCGGCATAGTCGAGGACCAGGCGGACCTGACCGCCGCAGCGGTGGAGGAATGGCTCAACGCAAGGCTGTGACTCCGTGTTCGGCAGTGATCGCTCCCTGGCGCGGGCCCCTGGCGCGGGCTCCTGACGGGAGCCGCCAGGAGCGATCACTGCCGAGCGTCGGGGCTATGTTCTCGGCATGGACCACGCTGAAGTCGCCTCGCTCCTGGCCGGATGCACGCGCTGCCCTTACCCCGGCGTGTGGCGGGACGCTCCGTTCGTGGAACGCACGGTCGACGGTGCGCGGTACGCCCTGGTCGCGGTCGACCCGGGGCTGAGCGCGCTCGCCCTACGGGCTGATGACGGCTCGCTGTGGTGTCTTCCGGAAGGCGGTGCCCCTCAACTGGTGAACTCGGGCGTCGGGGCGTTCGTCGCCTTCAACCGCGCTGACGAGGAGGCCGCCACCGAGGCCGCTGCGTACGAGGGGCCGGGTGACGGACTGAGCGAGGACGAAGCCGTGGAGCTGGCCGAGGAGGCCGCCGACGCGCTCACCGATGCCCTGCTGGAGCGTTTCGGGACGCTTGACGCCGAGGCCGTCGCCGACGAGAACTCCTTCTGGTGCGTCAGGGCCGAGGAGCTCGGCTACGGCATGCGCGTGTGATCACGCGGAACAGAGCGCCTGACCGCGCGGAAGTCAGCGCCCGACCACGCGGTACCCAGAGAGTGACGCCTCGCTCCCTATGGACGGGCTGCGCAAGATGGGCGGCCGGAACGGACGTCACCGCCCATCCGACCGCCCACCTCGACCTTGACCTCGACCTCGACTCTCGTCCGGTCTTCCTAGGCCTCTCGCACCCCGACGAAGATCCCTCGGTCCGCGTACCCCTGGGGGCGGTACTCCACCGCACACCCCGCCGACCGGAACGCCGTCTCGTACTCCTCGCGGGAGAACAGTGACAGCTCCTGCTCGTCCACGAAGTGCCGTACCGGGTCGGAACCCGTCGCGACGAGATAGTGCATCTCGACGTGGCTGCGCCCCTCCCTGGTGGTCCAGCGACCCATCCGAACGACCTTGCCGCCCTCGTTCTCGAAGCCGGCCTGTACGAGGTCGCCGCCGTTCCAGTCCTCCCGCAGGATCCAGGGCTCGACGATCAGCACACCGCCCGGACGCAGATGGTGCGCCATGTTCTTGACGGCGGTGACCAGATCGTCCGCCGACGCCAGGTAACCCACCGAGCTGTACATCGAACAGACCACGTCGAAGGTCCGCTCGAACCCGAAGGTGCGCATGTCGTCCTGGAGCAGGGGCACTCCGGGAAGCTTGGCAGACGCGATACGGATCATCGGCGAGGAGAGATCCACGCCGGCCACGTCGAAGTGCTCGCGCAGACGGGCGAGATGTTCGCCCGTGCCGCAGCCGACATCGAGCAGACTGGAGGCCTCCGGACGGTGTTCGAGGGCGAGTGCGCGGATGCGGTCGGCCTCACCGGCGTAATCCTTGTGCCGACGGTAGATGTCGTCGTAGACGCGGGCGAAATCCTCTTCGTACATGGGGTCACCTGGCCGGGGTTCGGGCGCTGACGCAGCGCCGGACGATGTCACAGACCTTGTCGATCTCCGACGGCCCGACGGCGCTGCCCGTCGGGAGAGCGAGCACCCGCTCGGCGAGTGCCTCCGCGCGCGGCAGAGGCCGCGGGGCGTGCCGCGCGGGATCGCTCCTGTAGGGCTCCACCTGATGGCAACTGGGGTGGAAGTAACGGCGCGACAGCACGTTCTGGGCGCCGAGCGCCGCGTGGACCTCGTCGCGGTGGACGCCCGCGGTGGCGGCGTCGATCTCGATCACCAGATACTGGTGGTTCGCACGCTCGCCCTCGGCCTGGCCCCGCACCCGTACGCCCCGCAGCCCCTCCAGGCCCTTCTCGTAGCGGCGGTGGTTGAGTGTGTTGACGCCCATCAGCTCGTCCATGACCTCCAGGGAGGTCAGTCCCATCGCGGCCGCCGCCTCGTTCATCTTGGCGTTCGTGCCGCCGGACCTGATCTCACCGCTCGCGGTGATGCCGAAGTTGCGCAGTTCGCGGCAACGTTCGGCGAACCCGGCGTCCCGGGTGACGATGGCGCCGCCCTCGAAGCTGTTGACGAACTTCGTGGCGTGGAAGCTGAACACCTCCGCCGTGCCGAAACCACCTACGGGCCGGCCCTTGTACGTACAGCCGATCGCGTGGGCCGCGTCGAACAGCAGCGGCAGACCGTGCCGGTCGGCGATCTCGGTGAGTTCGTCCATCGCACACGGACGACCGAATACATGGACGCCCATGATTCCGCGGGTGCGTGGACCGATCAACGCCTCGACCTCGGACGGGTCGAGATTCCCCGTCCTCTCATCGGCGTCGCAGAAGACAGGAACGATTCCTATCCAGTCCAGCGCCGCCGCCGTGGCCACCCAGGTGAAAGCGGGCACGATGATCTCGTCGCCGCCTCGGATTCCCGCGGCCCTGGCCGCCACTTGCAGACCGATCGTGGCATTGCACACGGCGACACAGTGGTCGACTCCTGCGACTTTGGCGAGTTCCTCCTCGAATTCACGGACCAGTGGGCCGTTGGTGAGATAGAGCCGGTCGAGCGCTCCGTCCAGTCTCTCCGTCAGACGCGCGCGGCTGCCCACGTTGGGGCGACCGACGTGCAGGGGTTCACGGAACACAGGGGAATCATCCACCTGTTCATCGTTCCGCCCACCAGCCCCTAGCCTCAACCCCTGCGGCCGCCCACCCCGGACGGCGGCCGACCCCCCAAGCCCCTAACGACCCCCCTAAGGGGCCCCGGTCCAGCTGACGCGGCCGCCCTGTCGGAGCTAGCGTCGGGCGCAGCCTGCCGGTGACCATGACACAGCGCGAGATCCCGCTGTGAGTGCGAACCGCCGCCGGAACGCGCAGGTCGCCCTCAGTGCGGGTTGGTGTCGGTGAACCCGGCCGAAGCATTTCCGGATCGATCAATTCCCGATCGATTCTCGATCAATCTCCGATCCTTTCCTCGATGAGTTCCGCATGGCCGCCGCCCATAAGGAGACCTCCGTGGCCGAGACACTGTCGACGCCCCTGCCCACCCGTTCCGGCGACGAGTCGCTCGCGGTCCGTATCGCCAAGTCGGTGAGTATCGTCGACAAGGGGGCGTTGCACAGCCTTGCCGAATTCCATGCGTGGTTCGCCGAGCGCGGCAAAAGGGTGGCCCGTGTCCACAAGATGCCCCTGGACGAACTGGTCGGCTGGAGCACCGATCCCGACACGCACAACATCGAGCACCACAGCGGCAAGTTCTTCAGTGTGCAGGGTCTTTCCGTCGAACTTCCCGGCGCCCCGGTCGCTGCCTGGTCGCAACCCATCATCAACCAGCCGGAGATCGGAATTCTCGGGATTCTGGTCAAGGAATTCAACGGGGTACTGCACTGTCTGATGCAGGCCAAGATGGAGCCGGGCAACCGCAACGGCCTCCAGCTCTCCCCGACGGTCCAGGCGACCCGGAGCAACTACACGCGGGTGCACCAGGGCAACGCCGTGCCGTATCTGTCGTACTTCCAGGACACCTCACGGCACAGCGTGATGACGGACGCGCTGCAGTCCGAGCAGGGCGCGTGGTTCTTCCAGAAGCGCAACCGCAACATGGTCGTGGAGACCGACGAGGACATCGAGCCGCACGAGGCGTTCATGTGGCTCACCATCGGTCAGCTGCACCGGCTGCTCGCGATCGACGACCTGATCAACATGGACACCCGGACCGTGCTGTCCTGTCTGCCGTTCTCCGGGGCGGAGCTCGCCGAGCAACTGCCCGGCCCGGGAAGCGAACTGCGGCTGCCCATCCTGCGCTCGTGCAGCGAGGACCACGGCAGTCTGCACAGCACCGGCGACATCCTCAGCTGGATCACCGACGCCCGCACCCGGCACGAGGTGCGCACCCGGCCCGTCCCCCTGCGCGAGGTGGAGAACTGGCGGCGCACCCCGTACACGATCTCCCACGACACCGGCCGGTTCTTCGACGTGATGGGCGTGCACATCCAGACCGACGGCGACCGGGAGGTGCGCGAGTGGACCCAGCCCATGATCGCGCCCGTCGGCGTGGGCATCGTGGCCTTCCTCGTCAAGCGCATCGAGGGTGTCCTGCACGTCCTGGCACACGCCTGTGTCGAGCCCGGCTATCTGGACGTCGTGGAGCTGTCCCCCACCGTCATGTGCACGCCGGCCAACTACGAGGGTCTGCCCCCGGCGGCCCGGCCGGCCTTTCTGAACCACGTGCTGGCCGCCCGGCCCGAGCAGGTGCTCTTCGAGACGCTCCTGTCCGAGGAGGGCGGCCGCTTCTACCACGCCCAGAACCGCTATCTCGTGGTCGAGACCGACATCGACATCACCCCCGAACTGGCGCCGGACTTCCGCTGGTTGGCCCTCCACCAGATGGTCGGCCTGCTGCGGCACAGCCATTACGTCAACGTCCAGGCCCGCAGCCTCATCGCGTGCCTCCACAGCCTCTCGGGCGCGCCACGGGACCTCTGACCGCCTCGGAGTCTCTGACCGCGACGGGATCCCTGCCCCCGCCACAGGACCTCCGACCCGTCGCGGGTGTTCGCCGCACCACCGCCGCCCCCTTCTCCCACCCCCCTTCTCCCACCCCCAGCTCCCTGAAAGGGTGACGATGCTCTACCGGAAGCTCGGACGTACGGCACTGCACGTGAGCCCGCTGTGCCTCGGCACGCTCAACCTCGGCGTCCGCACCACGCGTGACGAGGCGTTCGCCCTCATGGACGAGGCTCTGGACCGGGGCATCAACTTCTTCGACACCGCCAACCAGTACGGCTGGCAGGTCCGCAAGGGACTGACCGAGGAGATCATCGGGGAGTGGTTCGCCCAGGGCGGCGGACGGCGAGAGCGCGTGGTCCTCGGCACCAAGGTCTGCAATCCGATGAGCGACCTGCCCAACGACCGGGGGCTGTCGGCGCGTCACATCGTCGCCTCCTGCGAGGACTCCCTGCGGCGGCTGCGTACCGACTGGATCGACGTCTACCAGATGCACAACGTCGACCCGTCGGCCTCCTGGGAGGAGGTGTGGCAGGCCATGGAGACCCTCGTGTGCCAGGGCAAGATCCGCTACGTCGGATCCTCGAACTTCGCCGGCTGGCACCTGGCCGACGCCCAGGCCGCGGCGGCCCGCCGCAACTTCCTCGGCATCGTCTCCGAGCAGTGCGTGTACAACCTCGCGACCCGCTTCGTGGAGACCGAGGTCGTTCCCGCCGCCCAGGCCCACGGCATCGGCGTCCTCGCCTGGTCGCCGCTGCACGGCGGACTGCTCGGCGGCGCACTGCGCAAACTGGACGACGGTACGGCGGTGAAGACGGCGCAGGGCCGCGCGGCCCTCGCCCTGGAGACACGGCGCGACACCATCGCGCTCTACGAGAAGCTGTGCGTGGAGATCGCCCTAGACCCGGCCCAGGTCGCGCTGGCCTGGCTGCTGTCTCGTCCCGGTCTCACGGCGGCCGTCATCGGCCCGCGCACCGCCGCCCACCTGGCCGACGCGCTGCAGACCCTGGACCTGCGGCTGCCCGACGACGTCCTCGACCGGCTCGACGAACTGTTCCCGCCGATCGGCAACGGCCGTCCGGCGCCGGAGGCCTGGCTCGACTGAACCACGACCGCACCCGGGCGCCAGGACCGGCCGCACCCTGTCCGGCCCCTCGGACCGCGCAGCCCCGCCGTCAGCCGTCCCGCATCGCCGTGGGCCGACACGACGCGCAGGGGAACAGCAAGCACCTTCCTGTTCCCCGCTTCCTTCCACTTCCCCTTCCCCACGGAGCATGCCCCCGATGTATTCCTCCGACGTCCGCCAACTCTCCACCGCATCCCCCGTCCACCGGCCGCAGGACCCCCTGCCGCACCTCCCGAGCGGCCGCCCGGGGCCCGTGCTGATCAGCAGCGTCGCGTCCGACTCACACACCTGGAACCTGGTCTTCCTGCAGCTTCTGATCGAGGAGCTGGGCCACGAGGTCGTGAACCTCGGGCCGTGCGTGCCCGACGACCTGCTCGTCGCCGAGTGCCGGGACAGGCGGCCCGGCCTCGTGGTCGTCAGCACCGTCAACGGCCACGGCTACCAGGACGGTCTGCGCGTCATCCGCGAACTGCGGGCCTGTGCGGAACTCGACGGCGTTCCCGTCGTCATCGGCGGCAAGCTCGGCGTCGCCGGCCCGGGTGAGTCCCGCCAGGCGGCGGAACTGGTCTGGGCGGGCTTCGACGCGGTGTTCCCCGACGACGCGGAGGCGGTGTCGTCCTTCGCCCGGTACCTGCGGGCCCTTCCCCAACGGGTCGCGTCTTGACGGGATTCGGCGCCTTCGTGCGTGCCGCCCACGCCCGCGGCGAACTGGTCGTGCAGCCCCGCATGGGCATGGGAACCCCCGACGCGATGCGCGCGGGACTCGCCGCCACCCGGGCGGCGGACGCCACCACGGTCGGCACGCTCACCCTGGACAGTTATACGCGCGTAGGCGACCTGGACGCCGCCGCCGAGGCGCTGCGGTCCGGCATCGCCCTCAACGGCTACCCCCTCGTCACCTACCCGGAGTCGACGACACGTCGAGTCCTGGCCGGCATCGCCGGTGACGACTTCCCGGTCCAAGTACGGCACGGGTCGGCCACGCCCCTGCACATCTTCGGCGCGCTCACCCGGGCGGGCCTGGACGCCACCGAGGGCGGGCCGGTCTCCTACTGCCTGCCCTACGGGCGCATTCCCCTCGACCAGTCGGTGAGCAACTGGGCCCGCTGCTGCGACGAGTTCGCCCGGCAGCGGGCGCCGGGGCGCGAACCCCACCTGGAGACCTTCGGCGGCTGCATGCTCGGGCAGCTCTGCCCGCCCAGCCAACTCGTCGCGATCAGCGTGCTCGAAGCGCTCTTCTTCCGCCAGCACGGCATCCGCAGCATCTCCCTCAGCTACGCCCAGCAGACCCACCCCGAGCAGGACCGGGAAGCGGTACGGGCCCTGCGCCGTCTGCACACCGAGCTCCTGGCCGACACCGACTGCCACATCGTCATCTACGCGTACATGGGCGTGTACCCGACCACCGCCGAGGGCGCCCGCGCGCTCCTGGGACGCGCGGCCGAACTCGCCGTGGACACCGGGGCCGAGCGGCTGATCGTCAAGACGGCGGCCGAGGCGCACCACATACCGACCGTCGCCGACAACGTCGCCGCCCTCGAACACGCGGCTGCCGTCGCCCGGGCAGCGCCCCGCCCGGTCCCGGCCCTGGAGGACCGCGCCGACTCCGTCACCTATGCGGAGGCCCGCGCGCTCGTCGAGGCGGTCATGAACTGCGGACCCGACGTGGGCAGCGCCCTGTTCCGTGCCTTCAAACGGGGATACCTCGACATTCCCTATTGCCTGCACCCCGACAACATGGGGCGCAGCCGGAGTTACATAGACGACACCGGGCGCCTGCGGTGGGCGGACACCGGAATGCTGCCACTGGGAAACACCGTGAAAGCGGGCGCGGTCCGCGCGGTTTCCTCCACCGAACTGCTCACCGCGCTTTCCTATGTGCAACGGACATACGACGCCCTCGCATTTCCGGAATCGGCCGGCCCGACTCCGTTGTCCGGGCCTAGGGGTACCTAGGGGCCGGATAGGGGTCTGCTGCGCTGAGCCGCTCATCTAGCGTGACCGACGAGTCGAACCGTGAGGTGGTGTGAATGTCCAGACCCCCGAATGCCAAGGGGACCGTGCCATTCGGTCAGTACCGGACCTGGTATCGCGTGACGGGTGACCTGCATTCAGGTAGGCCACCGGTGGTGCTCCTCCACGGCGGCCCCGGCAGCACACACGACTACCTGCTGTCCATGACGTCCCTCGCGGACGCCGGCTGGCCCGTGGTGCACTACGACCAGATCGGCAACGGCGGTTCGACCCATCTGCCCGACCGCGGCGCGGACTTCTGGACCGTCCAGCTGTTCCAGGACGAGTTGGACAACCTCCTCGACAAGCTCGGCATCGCCGACGACTACGTCCTCTACGGCCAGTCCTGGGGCGGCATGCTCGGCTCGGTGCACGCCGCCCAGCGCCCCACCGGGCTGCGCGGCCTGGTCGTCGCCAACGCACCCGCCTCCATGAAGATCTGGCTCCAGGAGATGAAGCGCCTGCGCGAACTCCTCCCGGAGGACATCCAGAACGTGCTGACCCGGCACGAAGAGGCGGGCACCACCGACAGCGAGCAGTACTTCCACGCCATGCGCGCCTTCTACGACCGGCACGTCTGCCGGATCGTGCCCTGGCCGCGGGACTTCGGCGCCACCTTCATGGAGATCTACAACGACCCCACCGTCTACTTCACGATGAACGGCCCCAACGAGTTCCACGTGATCGGCACACTGCGCGACTGGTCCGTGGAGTACTGCCTGCCCGACATCGCCGTGCCCACGCTCGTGCTGACCGGGCGGCACGACGAGGCGACCCAGGCCACCGTGCAGCCGTTCCTCGACCTCGTGCCGAACGTGCGGCAGGAGGTGCTGGAGAACTCCAGCCACGTGCCGCACCTGGAGGAGCCCGAGCGGTTCCGGCAGGTCATGCTCTCCTACCTCGAAAGTCTGGTGTAAGCCCACCATGGACACGACACAGCAGGGACCGAGTGCGGCCGACGGCGCGACGGACGCCATGGTCTTCCCCGGAATGGGGCCCGCGTCGTTCGCCGAGGTCGGCCGGTTCCTGGTGACCAACCGACAGGTCCGCGAGCTGCTGGCGGAGGCGGACGACACGCTCGGCTACAACCTCGTGGACCGCTTCCGCGAAGCCGAGGGCGACTACTCCGAGTACGCCCAGATCGCCTTCCTCGTGAACTGCCTGGCTCTCGCCCGCTGGGCCGAGCAGACCCTCGGCCTGAGCCCCCGGATCTGCACCGGGGCCAGCTTCGGCGAGAAGTCCGTCGCCGCCTACAGCGGCGCGCTCACCTTCGCCGACGCCGTCCGCATGACCGCCGGGCTCGCCCGCTGCATGGACGAGTACTTCCGCACCGAGCACACCGGCGTCGTGACCCACTCCTTCGTCCGCGCGCCCCGGGAGCGACTCGACGAGATCCTCGCCGAACTCGACGAGCGCGGCGCCTGGCACGAGATCTCCTGCCACATCGACCACGACTTCTTCATGCTCACCCTCCACGAGCGCAACAGCTCATGGCTGGAGGGCCGTCTGCGGGCGGCCGGCGCCCTGCCGCTCTACGCCATGCGGCCGCCCATGCACGCCTCCGCCTTCGGCGGCCTGCGCCGCAAGGCCGAGGAGGAGGTCCTCGGCGGCCTCACCTTCCACGACCCGACGCTGCCCGTCGTCGCCGACCAGGACGGGGCACTGCTGACGACCGGCGACCAGGTGCGCACCATGCTGCTGGAGAGCTTCGTACGCCCCCTGCGCTGGCCCGACGTCATCGCCTCCCTCCAGGACCAGGGCGTCACCCGCGTGTGCGTCGCGGGACCCGACAGCCTCTTCGGACGCGTCGGGACCACGACCCGCGCCTTCGAGGTCGTAGCCGCGACACCCCGCCTCGCCCTCCAGCCCCGCCCGCGCTCCACCACCGCCGCGTAACCAGCCGAGACCGCGTGCCCCGCCGACCGGGGCCGAAAGGAGCTCCCATGTGGGACGACCGTTTCGAGAACCTGCTCCGCCGCTATCTGCCGTTCCTCTCCGCCGACCAGCCGCTGGAACGGGACGTCAGCCTGCGCGACGTCGGCCTCGACTCGCTCGGCACCGTCGAACTCCTCGCCGAACTGGAGAACACCTACGACGTCCGCTTCCAGGACGAGGCGCTGACCAAGGAGACCTTCGAAACCCCCGGCGTGCTGTGGAAGACGCTGTCGGCCCTGGCCGAACCGCGCCCCTGACCGGCACGACCCCCGCCCGGCCCCACGGAGGAACCATGGACGCCGCCGACCACGCACTGTACGCACGCTTCCTGCGCGGACTCGCCCGCGCACCCGAACGGCCCGCGGTGCGGTCCGGCGGACAGACGGTGACCTACGCCGAGGCCCACCGCACCGCCCTGCGCCAGGCCGGATCGCTGCTGCACGCCACGGCCCAGGCCCCGACGGTGATCGGGGTGCTGGCGGCCAAGGGAATCCCCGCCTACCAGGGCGTCCTGACCGCCCTGTGCGCCGGCGCGGGCGTGGTGCCGCTGCGGCCCGACTTCCCCGTCTCCCGCACCGCCGAGATGATGCGGGCAGCCGGGGTCACCGCCGTCATCGCGGACGCCCAGGGCAGGCGCCTGCTCCCCGAACTGCTCGCCGACCGGCCCGACACCGTCGTCCTGGCCGCCGACGACAGCCCCGCCTGGGAGGACACCGCGGGCCGCCCCGTACGGGTGGACGCACGCCACACCCTTACGGAGCCCCGCCCCGTGAACCCCGACGACACGGCCTACGTGCTGTTCACCTCCGGTTCCACCGGGCGGCCCAAGGGGGTGCCGCTCAGCCACGGAAACCTCGCCCACTACTTCCAAGTGCTCGACACCCGTTACGACTTCACCCCCGACGACATCTTCACCCAGACGTTCGACCTCAACTTCGACTGCTCCCTCTTCGACCTGTTCAGCGCCTGGGGCGCGGGCGCGAGCGTCGCGCAGATCCCGCCGCAGGCCTACCGGGACCTGCCCGCCCACCTGAACGAACAGGGCGTCACCGTCTGGTTCTCCACCCCCAGCAGCATCGCGCTCGTCCGCCGTCTGGGCGGGCTGCGCCCCGGCTCCCTGCCCACCCTGCGCTGGAGCCTGTTCGCGGGCGAGGCACTCAAGTGCGCCGACACCGACGACTGGCAGCGCGCGGCCCCCGCGTCCTTCGTGGAGAACCTCTACGGACCCACGGAACTCACCGTGACCATCACCGCCCACCGGTGGTCACCGGAGGTCTCCCCGGTCGTCGGCGCCAACGGCGTGGTACCGATCGGCCCCCTCCACAAAGGGCTCGACCACGTCCTCCTCGGTCCCGACGGCCGCCCCCACCCGGACACCGGCGAACTGTGCGTCACCGGACCCCAGATGGCCGGCCGCTACCTCGACCCCTCCGACGACCACGGCAGATTCCTCGACCACGAAGGGCGCCGCTGGTACCGCACCGGGGACCGCGTCCGGCTGGCCCCCGGTGGTGACCTCGTCTACCTCGGCCGGATGGACGCCCAGGTCCAGGTCCAGGGCTGGCGCGTCGAACTGGCCGAGGTCGACCACGCGCTCCAGGCGTGCGAAGGCGTCGACGAGGCCGTCACCGTCGGCGCCACCACCGAGACGGGCACGGAACTCGTCGTCTTCTACACCGCCGCCGCGCCCGTGGCGCCGGCCCGCTTCGCCGGGCTGCTGCGCGCCACCCTGCCGGACGGCGTCGTACCACGGCATTACCACCACATCGCGGAAATGCCACTGAATTCCAATCGCAAGACCGACCGGCGGGCGCTTACCGCACGGGCCGACGAACTCCTCGCCGGAACCTGAGAAAAAAGCCTGCCGAACCACCGGATCCGCTAGGGGCCCTTAGGGGCCGCTAGGGGTATGTCTTCCGCCCGCACCGGGCTAGCCTCGCCAACGAAAAGCCAATTCGGGGGAGTTCGCCGTGCGCCTTGACCAGACCCTCACGTGCATTTACCGGACAGGAGACCGGCATTGAGCAGCATGACCCATGTGATGTCCGACAATGCTGAACTCGATCTCCGTCACGGCGGACTCGTACACCATTTCCTGGAGGACTCCGGAAAGGCGTACCCGAATTCCCAGGCCGTGGAGGACGCCTTCGGTTCCTGGAACTACGAAGAACTGCTCGCCCACAGCCAGGCGTTCAGCGCCTGGCTCGACGACAAGGGCATCGCCCGCGGCGAGCGCATCGTCGTCCAGCTGCCGAACGTCCGGCAGACCGTCGCCGTGTTCTTCGGGGCCTGCCGCCGCGGCGTCGTCTTCGTGCCCCTCAACCCGGGCATGAAGCCCTTCCATCTCAGCTCCGTCATCGCCGACGCCGACCCCCGGCTCGTCATCGCCGAGAACGAGACCGCCGCCGCCCGGCTGCACGACCTCACCGACCTGCCGGTGTTCGCGCTCGACACCCTGTGGCCGGACGTGGAGCGGCTCAGCGCGGCAAAGGGCGGCACCGGAACCGTCGAGGTCTCACCCGAGGACCTGGCCGTCCTCATCTACACCTCCGGCAGCACCGCGGCCCCCAAGGCCGTTGCCTGCCCCCACCAGCAGATCGCCTTCGCGGCCTCCTCCATCAACGCCGTCCTCGGCTATCGCCACGACGACGTGGTGTTCTGCCGGATGTCCGTCTCGTGGGACTTCGGCCTCTACAAAGTGCTCATCTCCACCCTCACCGGCGCCAAGCTGGTCCTCGCCGGGAGCGAACCCGACATCGCCCTGCTCAAGTCCATGCGGGAGACCGGCGCCACCATGATGCCGATCGTGCCGTCCCTCGCGAGCATGCTGACCACCCTGGCGCGACGCGACCCCGAAGGCGCACCCACCGTGCGCATGTTCACCAACAGCGCCGCCGCCCTGCCCCAGGCCACCATCGACAAACTCCGTGAGGCGTTCCCCGGCGCCCAGGTCGTCCGGATGTACGGCCAGACCGAGTGCAAGCGCATCTCGATCATGCCACCGCACCTGGAGCATGAACGGCCCGACTCCGTCGGCCTCCCCCTGCCGGGCACCACCGTGGAGATCCTCGACGAGGACGGCCGGACCCTGCCGCCCGGCGAACCCGGCGAGATCACCGTCACCGGCCCCCACGTCATGGCCGGCTACTGGCGCGCCCCCGAACTCACCGCCCGAGCCTACCGACGCGACCCACGCACCGGCGCCATGCGGCTGCACACCGGCGACTACGGACACCTCGACGAGGACGGCTTCCTCTACTTCGCCGGCCGACGCGACGACATGTTCAAACGCAAGGGCACCCGCATGAGCACCGTCGAGATCGAAGCGGCCGCCCTCGACATCCCCGGCGTCACCGCCGCCGTCGCTCTGCCGCCCACCGACACCCGCGACCTGGCCCTCGTCGTCGCCTCCGACCTCGCACCGCACGACGTGCTGCGCAGGCTCGCCGAACGCCTCGAACCCGCGAAGGTCCCCGCGCTCTGCCGCATCGTCAACGACTTCCCGCTCACCCTCAACGGCAAGTCCGAACGCAAACAACTGGCACGACTCATCGACGGGGGCGACCGATGAACCGGCACGAGGAACTCGCCGAGCGATACGGCACCCCGCTCTACGTCTACGACCTTGACCGCGTCACCGAGGCCCGCCGCGACCTGCGTACCGCCCTGCCCGACGAGATCGACGTCTACTACGCCCTCAAGGCAAACCCGCACCCCCAGGTCGCCGGCGCCCTGCGCGACGACAACGGCCCCCGGTGCCGCGCCGAGATCAGCTCCGTCGGCGAACTCGCCGCCGCCCTCACCGCGGGCTACCGCGCAGCCGACTGCCTCTACACCGGCCCGGGCAAGACCGACTCCGAACTCGACGAGGCGATCGGCAAGGGCGTACGCACCTTCTCCGTGGAGTCGCACACCGACCTCCAGCACATCGGCGCCGCCGCCCTGCGCCACGACACGGTCGCCCGGTGCCTGCTGCGCATCAACAGCGCCACCGCCAGCGCCACCACCAGCATCCGGATGACCGGCACACCCTCCCAGTTCGGCATCGACAGCGAAACCCTCGCCGACGCCGCCGCGGACCTCCTCGCCGTACCCGGCACCCGAGTCGTCGGCATGCACTTCTTCCCCCTCAGCAACGCCCGCGACGAGGACAGCCTCATCGGGGAGTTCCGGCACACCATCGAAACCGCGGCCCGCCTGGCCGCGGACCACGCGATCCCCCTGGAACTCCTCGACATAGGGGGAGGGTTCGCCGCCCCCTACGGGGCCCCCGGCGACCGCCCCGTCTACCGGAAGCTGCGCGCGGCCCTCACGGCCGCCCTCGACACCCACCTCCCGCGTTGGCGGGAAGGAGCCCCGCGGATCGCCGTGGAGACCGGCCGCTACCAGGTCAGCGGCAGCGGAGCGCTGCTGACCCGGGTCGTCAACACCAAGGTCAGCCGCGGCCGGAAGTTCGTCGTCCTCGACGCCGGCATCAACACCTTCGGGGGAATGTCCGGACTCGGCCGGCTGCTGCCGGTGGCCGTGGAGCCCGAGACCACCGGCGCCGCCGACTCCCTCGCACTCGACGATGTCGCCAGCCTCGCGGGGCCTCTGTGCACCCCCGGCGACATCCTCGGCCGCGAGATCCCCCTCCCGCGGCTCGAACCCGGCGACCTCGTCACCGTGCCGAACGCCGGTGCCTACGGCGTCACCGCGAGCCTCCTGATGTTCCTCGGCAGGCCCGCCCCCGTCGAAGTGGTCCTCCAGGACGGCCGGGTCGTCTCCGCGTCCCGCCTGGAGCATCACCGCACACCCGCAACCCCCGCGTAAGCCGCACCGCCTCGCGGCACCACCCCGCACCACCAAGGGAACGCCCGACGCGGGCGTTCCCGCACTTTTCCCTGCGCCCCTTCTTCACCTGTGTCGTCGCCCGCCCTAGCGAGGAGTAAGCGAATGAGCGAGTCCGAGTACATCGTTCCTGAAACCACCTCCGTTTCGGATGAGTCCGCGGACCCGCGATCGGCGCTGGCCCGGCAGCTGGACGACCTGTCGCCGGCCGAGCAGGAGCAGGCACTCCTCGACCTCGTGCACCGGCACACCGTCGCCGCGCTGCGGGCCGTCGCACCGCACACCCCCGACACGATCGATGTGCAACGTCCGTTCCTGGAACTCGGCTTCGACTCCCTGGCCGCCGTGGACCTGCACGCCCGGCTCGCCGACGAGACCGGCCTGGAACTCCCGGTGACCATCACCTTCGACTTCCCCACGCCGGCGCTCGTCGCCGAGCGGATCCGGCGCATCGCCCTCGGCCTCGGCCAGGAGGCCCGCACCACCGTCGCCGCCGGAACGGCCGCCGACGACGAACCGATCGCCATCGTCGGCATCGGCTGCCGCTTCCCCGGCGACATCAACTCCGCGGAGGACCTCTGGCGACTCGTGATGGACGAGGGTGAAGTACTCACCGAGTTCCCCACCAACCGCGGCTGGGACGTGGAGGGCATCTACGACCCCGACCCGGGCAAGCCGGGCAAGAGCTATGTGCGAGAGGGCGGCTTCCTGGCCGAGGCCGGTGCCTTCGACGCGGACTTCTTCGGCATCTCGCCGCGTGAGGCCCTCGCCATGGACCCGCAGCAGCGCCTCGTCCTGGAGACGGCCTGGGAGGCCTTCGAACGCGCAGGCATCGACCCCGGCTCCCTCCGGGGCAGCACGGCCGGCGTCTTCATCGGCGCCGAGGTCCACGAGTACGGCACCCGCGTCCACGAGGCCCCCGAAGGCCTGGACGGCTACCTCATGACCGGCAACGCCCCCAGCGTCGCCTCCGGCCGCGTCGCCTACAGCCTCGGTCTGGAAGGCCCCGCGGTCACCATCGACACCGCCTGCTCCGGCTCGCTCGTCGCCCTGCACCTGGCCGCCCACTCCCTGCGCCAGGGCGAGTGCTCCCTCGCGCTGGCCGGCGGTGTGACCGTCATGGGCAACCCCGGCATGTTCGCCGCCTTCAGCCGACAGCGCGGCCTCGCCGCCGACGGCCGCTGCAAGCCCTTCGCCGCAGCCGCGGACGGCACCGGCTTCTCCGAGGGCGTCGGCATCTTCGTCGTCGAGCGCCTCTCCGACGCCCGCCGCAACGGCCACCCCGTCCTCGGCATCGTCAAGGGCTCCGCCATCAACCAGGACGGCGCGAGCAACGGCCTTACCGCCCCGAACGGCCCGTCCCAAGAGCGCCTCATCCTCCAGGCCCTCGCCAACGCCGGCCTCACCCCCGCGGACGTCGACGCCATGGAGGCCCACGGCACCGGCACGAAGCTCGGTGACCCCATCGAGGCCCAGGCCATCCTCGCCACCTACGGACAGGACCGCGACGAGGACCGCCCCCTCTGGCTCGGCTCGATCAAGTCCAACCTCGGCCACACCCAGGCAGCGGGCGGAGCCGCCAGCCTCATCAAGATGCTCATGGGCATGCGGCACGGCAAGCTGCCTCGCAGTCTGCACATCGACGCCCCCACACCGCACGTCGACTGGTCCACGGGCGCGGTCGAACTCCTCACCGAGACCCGTGACTGGGACGCCCCCGACCGCCCGCGCCGGGCCGGCGTCTCCGCCTTCGGCATCAGCGGAACCAACGCCCACGTCATCATCGAGGAGCCGCCGGCCCCCGTTCCCGAACCGGTGGCGGCGGTGGTGTCTTCCGGGTTGCCGGTGCCGTGGGTGGTGTCGGGTAGGTCGGTGGGGGCGTTGCGGGCGCAGGCGGGGCGGTTGCTTGATCAGCAGGGGTCGGCTGCCTCGGCTGGCTCGGCTGCGTCGGTTGTGGATGTGGCGTTTTCTTTGGGTGTGTCGCGGGCGGGGTTGGAGCATCGGGGTGTGGTGCTGGGGGCTTCGCGTGAGGAGTTGTTGGGGTCGTTGGGGGTGTTGGCGTCTGGTGGTGAGGCGCCTGGTGTGGTGTCGGGTCGGGTGGTGGATGGCCGGCTGGCGTTGTTGTTCACGGGTCAGGGTGCTCAGCGGGTGGGCATGGGCCGGGAGTTGGCGTCTGCTTTTCCGGTGTTCGCGGAGTCGTTGGAGCGGACGTGTGACCTGCTGGACGTGGGCTTGGCGGATCTTGGGCTGCCGTTGCGGGAGGTGTTGTTCGCTCGGGCGGGGGATGCTGCTGATGGTCTGTTGAGGCGGACGGTGTATGCGCAGGCGGCGTTGTTCGCGGTCGAGGTGGCGTTGTTCCGGTTGGTGGAGTCCTTCGGGGTGCGTCCGGATTTCGTTGCGGGGCATTCGGTGGGGGAGATCGCTGCCGCGCATGTGGCTGGGGTGTTGTCGCTGGAGGATGCGGCGGTGCTGGTGGCTGCGCGTGGCCGGTTGATGGATGCGTTGCCGGAGGGTGGCGTGATGGTGGCGGTGCAGGCCACCGAGGTGGAGGTCCGAGAGCTGCTGGAAGGGGTTGAGGGGGCGGGTATCGCTGCGGTGAACGGGCCGCGTGCGGTGGTGTTGTCGGGCGCGGAAGCCGCGGTGATGCCGGTGGTGGAGGTGTTGCGTGGGCGTGGGGTGAAGACCAAGCGGCTCGACGTCAGCCATGCTTTCCACTCTCCGTTGATGGAGCCGATGCTCGCGGACTTCCGCCGTGTCGCAGCGGTCCTGGACTATGAGGCTCCACGCATCGCGGTGGTGTCGAACGTGACGGGTGCCGTGGCTTCTGCCCAGGAACTCTGCACGCCGGAGTACTGGGTGCGGCATGTCCGTGAGGCGGTTCGCTTCGGCGATGGTGTGGAGGCGTTGGTCGCCGCTGGTGTGTCGTCGTTCCTGGAGTTGGGTCCGGACGGTGTGCTGAGTGCGATGGCACGCGAGTCGCTGGCTGAGGGCTCGGATGTGGCGTGTGTGCCGGTGATGCGGCGCGACCGTGACGAGGTGCGGGAGTTTTTGACCGGCCTGGCGCGGCTCTCCGTCCGTGGTGTGCCGGTGAGTTGGGAGCCGTTGACGGCGGGCGGCCGTCGCGTCGAACTGCCCACGTACGCCTTCCAACGGCGTTGGTTCTGGCTGGAGTCCGCTCGGCAGGCCACCGATGCGGCGGGTCTGGGCCAGTCGGCGGCGGATCATCCGCTGGTGGGCGCGGTGGTGGGGCTGGCCGGTGGCGACGGGTCGGTGCTGACCGGCCGCCTGTCCCTGAAGTCACACCCGTGGCTGGCCGATCACGCGGTCGGTGGTGTGGTGTTGCTGCCGGGAACGGCGTTCGTCGAGTTGGCGGTGCGTGCCGGTGATCAGGTCGGCTGTGGTCGGGTGGAGGAGCTGACGCTGGAGGCGCCCCTGGTGGTGCCCGAGCGCGGAGCCGTACAGGTACAGGTCGTCGTGGGGGAGCCGGAGGAGGCCGGTGTCCGCTCCGTCAGCGTGTACTCCCGTGCCGAGGACGAGGGTACGGAGGAGGCCTGGACTCGGCACGCCACCGGATTCCTCGCGAGCGGTGCCGACACGGACGGCATGGGCATGGAGGCGTGGCCCCCGGCGGGAGCGCAGGCCGTCGATGTGAGCGACGTGTACGGCACCATGGCCGAGCAGGGGTACGGCTATGGGCCGGTGTTCCAAGGCCTGCGCTCCGTGTGGCGTCGTGGGGACGAGGTGTTCGCGGAGGTCGCCCTCCCCGAGGGCGCGCAGGCGGACGCTGGGCGGTTCGGGCTGCACCCGGCGCTGCTGGACGCCGCGCTGCACGCGACCGACTACCTGGACCCCCACGGTCCCGACGCCTCCGACGCGACGCGACTTCCGTTCGCGTGGACCGGAGTGACGCTCCACGCCACAGGTGCGTCCGCGCTGCGGGTGCGGATAACGGCGACCGCGCACGACGGCTACGCGCTCGACCTCGCCGACACCGCCGGGCAACCCGTCGCGACGGTGCGCTCCCTCGTCCTGCGCCCGGTCACCGCGGAACAACTGCGCGGAGCCCGGAGCGGCCCCGACTCGATGTACCGGGTGGAGTGGACCCCGGTCAGCGCCGAGTCCACCCCGTCCGACGGGAACTGGGCCCTCGTCGGCCCCGACGCGCCCGGACTTGCGGCCGCCCTCAGTGAGGCCGGCGTAGGGTGTGCCGCTCACGACGACCTGGCCGCCCTCGGCGCCGCCCTCGACGCGGGGGCCGTCGTCCCCGACCTCGTCGCCGTGCGGCTGCCGTCACCGGCCGGCTCGGGCGACGACGTGCCGGCGGCCGTGCGCGCCGCGGCCGACGCCGCACTGCTACTCGTCCAGAGCTGGCTCGCCGACGAACGCCTTGCCACCACCCGGCTGGTCGTCGTCACACGCGACGCCGTCTGCGCCGATCCGGCCCTCGGCGGCACCGACCTGTCCCTGGCTCCCGTGTGGGGCCTGCTCCGCTCCGCGCAGGCCGAGAACCCCGGTCGCATCCGTCTCGTCGACACCGACGACACCGAGCCGTCACGCACCGCTCTGGCCCTCGCGACCTCGGTGGACGAGCCCGAACTCGCCCTGCGCAACGGCACCCTGTACGCCCCCCGCCTGGTCCGGGTCGCCACGGACACCGGGCTCGTGCCGCCTCCGGACGCCGTGAACTGGCGCCTGGACGTGCTCACCCAGGGCACCCTGGACAACCTCGCCCTCATCCCCAGCGACGCCGACCGGCAGCCGCTGGCCGAAGGACAGGTACGTGTCTCCGTCCGGGCCGCGGGTGTCAACTTCCGTGACGTCCTGGTCGCCCTCGGCATGTACCCGACGAAGGCGGACATCGGCGGTGAAGCGGCCGGCATCGTCGAGGAGGTCGGCTCCGGAGTCACCGGCTTCGCGCCCGGCGACCGCGTCATGGGCCTCTTCGACACGGCCTTCGGCCCGCACGCCGTCACCGACCACCGCACCCTCGTACCGATGCCGCGCGGCTGGTCCTACGCGCAGGCCGCCACCGTCCCACTGGTCTTCTCCACCGCGTACTACGGCCTCGTGGACCTCGCGGACGTGCGCTCGGGAGAGTCGGTCCTCGTCCACGCCGCGGCCGGCGGCGTCGGCATGGCGGCCGTGCAGCTCGCCCGCCACCTCGGTGCGGAGGTGTACGGCACGGCCGCCCCGGCCAAGTGGGACGCACTGCGCGCGGCTGGTCTGGACGACGACAACATCGCCTCCTCCCGCGACACCGAGTTCGAGCGGAAGTTCCTGGCCGCCACGGGCGGCCGTGGTGTCGACGTCGTCCTGGACTCCCTCACCGGCGAGTTCGTCGACGCGTCCCTGCGCCTCCTGCCGCGCGGCGGGCGCTTCGCCGAGATGGGCAAGACCGACGTCCGCGATCCCGAGCGGGTGGCTGCGGAGTACCCCGGGGTGCGCTACCGCGCCTTCGACCTCTTCGAGGCGGACCTCGACCGACTCCAGCAGATCCTGCGGGAGTTGGTCGCCCTCTTCGACAGCGGAGCGCTGCGCCCCCTGCCCGTACGCACGTGGGACGTCCGCCACGCTGCCGACGCGTTCCGCCACATGGCTCAGGCCCGCCACATCGGCAAGGTCGCCCTCACCATGCCGACCCCGCCGTGGGGCGCGGAGACGGACAACGGTGCGGTGTTGGTGACGGGTGGGACGGGTGGTCTGGGCGGGTTGGTGGCCCGGCATCTGGTGGTGGCGCATGGGGTGCGGCGTCTGGTGTTGCTGTCGCGGCGTGGTGGTGATGCGCCGGGTGCTGCTGAACTCGTCGCTGAGCTGGGCGGGTTGGGTGCTGAGGTTGATGTGGTGGCGTGTGATGTGAGTGATCGTGGGGCGTTGGCGGCTGTGGTGGAGGGTCTGGGGGATGGGCTGTCTGCGGTGGTGCATGCGGCCGGTGTGGTGGATGACGGTGTGCTGGGGTCGCTGACGGCGGATCGTTTGGATGGTGTGCTGGGTGCGAAGGCGGACGCGGCGTGGTATCTGCATGAGCTGACGCGGGAGTTGGACCTGTCGGCGTTCGTGATGTTCTCCTCCGTAGCCGGTGTCGTGGACGGTGCGGGGCAGGGCAACTACGCGGCGGCCAACGTCTTCCTGGACGCGCTCGCGGTGCACCGGCGATCGGTCGGCCTGCCCGCTTCCTCCTTGGTGTGGGGGTTGTGGGAGGGCGCCGGGATGGGTGCGGTGCTGGCGGAGGGTGATCTCGCGCGGATGAGTCGGTCGGGGGTGCTGGGTCTGCCGGTGGGGCAGGGGCTGGCGTTGTTCGACGCGGCGTTGGGTGTGGATGCGGCGGTGGTGGTGCCGGTGCGTCTGGATGTGGCGGCGTTGCGTGCGCGGGTGGACGGGGTGCCGGCGGTCTTCAGGTCGATAGCGGGCGGACCCGTACGACGCGCCGCCGTTGGCGGCGGCGCCGCGGCGGGAGCCGGTGAGGCGTCCCTCGCGGGGCGGCTTGCGGCGCTGGGGGCGGATGAGCGCGAGCGGGTGTTGCTGGAGTCGGTGCGGTCGCATGTGGCGGCGGTGCTGGGGCATGAGGGTGCGGGGGCGATCGAGCCGGGTCGGGCGTTCAGTGACATCGGCTTCGACTCGCTGTCGGCGGTGGAGCTGCGCAATCGGCTGAACGCGGAGACGGGGCTGCGGCTTCCGGCCACGCTGATCTTCGACTACCCCACCCCCCAGGCCCTCGCCGAGTACGTCATCGTCGCCCTGCTCGGTGAGGCGGCCACGGAGACCGCGCCGCCGCCCACAGAGGCGCCCGCGGTCACCGGCACCGACGACGACCCGGTGGTGATCGTCGGCATGGGCTGCCGCTATCCCGGCGACGTCCACAGCCCCGAGGACCTGTGGCGACTCGTGTCCGAGGGCACCGACGCCATCACGCCCTTCCCCGACAACCGGGCGTGGGACATCGACGCCGTCTACGACCCGCTGCCGGGCGTCTCCGGCAGGACGTACACGCGTGAGGGTGGGTTCCTGCACGACGCGGCGGAGTTCGACCCGGGGTTCTTCGGGATCTCTCCGCGTGAGGCGTTGGCGATGGACCCGCAGCAGCGACTGCTGCTGGAGACGTCGTGGGAGGCGATCGAGCGGGCGGGCATCGACCCCACCACCCTGCGCGGCAGCCGGACCGGCGTCTTCGCCGGCGTCATGCAGACCGACTACGGCACGGGCAGCGCCCGCCTGTCGGAGGAGGTCGAGGGTTACATCGCCAACGGCACCCTCGGCAGTGTCGTCTCCGGCCGCGTCGCGTACACGATGGGCCTGGAGGGCCCGGCCGTCACGATCGACACGGCCTGCTCCTCCTCCCTGGTCGCCCTCCACTGGGCCGCCCATGCCCTGCGTCAGGGCGAGTGCTCCCTCGCGCTGGCCGGCGGTGTGACCGTCATGTCCACCCCCGAGACGTTCATCGACTTCAGCCTTCAGCGCGGCCTCGCCGCGGACGGCCGCTGCAAGGCGTTCTCGGCGGATGCGGACGGCACGGCCTGGGGTGAGGGTGTGGGTGTCCTCGTCCTGGAGCGGTTGTCGGATGCGCGTCGCAATGGTCATCAGGTGCTGGCGGTGATTCGCGGTTCGGCGCTGAACCAGGACGGTGCGAGCAACGGTCTGACGGCGCCGAACGGTCCGTCGCAGCAGCGGGTGATCCGTCAGGCGTTGGCGAGTGCCGGTCTCAGCGCCGCAGAGGTGGACGCGGTCGAGGCGCACGGAACGGGTACGACGCTCGGCGACCCGATCGAGGCCCACGCCCTGCTCTCCACGTACGGCCAGGAGCGCGACGCCGACCACCCGTTGTGGCTCGGCTCGGTCAAGTCGAACGTGGGCCACACCCAGGCCGCCTCCGGCGTCGCGGGCGTGATCAAGATGGTGATGGCGATGCGGGCCGGTGTTCTGCCCCGGACGTTGCATGTGGGTGAGCCGTCGCGTCATGTGGATTGGTCTGCGGGTGCGGTGGAGTTGTTGACGGAGGCGCGGGAGTGGCCCGAGGTGGGTCGTCCGCGTCGGGCGGGTGTGTCGTCGTTCGGTGTGAGCGGGACGAACGCCCATGTGATCGTGGAGCAGGCGCCGGTGGATGAGGCGGCTGACGAGGTAGTTGCGCGGCCGGATGCACCGGTGGGTGGTCTGGTGCCGTGGGTGGTGTCGGGTAGGTCGGTGGGGGCGTTGCGGGCGCAGGCGGGGCGGTTGCTTGATCAGCAGGGGTCGGCTGCCTCGGCTGGCTCGGCTGCGTCGGTTGTGGATGTGGCGTTTTCTTTGGGTGTGTCGCGGGCGGGGTTGGAGCATCGGGGTGTGGTGCTGGGGGCTTCGCGTGAGGAGTTGTTGGGGTCGTTGGGGGTGTTGGCGTCTGGTGGTGAGGCGCCTGGTGTGGTGTCGGGTCGGGTGGTGGATGGCCGGCTGGCGTTGTTGTTCACGGGTCAGGGTGCTCAGCGGGTGGGCATGGGCCGGGAGTTGGCGTCTGCTTTTCCGGTGTTCGCGGAGTCGTTGGAGCGGACGTGTGACCTGCTGGACGTGGGCTTGGCGGATCTTGGGCTGCCGTTGCGGGAGGTGTTGTTCGCTCGGGCGGGGGGTGCTGCTGCTGGTCTGTTGAGGCGGACGGTGTATGCGCAGGCGGCGTTGTTCGCGGTCGAGGTGGCGTTGTTCCGGTTGGTGGAGTCCTTCGGGGTGCGTCCGGATTTCGTGGCGGGGCATTCGGTGGGGGAGATCGCTGCCGCGCATGTGGCTGGGGTGTTGTCGCTGGAGGATGCGGCGGTGCTGGTGGCTGCGCGGGGCCGGTTGATGGATGCGTTGCCGGAGGGTGGCGTGATGGTGGCGGTGCAGGCCGCCGAGGTGGAGGTCCGAGAGCTGCTGGAAGGTGTCAGCGGGGCGGGTATTGCTGCGGTGAACGGGCCGCGTGCGGTGGTCGTGTCCGGTGACGAGGCCGCTGTCGCCCCGGTGGTGGAGGTGTTGCGTGGGCGTGGGGTGAAGACCAAGCGGCTCGACGTCAGTCATGCTTTCCACTCTCCGTTGATGGAGCCGATGCTTGCTGAGTTCGGTGCGGTGGTGGAGGGGTTGTCCTTCCACGCGCCGTCGATCGGTGTGGTGTCGAACGTGACCGGTGGCATTGCTTCGGCCGAAGAGCTGTGTGTGCCGGAGTACTGGGTGCGGCATGTCCGTGAGGCGGTGCGTTTCGGTGCTGGTGTGGAGGCGTTGGTCGCTGCTGGTGTGTCGTCGTTCGTGGAGTTGGGTCCCGATGGTGTGCTGAGTGCGCTGGCACGCGAGTCGCTGGCTGAGGGCTCGGATGTGGCGTGTGTGCCGGTGATGCGGCGGGACCGTGACGAGGTGCGGGAGTTTTTGACCGGCCTGGCGCGGCTCTCTGTCCGTGGCGTCGAGGTGGGTTGGGAGCCGTTGACGGCGGGCGGCCGTCGCGTCGAACTGCCCACGTATGCCTTCCAGCGGCGACGGTTCTGGTTGGAGGCTGGCTGGTCGGTGACGGATGCGGCGGGTCTGGGGCAGTCGGCGGCGGATCATCCGCTGGTCGGTGCGGTGGTGGGGCTGGCCGGCGGTGAGGGTGTCGTCCTGACGGGTCGGCTGTCGTTGAAATCCCATCCGTGGCTGGCCGATCACACCGTCGGCGGCACGGTGGTCTTCCCGGGGACCGGCTTCGTCGAGTTGGCGGTGCGTGCCGGTGATCAGGTCGGCTGTGGTCGGGTGGAGGAGCTGACGCTGGAGGCGCCCCTGGTGGTGCCCGAGCGCGGAGCCGTACAGGTACAGGTCGTCGTCGAGGCGGCGAACGGCACCGGAGAGCGTCTGGTGGAGGTGTACTCGCGACCCGAGGACACCGAGGAGACCCCTTGGACTCGACACGCCACCGGTTACGTCATGGCCGGGGTCGGAACGGACGGCATCGGACTTGAGGCCTGGCCGCCGACCGGTGCACAACCTGTCGATGTGCGCGATGTGTACGAGGTACTGGCCGACCAGGGATATGGCTACGGGCCGGTGTTCCAGGGCCTGCGCTCCGTATGGCGCCGTGAGGACGAGGTGTTCGCGGAGGTCGCCCTCCCCGAGGGCGCGCAGGCGGACGCGCGGCGGTTCGGGCTGCACCCGGCGCTGCTGGACGCCGCCCTGCACGCGACCGACTATCTGGACGACCACGGTCCGGGCGGAACGGACGGCGGGACGCAGTTGCCGTTCGCGTGGACAGGTGTGTCGTTGTACGCCTCCGGTGCGTCCGCTCTTCGCGTACGTATCTCCCGGACCGGAAAGGACGAGTACGCGCTCGACCTGGCCGACGGCGCCGGGCGACCCGTCGCCACCGTCCAGTCGATCACCACGCGGCCGGTCTCGGCCGACCAGCTGAACAGTGCCGCCTCAGCTCGCCACCAGTCCCTGTTCCATGTGGAGTGGGTGTCCGTGACACCGGCACCTCCCACTGGCGCGAACATCGGCTGGGCCCTGCTCGGTGAGCCGACTCCGGAGACGGCGGACCTCGCGAGCTTCGCCGGCACGCGTAGCTACGCCACGTTCGCCGACCTCGGCGCCGCTGTGGACGCCGGAGCCGGAGTCCCGGACCTGGTCGTCCTGCCTTGCCCCAGCAGGCTCGACGCAAGCAGTGTGCCGGAGGCCGTGCGGAGCATCCTGCATCAGACTCTGGCCACTGTGCAGGCCTGGAACGAGGACCCCAGGTTCGACGGCGCGCGGCTCGTCGTGCTGACCCGCGGTGCCGTGTCCGTGTCCGACTCCGAGGCACTCACCGGGCTCGACCTGGCTCCCGTGCGGGGCCTGATCCGTTCCGCGCAGGCCGAGACTCCCGGCCGCTTCCTGCTTGTCGACACCGACGGTTCCGTTCTGTCGGCAGAGGCCATGCGTCACCTTCCTGAGCTGCCGGATGCCGAGATCGCCCTGCGCGAGGGCGAGATCTTCGCGCCGCGTCTGAGTCGTGTTGCTGCGGTGGCGGGTGGGGGGCTGTCGTGGGGTGGCGGTGCGGTGTTGGTGACGGGTGGGACGGGTGGTCTGGGCGGGTTGGTGGCCCGGCATCTGGTGGCGGCGCATGGCGTGCGGCGTCTGGTGCTCCTGTCGCGGCGTGGTGATGACGCGCCGGGCGCCACTGAACTCGTCGCTGAGCTGGGCGGGTTGGGTGCTGAGGTTGATGTGGTGGCGTGTGATGTGAGTGATCGTGCGGCGTTGGCGGCTGTGGTGGAGGGCCTGGGGGATGGGCTGTCTGCGGTGGTGCATGCGGCAGGCGTCGTGGATGACGGTGTGCTGGAGTCGCTGACGGCGGATCGTTTGGATGGTGTGCTGGGGCCGAAGGCGGACGCGGCGTGGTATCTGCATGAGCTGACGCGGGAGTTGGACCTGTCGGCCTTCGTGATGTTCTCGTCGCTGTCGGGGACGGTAGACGGTGCGGGGCAGGGCAACTACGCGGCGGCCAACGTCTTCTTGGATGCTCTGGCGGTGCACCGTCGTGAGCTGGGACTTCCCGGGACCTCCTTGGTGTGGGGGTTGTGGGAGGGCGCCGGGATGGGTGCGGTGCTGGCGGAGGGTGATCTCGCGCGGATGAGTCGGTCGGGGGTGCTGGGTCTGCCGGTGGGGCAGGGGCTGGCGTTGTTCGACGCGGCGTTGGGTGTGGATGCGGCGGTGGTGGTGCCGGTGCGTCTGGATGTGGCGGCGTTGCGTGCGCGGGTGGACGGGGTGCCGGCGGTCTTCAGGTCGATAGCGGGCGGACCCGTACGACGCGCCGTCGGGGTCGGTCTGTCCGGCGAGGGCAAGGCCACTCTTGCGGGGCGGCTTGCGGCGCTGGGGGCGGATGAGCGCGAGCGGGTGTTGTCGGAGTTGGTGCGGTCGCATGTGGCGGCGGTGCTGGGGCATGAGGGTGCGGGGGCGATCGAGCCGGGTCGGGCGTTCAGTGACATCGGCTTCGACTCGCTGTCGGCGGTGGAGCTGCGCAATCGGCTGAACGCGGAGACGGGGCTGCGGCTTCCGGCCACGCTGATCTTCGACTACCCCACCCCCCAGGCCCTCGCGGACCTCATCCGGGACAAGACACTCGGAGCGGTCGACGCGGCGACGGCCGCGGCCGCGAGGCCGGTGGCGACCACCGCGACGGACGACGAGCCCATCGCCATCGTCGGCATGGGCTGCCGCTACCCCGGCGACGTCACCACGCCCGAGGACCTGTGGCGACTCGTGTCCGAGGGCACGGACGCGGTCAGCCTCTTCCCCGAGGACCGCGGCTGGAACGTGGACGACATCTACGACCCGGTGCCCGGCCTGTCGGGCAGGACGTACACGCGTGAGGGTGGGTTCCTGCACGACGCGGCGGAGTTCGACCCGGGGTTCTTCGGGATCTCGCCGCGTGAGGCGTTGGCGATGGATCCGCAGCAGCGGTTGCTGCTGGAGACGTCGTGGGAGGCGATCGAGCGGGCGGGTATCGATCCCACCACCCTGCGCGGCAGCCGGA
>NZ_JAVRFJ010000072.1:0-28749 GCF_031845845.1 Streptomyces gottesmaniae
CGCCCACCCAAACCCTTCCAAATCCGTTTCACCCCCGAGAGGTTGGCGCATGCCGGACGACGACGCCGCAGCCCGCGATGCCGCCGAAGAGGCATCCGCCTTCTCGCACCCCCCCGTCACCCCCGACGCCGTCGCCACCTACGGCGACCACCCGGACCAGGTGATCGACTTCTACGCGCCCCGCACCGCCACCACCGAGTCCGGGGGCGCGGCCACAGCCACCGCCCCCCTCGTCGTGGTCCTGCACGGCGGCGCCTGGCGGGCCCCGTACGACCGCCGGCACATCACCCCCTTCGCGGACTTCCTCGCCCGCCACGGCTTCGCGGTGGCCAACGTCGAGTACAGAAGGGGCAGTTCACTCCCCGCCCAGACCGGCCCCACCGGCACCCCCGCGCCGGTCGCGGGCCGCTGGCCGGAGACGTTCGACGACATCGCCGCCGCCCTCGACGCCCTCCCGGACCTGGTGCGCGAGGCCCTGCCCCAGGCCGACTCCCGCCGCACGGTCCTCACCGGCCACTCCGCGGGCGGCCACCTCGCCCTGTGGGCCGCCGGCCGCCACGTACTGCCGCCCGACGCCCCCTGGCGCACCGACCGCCCCGCCCCCCTGCGCGGCGTGGTCGCCCTCGCCCCCATCGCCGACTTCACCGCGGCCGAGAAGCTCGACGTGTGCGGCGGCGCCACCACCCAACTCCTCGGTGGCCAGGACAAGTTCAGCGACCGCCGCCCCTACGTCGACCCGGCCCTCCTCCTCCCGACGGGCATCGCCACCACCCTCGTACAGGGCCGCTCCGACATCGTCGTCCCCCAGGCCGTCGCCGAGGCGTACGCCGACGCCGCGGCCAGGGCGGGCGAGGTCGTGGGCCTGACCCTGCTGGAGGACGTGGGCCACTTCCCCCTCATCGACCCGGCGGCGGACGCCTGCGCGGTGGTGGTGGAGGAGATCGCGCAACTGGCCTGGTGAACGACGCCCGGACCCGCCTCCACCCCCGCCGATACCCGGCCAGGCCGACCCGGACCCGTACCCGTAGTACCTGAGACGGACCCGGACGAACCCTCCTCACTGGTGACGACGGCGCACCCGCCCTCCGCCTACCGTTTTCCCCGTGACCGAGACGACCCAGACGCAGACGATGCCCCCGCGGGGCGGGGGCAGGCCGAGCAGCAGCCCGGAGTTCAGGGTGGCGATGGACGCGTGGCACCGGCTCCGACAGGACCTGTTCCACGACGCGTTCGCCTACCGATCGCTGCCGCCCATGAAGATGGACGGCCTGTTCACCAGCAGGATCTCCGGCCGCCCGCGGGAGTACGTGCGCTGGACCCCGCACGCGATGGTGGTGGCGGCCGGTCTGCTGTCGCTGACCATCTCGACATCCGCCAGCCAGGGCGGCGGTGAGGTCGCGATCATCCTGTCCGCCCTCCTGGCCCTGTGCCCGGTGCTGCTGACGCTGATCCGGCCCGTCGGAGCCTTCTGGGTGTCCATGGCCGCGACTGCCGTCACCGGGGCGTTCAGCGACTCGTGGAGCGACTGGCCCTGGGTGGCCGGTAGCTTCGCCTGCCATCTCGTGGTGCTGACGGTTGTGGCGCTGCGCACCCGGCCGCGCACGGCCGCGTGGATGTGGGCCCTGACCGCGGCGTACGGACTGCTCCTCGAAAGCACCATCGGCGGGGGGCACTACTCGTCGAACACAGGGCCGTTCCTGATCATCTCCGCGATGGCACTGCTGGCCGCTTCCGTCGTGAACATACGCCGGTCGGCCCAGCGGGAGGTGACCGCCCAGCAGACGGTGACCGAGCACGAGCGCTCCCGGCGCACCCTCCTGGAGGAGCGCACCACGATCGCCCGCGAGCTGCACGACGTGGTCGCCCACCACATGTCGGTGGTCGCCATCCAGGCCGAGGCCGCGCCCTACCGCGTGGAGAACCCGCCGCCGGAGCTGGAGCAGGCCTTCGCCACGATCCGGGAGAACGCGGTGGCCGCGCTCACCGAGCTGCGCCGCGTGCTCGGGGTGGTCCGAGCCGAGGACTACGAGGCCCCGGACGCCCCCCAGCCCACCCTCGCCGACCTCGACGGCCTGCTCGCCAACGTGCGGGAGGCCGGTCTCACGGTCGACAAGGCGGTCACCGGAGCCGTCCGTGAGCTTCCGCAGGGCGTGGAGCTGTCGGCGTACCGCATCGTGCAGGAGGCCCTCAGCAACACCCTGCGCCACGCGCCGGGAGCGTCGGCCCGTGTGGAGATCGGCTATGTCCTGGGCGGCCTCGGGCTGCGCGTGGTCAACGGTCCGTCCCCGGAGGTGACCCTGGTGAAGTCCACCCACGGCACGGGTCACGGCCTCACCGGCATGCGGGAGCGCGTCACCATGCTGAACGGCGAGATGACGACGGGCGAGACGGAGGACGGCGGTTACGAGGTGACGGTGTTCCTGCCGGTGGCCGGTGCGAGCGAGGCGGACGCATGACGATCCGTGTGCTGATCGCCGACGACCAGATGATGGTCCGCGAGGGCTTCTCCGTGCTGCTCGGCGCGATGCCGGACATCGAGGTGGTCGGCGAGGCGGTCAACGGCCGGGACGCGGTCGCCCGGGTCCGGGAGCTGTCGCCGGACGTCGTCCTGATGGACATCCGGATGCCCGAGCTGAACGGCATCGAGGCCACCCGCGAGATCGTGGCCTCGGACGGCGGGGCGAAGGTCCTGGTGCTGACGACGTTCGACCTGGACGAGTACGTGTACCAGGCGCTGCGCGCGGGGGCCTCCGGCTTCCTCCTCAAGGACGCCTCGGCCCGCCAACTCGCCGACGGGGTGCGGGTGGTGGCCGCCGGTGAGGCCCTTCTCGCGCCGTCCGTCACCAAGCGGCTGATCACGGAGTTCTCCAAGCTGGCCCAGTCGCCCCGTCCCTCGGCGGCCACCCAGCTGGCGTACGGCGAACTCACCGACCGCGAGACCGAGGTCCTGGTCCTGATCGCCCAGGGGCTGTCGAACTCGGAGATAGCGGAGCGCCTGGTGGTCGCCGAGTCCACGATCAAGACCCATGTGAGCCGGGTCCTGGTCAAGCTGGGCCTGCGCGACCGGACGCAGGCGGCGGTGTTCGCGTACGAGGCACGGCTGGTCACGCCCGGCTGACGGGGCTTCGGGCTCCGGGGCTGTGAGGCTGCGGGCCGCCGGGCCGCGGAGCCCCGGGAGTGGCTCTGCCGTGGGCTTCGGCGAGGGCTCCTGCGAGTGCTCTGGTGAGGGCTCCGGTGACGGCTCCGGCGAGGGCTTTGTCGAGGTCAGGCGCCGGTTCCCCCTGTTCATCCGGCCCGCTCACGGGTTAGCGTCCGGTCATGGCACCTGCTTCCGACCTCGCTTTCGACCCCTGGGACCCCGACTTCGTGGCCGACCCGTACCCGGCGTACGCGGAGCTGCGGGCCCGGGGCCGGGTGCAGTACTTCGAGCCCACGAACCAGTGGCTCGTCCCGCACCACGCGGACGTCTCGGCGTTGCTGCGGGACCGGCGGCTCGGGCGGACGTACCAGCACAGGTTCACGCACGAGGACTTCGGCCGCACCGCCCCGCCGGCGGAGCACGAGCCGTTCCACACCCTGAACGACCACGGGATGCTCGACCTGGAACCGCCGGACCACACCCGGATCCGGCGGCTGGTCTCGAAGGCGTTCACCCCGCGCACGGTGGAGCAGCTGCAGCCGTATGTGCGGGAGCTGGCCGGTGAGCTGGTGGCCAAACTGGTGGAGGCGGGTGGGGGCGACCTGCTGACGGATGTCGCCGAGCCGCTGCCGGTGGCGGTGATCGCCGAGATGCTGGGCATCCCCGAGTCGGACCGGGCGCAGCTGCGGCCCTGGTCGGCGGACATCTGCGGGATGTACGAGCTGAGCCCGTCACAGGAGACGGCGAAGCGGGCGGTGCGGGCGTCGGTGGAGTTCTCGGAGTATCTGCGGGAGCTGATCGCGCACCGCAGGGCGGAGCCGGGCGAGGACCTGATCTCGGGCCTGATCGCCGCGTACGACGAGGGTGACCGCCTCACCGAGCAGGAGATGATCTCGACCTGTGTGCTGCTGCTGAACGCGGGCCACGAGGCGACGGTGAACGCCACGGTGAACGGCTGGTGGGCGCTGTTCCGCAACCCGGAGCAGTTGGCGGCCCTGCGCGCGGACCACTCGCTGGTGCCGGCGGCGGTGGAGGAGCTGATGCGGTACGACACCCCGCTGCAGCTGTTCGAGCGCTGGGTGCTGGACGACATCGAGATCGACGGGACGACGGTCCCCCGGGGCGCGGAGATCGCGATGCTCTTCGGCTCGGCCAACCACGACCCGGCGGTGTTCGCCGACCCGGAGAAGCTGGACCTCACCCGGCGGGAGAACCCGCACATCTCGTTCAGCGCGGGTATCCACTACTGCATCGGCGCGCCGCTCGCCCGCATCGAACTGGCGGCCTCGATGACGGCGCTCCTGGAGACGGCCCCGACCCTCGCCCTCGCCACCGAGCCGACCCGCAAGCCGAACTTCGTGATCCGGGGGCTGGACGGGCTGGCCGTCGAGATCTGAGGACTACTCCCCACCGTCCGGCTGCGGCCCCGGCCCCGGGGTCGGTCCCGGTTCTGCTTCTGCACCCGGCTCCGACCCTGGCCGTGCGCCTGCCCCGGACACTCGGCCTGCAGCTTTCGCTGCCGCTGCCCCCGTCCCTGCCCCCGACCTCCGTCGCCGGGCCACCAGGAGCGCGATCGCCAGGCAGACGGCAGCGGGGAGGGCGGCGCCGGCCAGGGCGACGAAGGGGAGTTCGGTGGCGAGGACGGTGTAGTCCATGTCCTCGCCCTCGAAGCCGCCCCGCAGATGCCGCTGGGTCCGGTCCGAGGTCCCCCAGGCGAGGGTCGCGGCCACCGCGCCCACCGCCGACAACGCACACCCGCCACATCCAGAAGCGCTTTGCCGATCCACCCCGGCCCCTTCGCCCGATCCGGCCCCGGCTCCTGACTGCTCCGGTCGGCCCCTGCCCCGCCAGACGCGTCCCGCTCCACGACGGTTCTGCCCGTCGGAGACGACCACGGCGGCAACGGCACCCCGGCTCCCTCGCCGCCGCCGTCCGTCCGCCCCTGACACGCGGTCCTGAACCGCCCCTGCCGCCGTCCTCAGAGGCTCATGAGACGCTCATGTCCCGTCGCCGCAGCGCGACCAGACCCCCCGCGACCAGCACCACCGCGAGCCCGGGCAGTGTCAGTACCGGCGTCCAGTCCATCGCGCCGCCCGGCAGCTTCGGGAGGTGGCCGAAGGGGGAGAGGTCGAGGAGGGCTTGGGGGGCGTTGAGGGCGGGGCCGATCCAGCCGATGAGGAGGACGGCGCCGGCGAAGCCCCAGGCCGCCGTCGCCGCCCGGGGGGTGAGCCCGTGGAGCAGGACGGCGGCGCCGCCGATGACCCACACCCCGGCGACCTGGACGAGGCAGGCGCCCAGGATCGGACCGGCCTCCTTGCCGTAGCCGAGGGTGAAGCCGAGACCGGCGAGGAGCATGATCCAGACGGTTCCGCCGAAGGCGACGACCAGATGCCCGGTGGCCCAGCCGAGCCGGCTCACCCGGTTCGCGAGGAGTGGTTCGGCGCGCCCGGAGGTCTCCTCGCCGTGCAGACGGAGCACCGCGCCGACGTTGTACAGCGCGGCGATCAGACCGAGCATGCCGATCATCGACGCGAGGAAGGCGTTGGTCAGGCCGGACTGCCCGCCCATGCGTTCGAAGATCTCGCGGGCGGCCTCGTTGTCGCCGACGAATTCGGCCGTGCCCTCGGTCAGCCCGCCGTAGACGACTCCGGCAAGGAAGAACCCGATGCTCCAGCCGAGGACACTGCCGCGCTGGAGCCGCCAGGCGAGCGCACCGGCCGTACCCAGCCGGCCGTGCGCCGGACCCGGGCGGGTCGGCAGGAAGCTCATGCCGACGTCGCGGCGCCCGGCGAGCGCGTACGCCACCGCGCCCTGGATGGCTGCCGCCGCGATGAACAGCAGCAGCACCCACCACCGCTCGTCCGCGAACGAACGCTCGTTTTCCAGCCACCCCAGCGGCGACACCCACGTCAAGAAAGACGAACCATCGTTCTCGGACGCGTCGCCCGCCGCCCGCAGCACGAACGCCGCCCCCAGCACGCCCGCCGTCAGCCCCCGAGCCAGCCGCGCGCTCTCCGTCACCTGCGCGGCGACCGCCGCCATGGTCGCGAAGACCATCCCGACGCCCGCGATCCCCAGCCCGAAGGCCAGTGCCCCCGCCGCGCCCTGCCCGGCCAGCCCGAGCGTGACGAGCAGCGCGAGCCCGCCGTTGGCGACGGCCGCCGCGAGCAGGGCGGCGGTCAGCGAGGCCCGGCGCCCGACCATGCCCGACGCGATCAGCTCCTGGCGCCCGCTCTCCTCCTCGTCGCGGGTGTGGCGGATGACGACGAGGAGGCTCATGACGGCGGCGAGGAGCCCGGCGTAGACGCCGACGCGCCAGGCGGTCAGGGCGCCGAGGGAGTCGTCGAAGATCGGTCCCACCAGGGCGCGCAGCGAGGAGTTGGTGGTCAACTGCCCCATGAGGTCGGCGCGTTCGGCGGCGGTGCCGTACAGGGCCCGGAGGCTGTTCGGCATGGAGAGGACCATCAGCCCCGTCACCGCGACCCAGACCGGCATCATCACGCGGTCGCGGCGCAGGGCGAACCGCAACAGGGCTCCGGTTCCGGCCAGTTGACGGCTGCCGCCGGAGCGTACGGGGAGCGGCTCGGCGAGGGCCCTGCCGACGGTCGTGGTCATCGCGCGGCCACCTCTTCCGCCTGGTAGTGCCGCAGGAACAGCTCTTCCAGCGTCGGCGGCGTCGAGGTCAGGGACCGTACGCCGGACCCGGTCAGCGAGCGCAGGACGGCGTTGAGTTCGGCGGTGTCGACCTGGAGATGGACGCGGTTGCCCTGGACGTCGAGGTCGTGGACGCCGGGGAGGTGGGCCAGGCCGTCGGGAGGGTCCGCCAGTTCGGCGGTGACGGTGGTCCGGGTCAGATGGCGCAGGTCGGCGAGGGAGCCGCTCTCGACGGTGACGCCCTTGCGGATGATGCTCACCCGGTCGCACAACTCCTCGACCTCGCTGAGGATGTGCGACGACAGCAGGACCGTACGGCCCCGGTCGCGCTCCTCCCGTACGCAGCGTTGGAAGACCTCCTCCATCAGGGGGTCCAGGCCGGAGGTCGGCTCGTCCAGGATGAGCAGGTCGACGTCGGAGGCGAAGGCGGCGACGAGGGCGACTTTCTGGCGGTTGCCCTTGGAGTACGTGCGCCCCTTCTTCGTGGGGTCGAGTTCGAACCGTTCGACGAGCTCGGCCCGGCGCCGGGCGTCCAGTCCGCCCCGGAGTCGTCCGTAGAGGTCGATGACCTCGCCGCCGGACAGGTTGCGCCAGAGGGTCACGTCACCCGGCACGTACGCGATCCGGCGGTGCACCTCCACCGCGTCCGCCCACGGGTCGCGGCCCAGCACGCGCGCGGTGCCCGAGTCGGCGCGCAGCAGACCGAGCAGGACGCGGATGGCGGTGGACTTTCCGGCGCCGTTGGGGCCGAGGAAGCCGTGGACCTCGCCGGTCGCGACGCTCAGGTCGAGGCCGGCCAGAGCGTGGGTGCGCCCGAAGGACTTGTGGAGTCCGGTGACCTCTAGGGCGGGGTTGGCCTTCGTCATGCTTCAGAACGTACGCTTACTTCAGAAATTTGTGAAGTTAAGGAAATGCATGAATCGCCGGTAGGCTGGGAGCAGTGTCCGACCAGGGGAGATGATCCAGGGATGGTGGAGTCGAAGGCCGAGGTGGAGCTGCCGGAACGGGACCCGGAGTCGGTCTCCCGCTTCGTCGAACACTTCGCGGCGCAGCTCGTCGAGGCCGGGATGCCGCGCATGCCGGCCCGGGTCTTCGCCGCGCTCCTGGCCTCCGACACCGGTGCGCTGACCTCGGTCGAACTGGGCGAACAGCTGCGGATCAGCCCCGCCGCCGTCTCCGGCGCGGTCCGCTATCTCGCCCAGGTGCACCTGGTCTCCCGCGAACGCGAACCCGGTTCGCGCCGTGAGCGCTACCGCGTCCACAGCGACCAGTGGTACGAGGCCCTCACCAACCGCGAGGCCATCATCAAGCGGTGGGAGGAGGCGCTGCGCGAGGGTGTCGCCAGCCTGGGCGCCGACAGCCCGGCGGGCCGCCGGCTCTCCGAGACCCTCGCCTTCTTCGAGTTCATCGAGACCGAGGTCGAGGCGATGATGGGCCGCTGGCGCACCCACCGCGACGAACGGTTCGGCCGGGACTGACCGGCGGCCCGTTCCGTCGCTGGCTGCTGGGGCCTAGGTGTCCGTCCGCTCCGTACGGCTCGCCAGGCGTTCGTAGCGTTGCCGTGCCGCCTGGGGAGTCTGGAGCCCCAAGCCGAAGGCGATCTCGGGCCAGGTCATGCCCCTGCCCCGGGCCATCTCCAGTAGTCCGACCTCCAGTTCGTCCATCTCGCCACGGGCGAGGGGGATGAGGGTGAGGGCGGCGGTGATGTCCGCGCGGTCGACCTCCTCCTCCCCGTCGTCGAGGAGCGCGGCGCCGCTGAGCAGGAACGCCACCAGCCGGATCGCCTCGTGGGGCCCGAGCACCTGCGGATGGGTCTGGCGCCGGCGCTGCCCGTCCGTGGCCGCGTGTCGCTCCGCGATACGGAACAGGGACGCGTGAGCCCGCTGCGCCCGTGCTTCGTCGGCGCTCGGCGGCGTGAAGGGGTCGGTGGTGTCGGCGGGTTGGGGTGTGTTCGACGACGTCATACGGCCAGCGTCGAGGGCAAACAACTTGTTGTCAACGTTTTATTGTCCAGTGCGGCCCCCGGTCCCGGTCCCGGTCCCGCTCCAGCCCCTCGGAAATAAAACACATGCGCGAAAGTCGGAGAGTTGATCTGATGGCTGGCGCGACCAACAAGGCTCAACCACGGGGGAATTACATGCGTACACGTACGGTGGCGGTTTCCGCTGCCCTGGCCGGTCTGCTCACGCTCGGCGCGATCGTCCCGGCGCACGCCGACGAGGGCGACTCGGCGGAGTCCGCCCACACCTACAGCCACGAGACCACCCGCACGGCCGCCGCGGGCGTGGGCGCCTTCCAGACGGGCGGCGACAACGTCCACTTCTCACACACGGTGCCCGGGGCGGTCAACGCGCACGGCTGGTGGAAGCGGATCAGCGGCCCGGCGACCAAGGCCAAGGTCACCGTGGACATCCAGGTGAAGTCCGGAACCGGCTGGCGCACGCTGAACACGGGCACCAAGACGGTGTACTCCGGCGGCGGCAGCGCCAAGCGGGCGTCGGCCGCCTGGAAGTGCACGAACCTGATCCAGCGGAACTCCTTCCGCAGCGTCGTCGACGTCGATCTGGTCGGCTACCCGGACGACTCCAACAAGAAGATCACCGCCACACAGTCGCTGTACTGTGGCACGTGATGAAGAGCTGACAGCGGCGCCGGAGGAGGAATCCCCCGGCGCCGCGCGTTTTCCGGGAGCGCTCGTGATGTCCCCGACCGAGATCCCGCCGACCGTCATCATCGGTCTGCATGGCATCCTCCAGCGGCACCCATGGCTAAACCGCGTGGTGGAGCGGGATCCCGAGAGTTCCGTCGAGGAGGACGTCCTCGGTCTCGCCATCGACCGGGCGGGTGCCTACGGCTGGCAGACCGTGAGCACCTGGCTGAGCGAGAACGGCCAGGTCACGGCCCACCATGAACCCACCGCGTGGGCCCAGGAGGAGGTCGGCGGCGACTGGACCGACGACGGACGGGTCCACCAACTGGCCTGGGCGCAGGCCGGAGTTCTCAGCGACTCCGTGCTTCCGGGGCTCCCGGTCCGGCCGATCGCCCTGGTGCTGTCCGAGACGCTGGCCCGGGTGGGCGAGGTGACGTTCACCGGCCTGCACGCCTTGTTGCCGCTGCGGGCCGGCGACCGGAACACGGCTTTCCATCAGACCGAATTGGCACCGTGGTTCGGCCTGGCCGATCCGGACGCCCGGCACGAGGTGGTGGTGACCGTCTCCGGCCTCCCCACCGCGTGCGCTTTGGACGAGGACGACGTCATGTCCGTGTGCGACGCGGTGCGGGACATGGCGCAGGACTCCGTGACGGATTTCTCCTCGTCCGCGGCGGAGGTCGGCCTGCCGCCCGGACTGGAACTGGATCTCGATCGTGTCCTGCACACCCAGGGGATGCGTGAGGTGGCCCGGTTCGGTTGCCGTACCCGTGAATGGTCACCGGACGTCGCCGTGTGGCTGCTGGAGATGGTCGCCGACGGGCTGCGCGGGGCAGGGCTGTCGACCCAGCTCGTGATCACGGTTTCCCTGGCGGCAGCCTCCCCGGCACCCTCGTCCGCGACGGCGTAGCTCCGGATCGGGCTCAGTCCGAGCTGTTCCGTCGCGCCGCTCCCGCAGCCTTCCTGGCCGCGCGGTGTCGCTTGGCCAGCCGCATCGAGTGCAGGCACGAGACACCGTCCCTCCGGCACGCGTCCACGCAGGCCACCGCATGGTCCAGCCAGTCGCTGAACGTGGCCAGGACTGGGTCGGCGGGCGGGGCGGAGCCCCCTTCTCGTCTCGTCGTTTCGTCGGTCATGCCGTACGTCCCTCCCCCAGGTACGCCGTGACATACGCCCGCACGAGGCCTCCCTCGTCTTCATCACCCACGTGTGGACCACCCATGAGTACGGCTCGCACGGGCACCGCTCTCATCGGCCGCCTCTCCCAGCAGGATTCGCGCACCGTGCCCGCCTCATCCGCGACAGCAAGAATCCCCACGGCCCCTCCTTCACATGTCGCCCACCGGATGGCGCGGCCGCGCTGACTAACATGGAAAGGTCATCCCGCAGGGATACCCATGCCGGAACCCCGGCTCGATTACGGCGAGCCGGGGCTTCCGATACTGGGTATTCCGGGGTGGGCGCTTGCGCTCTCGGTTATCACCAGTGGCCGTTTCCGACGACGCGGAAGCTGCCGATGAGGAGCTGTCCCTCCCGGTCCCCTTCGACCGCGCTGCTGGAACTGTGCGGTCCGACCGTGGCGACGGGAGCGCCGTTGTCGCAGGTGATCCCGTTGAAGAATTCGACGGTCTTGTCGCTGTCGTTCCGGATGTTGAAGCTGTCGGCGCCCTCCCGGTCCCGGTCCCGGTCCCGGTTCTGACCCTGATTCTGGGTCTGGGTCAGGGTCTCGGTCGGGTTCGGGTTCGGGTTGTGGTGCTGCCCGTGGCGCACGTTGACCACGGCGATGCAGGACCCCGGCTCGGCGCCGTACACGCGCTCGTTGACCTGAATCTGACCCTCGTTTCGGCGGTTCTCGCCACGACCCGCGCCGCGGCCCTCGTTGCCCTTCCGAGGCCCGTTGTAGTTGTCCGACGAACCCGCGTCGGCCGGGGCGTTGGCGGCGTTCGAGCCGGCGTTGGTGCCCGTGCCGTTGCCGCCGCGGGGTGCCGGGGCGGCGTCGGTGATGGCCGAAGCGGACTTGGGGGCCGACTCCAGGGCGGAGCTGGCGTAGGTGACACCGGTGGCGGCCGCGACTGCCACGCCGACGGAGGCGGCGATCACTGTGATCTTACGAGTGCGCAATGCACTTCCCCTTCTCTTCGTTCTCGTCGACAGGACCTGCCGACGAGAACGAACGTAATGACGGCCATTTCCGCTGTCATGTCGAGGAGGGGTGGGGTGGGGTCGGAAAAGGGGCCGAATGGTCGCATGGATCGTCGCTCCGGAGAGTGACGGTCGGCGGGTCTGACACACCATCAAAATATGGCAATGAGCTGGTATTTCGAATTCGGGCCGGCTCTACACCGATACGTGCTGACGTGCCGTCACTCTGTTGGCGGCTGCGAGGTATGACTCGCTCGCTGTTTCCGTGCTGTTCCCGCGCTGATTGCGCGTCAGGTGGTATCCGCGGGGCCTGGACTGACGCGCGCTCACATTCTTTTCCGATAAGCGATCGGGACGGCGTGTCGCGCACTCGTCCCCGCCTCCCGGCGCATAAAGTGATTCGCCCTCCGGTGAGAGTCGCGACGTCGGCAACACGCGCCCCCCGTGCGCTCACCTGCAGGGGTGGAAACGGGCATATCGGTGTGCGCGGTGGGCAGGTCGCCGTGTCAGCTGTGGCTGGCCCCTGTCGACCGACGACCGCCCCGGGAACCCCGTCCCATGCGCCGACCCGCCCTCACCGCCACGCCCTTCGCGGCGCTTCTCGTCTGCGGACTGCTCCTCACCGCCGGTACCGCCTGTTCGGCGGCTCCGCCGACCACCCCGGCGCCGGCCCCGCCCCGGCTCTCCCCGGACGACGTCATCAAGGCCGCCACCCGGCGGCTGACCGACGACTGCCTGACCCGGCGCGGGTTCACGCCCCCACGCCCGGGGCAGAGCGGACCCCCGGGCGTCCAGCGGACGCGCGTCGCCGAGGCCATGTTCGGCGCGGGGCGTACGGAGCTGTCGTTGCGGCTGCCCACCGGTCACGTCGTCCGCGCCCACACCGACGGCTGTCTGGCCGAGGCCCAGCGGCGGCTCTACGGCGACCAGCGCCGCTGGTTCCGTACGTCGACCCTCGTCAACAACCTCGCTCCCGAGGCCGCCCACACCGACCGCACCCTCGCCGAGGTCCGCGCGGACCGCCGTACGGAACTCGCCGAATGGCGGCGGCTACGGGTGCGCGCCCTCACCGAAGCCACCTCTCTGATCGGCAGTACCAACCCCCCACCCCCGAAGGGAAACTCAGCACAGTGAAGCGCTTCACCGCCCTGTTCTCCGCCCTGCTCTTCTCCGCCGGACTGGTCCTCACGTCATCGGCTCCCGCTCAGGCCGCCGCCTGCGGGACCGGCAACTTCTGCGTCTGGACGGACGCCAACTTCGGCGGCATGAAGGTCGAGTGGCCCGGCGACGACCACTGGTGGGAGAGCAACATCGCCGACGAGGACTCCTCCTGGGCCAACCACGGCATCTCCGGCCCCGGCGTCAAGGACCACGTCAAGGTGTACTCCCGCGGCCAGCTCGGCGGTCACGTGACCATCTGCCTCACCCCAGGTCAGGAGGTCGGCTACAACGGCGCCGCCAACGACAACGGCGACTCCCACACCTGGGCGATGAGCTGCTGACCCGGTGAGCAGGGGCGCCCGGCACCCACCGGGCGCCCCCTCCGGACCCTCACCCCGGCAGCGTCAGCCCCCACGCCGCCTCCCGGACCGTCCACGTCCGCGTCCGTACCGGGCCCGCCACCAGGGAATCCGCCCCGTAGCGGAAGTCAGCGCCGGACACGGTCACCCGATGGCCGGTCGCGTGCAGCGGGGCCGCCTCGGCGCCCACCGACACCGGCCGGATCTCGACGTCGGCGCCGCCATGGACGTGGGGCGTGATGGACACGACCTCCACGGGTTGGTCCAGGTCCACGAGGATCACCCCGTCCACCTCCACCCGCAGCCGCGAGGGCCCGGCCCCGCCCCCGGCGGCGACCCGTATGCGCGAGGGCCGCAGCGGACGGGACATCCGGGCGGGTATCGCCGATCGCGTCGACAACGTACGTGCGAGGGACTGCGGCCAGGCGCGCAGCCAGGAATGATGGCCGGACGACGACGGCGACGCACACCCGTCGGCCGACGCGTCCCCGGGCTCCGGCCCCCGGGCCGACCCCGTGCCGCTGCCCGCCCGCGGGCCCGTCCGCGCATCCGACCCCGACCCCGAGCCCGAGCCCGACCCCGAGCCCGCCTCCGAGCCCGTCCCCGAGCCTGCCCTCGGGTTCGTGCCCCTGTCGGATCCGGGGGCCGCGCCTCTGCCGGGTCCCGATGCCGCGCCCCTGCCGGGCCCCGGCGCGGGACCCGCTATCGTCCCGCCCGCCTCCGACGGGTCCCGGGGCGGCACGCCCGGCAGGGCCGGGATGCGCAGGGCGCCCAGGACCACGCCGTCGCTGTCGTCGACGAGCAGATCCAGCCGATGTTCGACACCGTCGAGGACGGCGCGGGCCGCCGCCACCGCGCCGGTGGGCACGCCCAGGGAGCGGGCGAGACCCAGGGCGGAGCCCACGGGCACCAGGGAGAGGGCGCACCCCGCCAGCTCCCGCCGGCGGTGCAGAAGAGCCACCGCCCGCAGCAGCGCGCGGTCGTCACCGACCACCACCGGGCGCCGGGAACCGCGCCGTGAGAGAGCCCGCGCGAATTCCTCGGGCCCTTCCGGAAGGCACACCTTCGTACTCGCCGCACCCGCGCTGAGCACGTCTTTCGCGATCCGTACGGCCTCGCCGTCCGTGCGACGGGCCAGGGGATCGATCACCACGAGGAGCTGGTCGTCAGTCGCCACCTCGGTCCTGCCTCGCTTCCTCGGGTAGCATCTTTGTGCAAGAGCCCCTTGCGCTATTGCGCCAGGGGCTTCGTCTATTCCGGGGCATCCGGGTCCACAGTGTGCGGCCAACGACGGTCGCGGCGCACGCGACGGTAATGAGCCATCGCGTACGCCCCCGACCTTGGACATGCCCCGCCCGGAAGGGGTGTACGCGCGTGCCCGCACTTGTGCTGCTCGGTGCTCAGTGGGGTGACGAAGGCAAGGGAAAGGCGACGGACCTGCTAGGTGGGTCCGTCGACTATGTGGTGCGCTACCAGGGCGGCAACAACGCCGGCCACACGGTAGTCGTGGGTGACCAGAAGTACGCCCTCCACCTTCTCCCTTCCGGGATCCTCACTCCGGAGTGCACTCCGGTCATCGGTAACGGTGTCGTCGTCGACCCGTCGGTCCTGCTCTCCGAGCTGAGCGGTCTGAACGAGCGCGGCGTCGACACGTCCAAGCTCCTGATCAGCGGCAATGCTCACATCATCACGCCGTACAACGTGACCCTCGACAAGGTCACGGAGCGCTTCCTCGGGAAGCGGAAGATCGGGACGACGGGGCGTGGCATCGGGCCGACCTACGCGGACAAGATCAACCGCGTCGGTATCCGTGTGCAGGACCTCTACGACGAGTCGATCCTGACGCAGAAGGTCGAGGCGGCCCTCGACGTCAAGAACCAGGTCCTCACCAAGCTCTTCAACCGCCGCGCCATCTCCACCGACCAGGTCGTCGAGGAACTGCTCGTCTACGCCGACAAGCTCGCGCCCTACGTCGCCGACACGGTCCTGGTCCTCAACCAGGCCCTGGAGGACGACAAGGTCGTGCTGTTCGAGGGCGGCCAGGGCACGCTCCTCGACATCGACCACGGCACGTACCCCTTCGTGACGTCGTCGAACCCGACCGCCGGTGGCGCCTGCACGGGCGCGGGCGTCGGCCCGACGAAGATCAGCCGGGTCATCGGCATCCTCAAGGCGTACACCACCCGCGTCGGCGCCGGTCCGTTCCCGACCGAGCTGTTCGACGAGGACGGGGAGGCGCTGCGCCGTATCGGCCACGAGCGGGGTGTCACCACCGGCCGTGACCGCCGCTGCGGCTGGTTCGACGCGGTCATCGCCCGCTACGCGACCCGCGTGAACGGCCTGACGGACTTCTTCCTCACCAAGCTCGACGTCCTCACGGGCTGGGAGCAGATCCCCGTCTGTGTCGCCTACGAGATCGACGGCAAGCGCGTCGAGGAACTCCCGTACTCGCAGTCCGACTTCCACCACGCGAAGCCGATCTACGAGACCCTGCCGGGCTGGTCCGAGGACATCACCTCGGCCAAGTCCTTCTCCGACCTGCCCAAGAACGCCCAGGCGTACGTCAAGGCACTGGAGGAGATGTCCGGCGCCCCGATCTCCGCGATCGGCGTCGGCCCGGGGCGCGACGAGACGATCGAGATCAACTCGTTCATCTAGCCGCACCCGTTCCTCGCACAGGGCGCCTCACACCGGCCGGGCACGCGCAGGCGTGCCCGGCCGGGCCTATTCTGGAACGGTGCGCAACTTGCGCATATCGGGCGACCGGAGGAAGTGAGTGCCATGCGCGTCATGCTCAAGGCCCGTTTCGACACCGAGAAGTCCAACGAGGCCATCCGGAGCGGCACCCTGGGGAAGCTGATGCAGTCCTCCATGGAGCAGATCAAGCCGGAGGCGGCCTACTTCACCACCGACAACGGGCACCGGACCTGTTACATGGTCTTCGACATGCAGGACAGTTCGCAGATGCCCGCGATCGCCGAGCCGTTCTTCCTGGAACTGGGCGCGGACATCACCTACACCCCGGTCATGAACCCCGAGGACATGCAGAAGGGCCTCGCGGCACTGGGACGCTGAGCGCGACGTCCCGACGACCTGAGGACGCGAAGACCCGAAGACCCGAAGACCCGAAGACCTGAAGATCCTCAGCTGAAGACGATCATCGAGCCCTGCGCCAGGCTGCGGGTCGTCGCCGCGTGCAGGCCCAGCCAGACGTGCCGTTCGCGGGCGAACGGGCTCGGGTCGTAGGGCGCCGGGACGGCAGGCTCCTCCAACTCCGTGGGCGCGCGCGGTGCCTCGGGGGGCGCCGGCGGGTTCGCCGGGTCGATGCCGATGGCCGGGGCGACGAACTCCAGTTCCCTCAGCAGGCCTTGGGCGGAGCCCAGGGGGCCGCCCCCGGCGAGGAGTTCGTCGCTGGAGAGGGGCTGCGGGAAATCGACGGGGACATAGGCGCCCGCGTGGTCGTAGTGCCACACCAGGTGCGACTGCTGGGCCGTGCCCTCGAACATCTCCAGGAGCTGTTCGTAGTCTCCGCCCAGCGCGTCCACCGGCGTCACCGCGAGGCCGCACACCTGGAGCAGATAGGCGCGGCGCAGGAAGTGCAGCGCGTCGTAGTCGAAACCCGCGACGGGGGCGACCTCCCCGGTCAGCCCCGGCATGTACTGGTAGACCGGAACCGGTGGCAGCCCGGCCTCGCCCAGTAGCCTGTTGTAGAGCGCGAGTTCCTCGGCGAACGGGTTGTCGGGCGTGTGGCACAGCACGTCGACGAGCGGGACCAGCCAGAGGTCACAGGCCAAAAGAGAGCTCCTCGCGTCATCCGGCACGCACACGCACGGTAGGGATACGTTCGCGTACGGCACACAGTGGTCAGGGAAGCGTAGTCGCTGAGGGCGCCTTCAGTCCCCTTCGTGCAGGTCCCATACCCACACTCCGGCCACCCACCTCCCGGGTCGGCCGACCAGCTTGTCCACCGCCTCCCGCAACTGATCGTCGTACGGCTGCGGGCGCAGGACCAGCGCACCCGCGTGCCAGTACGCGAAGTCCCTGCGCGCCTGCGCCTGCCAGTTCCTGCCGATCACGGGGACCTTGCCGGTGTAGCGGACGTCACGCAGCAGGTTGGAGGTGTGGCGGGGGGCGGCGCCGTAGATGCCGACGCGGTCCTCGCCGAACGGGCCGTTGAAGTAGCCGCCGGGCATCCGGAAGCCGAAGTCCGCCGTGGTCTGCCAGCGCAGTGCCTCCGCGTTGCCCGGGTCCGGCAGCGGCACGGGCACCAGGGTCTCGCCGGCCCCGGTGTCGACGTACGACGCCCACGTGCCGTCCGCGAAGAACGCCGGGACCTCAGCGCGTTCCACGGACTTCAGCGGGGCCGGGACGATCGGCAGCAGGGCGAGGGTCACCGCCATGAAGCCGACGTAGCGCGTGCCGAGGGCGGGGGTGGCCGCCAGGCGTTCGCAGGCGATCGCCAGCAGCATGCCCAGCACCGGGGCGCAGATCATCGCCACCCGGCCCTCGATGACCGACTCGAAGAGGGGTTTCTCGGCCAGCAGCGCCCACGGGCCGGGCAGGACGAGATCCGTCTGCGGGAGGCGGATCTCGGGGCCGAGGGAGAGCACGGCGGCGGCTGAGCCCGTCCAGGCCAGCGCCTTCACCAGGGGGCGCTCCCACAGCCGTACGACGATGCCGAGGGCCAGCAGGGCCAGGGGCCAGCCGTAGAAGGCGTTCTGCTCGGTGATGTTGAGGGAGAGCGCGTCCGAGCGGTCGCGGTCGCCCGCGAGGAGGGAGCGTTCGGAGAAGGAGAGGAGCGCGAGCGGGCTGTTGCCGGAGTTGGCGCCGTGCGCGATGTTCCCGTAGCTCTGCGGGCCGAAGAACTGCCAGGAGAGCGGGAAGGTGACGATCGGGAGAGACACGAGGACCGCGATGCCGAGGCCCTTCAGCAGCGGGCGCCAGGAGTCGCGGGACACGTCCCGGCGGACGAGGCCGTAGGCGACGGCGAACAGCAGCATGCCCATGGCGGCGAGGAGGAGGGGTTCCTCGCCGAGGAATATCTGGTAGGCGGCCATCAGGCCGAGGACGATCCCGTCGTGCCGGGTCCGGGCGCCCGTGCACAGGCGCAGCGCCCGGTCGACGATCAGCGGGATCATGAACAGGACGACGAAGTTCGGGTGCGCGTTGGCGTGGCTGACCATCGGCGGCGCGAACGCGGCGAGGGCCGCTCCGGCGAAGGCCGCGCCCCGGTGCCGTACGACCCGTCGGACGATCAGCCGGTACCAGGCGGCGGCCGTGGCGGCGAGGCCCAGGGTCATGACCAGGGCGAGCGAGACCGCCGGGCCCACCAGGAGCGTGACGGGCGCGAAGGGCACCGACAGGCCGAGCATGACCGTGTTGGCCATGAGGTTCACGCCGTCGGGGAAGCCCTGGTAGGTGGTGAAGAGCGGGTTGCGCAGATGGACGAGGTTGTCGGCGGTGACCGCGAAGAACCACTCCCACTGGTTCTGGTCCTGGAGGGAGTCGGGGAGGTAGCGGCCGTTGGGGTCGATCCAGCGGCCGATGTAGAGGGTCACCGCCATCAGGAGGAAGCCCAGGACCGCGAGGACGTCGGCCCGGCGGACGGCACGGGCGCGCAGGACGGCGAGTTCGCCGAGGACGCGGGCGTAGTCCCGCGGGCGGATCTTCGAACCGGGCTGGTGGGACCAGCGGACGGGGACCTCGGCGACGGGCCAGCCGCTGCGGTGGAAGTACCGCAGGATCTCCACGTCGATCCCGAACCCGTCGAGTCGGGACGCGGCGAAGGCCTCGCGGGCGCGGTCGCCGTCGAACAGCTTGAAGCCGCACTGGGTGTCGCGGATGCCGGGCACCGCGACGCCGCGTATCAGGAAGTTGCCGGCCCGGCCGAGCGTCTCGCGCAGCCGGTGCTGGTGGCGCTCGATGCTGGCGCCGGGCGCCTCGCGCGAGCCGATCGCCGCCGTGTGGCCGTCGGAGAGCGCCTTGTCGAGCCGCTCCAACTCGTCGATGGGCGCGGAGAGATCGGCGTCCGTGAGCAGGACCCGGCGGCCCTGCGAGGCGAGGACACCGAGCCGCAGGGCGTGGCCCTTGCCCCGGTTGCGGTGCCCGCCGGAGACCAGCTGCACCCGCGCGTCGCGGGCCGTGACGGCGGCCACGACCTCGGCCGTCGCGTCCGTCGACCCGTCGTCGACGACGATGATCTCCCAGCGGGCGGCGGCCTCCGTGGCCGAGAGATGACTGATGATCGCGTCGAGCGTGGGGGCGAGACGGTCCTGCTCGTTGTACGCGGGCACGACCACGGAGAGGTCGACGCTCAGCTGCCCGCCGCCCGTCTTCGGGGACGTGCTCATCCGTCCGCCAGGCGTTCCACAAGCGTCAGGGACTGCTCGTCGTACCCGGCGATGATCTCCTGCGCGCTCTGCGCGTCCCGGCGGGTGAGGGCGTCGACGAGATCGGTGTGGTCGGCCCACAGGCGGCCCTTGAGATCGTCCGTGCAGTGGCTCTCCTGACGGAGGTACTGCACCGCGCACACCCAGGCCTGCACGCGCAGCCGGTGCAGGAAGTCGGTGAGGTACGGATTGCCGAACAGGGCACTCAGTTCGCGCCAGAACCGCAGGTCGTAGCCGATGAGGATGTCCAGATCGCCGGCGGTGGCGGCCCGCCGCGCCTCCTCGCCGCGCCGCCGGATCCCGGCGAGCGCGGCGGCCGTACGCGGGTCGACCTTACGGTCGCCGAGCCGCCGGAACATGCCCTCGGTGACCAGGATGCGGGCCTCGACCATGCTCCGGTAGTCGGCCACCGAGTACGCGTGGACCTCGAAGCCACGGTGCTGCACGGCGTCCAGCAGGCCCTGCGCGGACAGATCCACCAGGGCCTCGCGCACGGGCGTCGCCGAGACGCCGTACTGCTCGGCGATCTCCTTGACCGTGAACTCCTGCCCCGGCTTGAGTCTGCCGGCCAGCACCTCGTCACGGAGCGCGTCCGCGAGCTGCTGCCGCAGGGTGCTTCGGGTCACGGCGCCAACGCCGCCGCCGGTGCCGGGCATCGTGGTCTGGGTCCCCCATCCGCGTACGCGTACGCATCCTGTGCGTGCTCTCTCAGTTCTCTTACGAGCACGTCACCTTACGCGTTCGGGTTTCGCGGAGGTGTTTTCACCCTTCTGCCCGGCACCGCCGACGCCCACCGCCTCACACGGTGTGTTCGTCCGCCACGGACAGGGCCGCGTCCAGGGCGGCGAGGCCCTCCTTGGCCTCGGCCTCCGTGATGTTGCACGGGGGCACCACGTGGGTGCGGTTCATGTTGATGAAGGGCCACAGGCCGTTCGCCTTCGCGGCGGCGCCGAAGGCGAGCATGGGCGCGTTCGCCTCGCCGGTCGCGTTGTAGGGGACGAGGGGTTCGCGGGTCTCCTTGTTCCGCACCAGCTCCAGCGCCCAGAACATGCCGGTGCCGCGCACCTCGCCCACCGAGGGGTGCCGCTCGGCCAGTTCGCGCAGCGCCGGGCCGACGAGCGAGGAGCCGAGGGCGGCCGCGTTGGTCACCACGCCCTCCTCCGTCATGACGTTGATCGTCGCGACGGCGGCGGCGCAGGCCAGCGGGTGGCCGGAGTAGGTGAGACCGCCGGGGTAGGGGCGGCGGGCGAAGGTCTCGGCGACGGCGGGGGAGACGGCGACGCCGCCGAGGGGGACGTAACCGGAGTTCACGCCCTTGGCGAAGGTCATCAGGTCGGGCACGACGTCGAAGAGGTCCGCCGCGAACCAGGTGCCCGTCCGCCCGAAGCCGGCCATGACCTCGTCGAGGACGAACACGATCCCGTACTTGTCGCACAGCTCCCTGACCCCGGCCAGATAGCCCGGCGGCGGCACCATGATCCCGGCCGTGCCCGGGACGGTCTCCAGGATGATCGCGGCGATCGTCGACGGCCCCTCGAAGGTGATCGTCGTCTCCAGGTGCTCCAGCGCGCGGGCGCACTCCTGCTCCTCCGTCTCCGCGTGGAAACGGGTGCGGTAGAGGAACGGCGCCCAGAAGTGCACGACGCCCGCCGTGCCGGTGTCGGAGGCCCAGCGGCGGGGGTCGCCCGTGAGGTTCACGGCCTGCTGGGTGCCGCCGTGGTACGAGCGGTACGCGGCGAGGACCTTGGGGCGGCCGGTGTGCAGGCGGGCCATGCGGATGGCGTGCTCGACCGCGTCGGCGCCGCCGTTGGTGAAGAAGATCTTGTCCAGGTCGCCGGGGGTGCGTTCCGCGATCAGCCGGGCGGCCTCCGAGCGGGCCTCGACGGCGAACGCGGGGGCGAAGGTCGTCATGGTCGCGGCCTGCTCCTGGATGGCCGCGACGACCTTCGGGTGCTGGTAGCCGATGTTCGTGTAGACGAGGCCGCTGGTGAAGTCGAGGTAGCGGTTGCCCTCGTAGTCCCAGAAGTAGGAGCCCTCCGCGCCGGCGACGGCGAGGGGGTCGATGAGTTCCTGTGCGGACCAGGAGTGAAAGACGTGCGCGCGGTCCGTGGCCTTCACCTGGGCGCCGGTCCGGGGGTCGGGGCGAGGGGTCATGGGGGTCAGGCTAGGGGTGGGGCGCGGGTGGGGGACATCGGCTTTGTGTCTGCGTGCGGTCGGGTGGGCACGACAGTGTGTCGCCCCGCCGCGAGCGGCTGCGTCGCCGGGACGGTGGGCCCTCCGCCCACCTTTCATTGACAGGAGGCTGTCGAAATGACAGCATGTTGTCATGACTGATCGGAAGCCTGTTCATCTCGCCGTGTACGACACCTACGCCGACTGGGAGACGGGACTCGCCACCGCGTGGCTCGCTCGGGGTGGGTACGAGGTCCGTACGGTCGGGGCGGGGACCGCCGCCGTGCGGACGATCGCGGGGGTGCGCATCCAGCCGGACGAGGAGCTGGGGGAGCTGCGGCCCGAGGACAGCTCGCTGCTCGTCCTCACCGGCGCGGACCTGTGGGACGCGGGCGACGGACTCGCGCCGTTCGCCCGCAAGGCCCGGGAGTTCCTCGCGGCCGGCGTGCCCGTCGCCGCGATCTGCGGCGCGACCGCCGGGCTCGCCCGGGAAGGGCTGCTGGACGACCGGGCGCACACCAGCGCGGCACCCTTCTACCTGGCGGCCACCGGCTACGGCGGCGGTGAGCACTACGTGGACACGGACGCCGTCACCGACGGCTCCGGACTGCTCGTCACCGCCGGCCCCACCGAACCCGTCGCCTTCGCCCGCGAGGTCCTCCGCCTCCTCGGTGTCTACGAGGGCGAGGTCCTCGACGCCTGGTACCGCCTCTTCCACGACTCGGACGCGGAGGCGTACGCCGTGCTGGAGGCGGCGGGACGGTGAGCCGCGAGCAGCAGGACCTCCTCAGCCGCGCCGCCCTCGGCGTCTTCCGCCTCAACGGCCAGTTCCTCTCCGTCGCCGACGAGCTGGCGCGCCCGGCGGGGCTCACGGCCGCCTGGTGGCAGGTGCTCGGCGCGGTGCTGCCCGAGCCGCTGCCCGTCGCCGGGGTCGCCCGGGCCATGGGCATCACCCGGCAGAGCGTCCAGCGGGTCGCCGATCTCCTCGTCGACCGGGACCTCGCCGCGTACGTGCCGAACCCGGCCCACCGCCGCGCCAAGCTCCTCACGCCGACCCCCGCCGGGCGCGCGGCGATCGAGCGCATCGACCCGGGGCACGCGACCCTGGCCGCCCGCCTCGCTCAGGCGTTGGGGGAGGAGGAGTTCGCGGCGACCGTGCGGGCGCTCGAACGGCTGTCGGGTGTCCTGGACGGCCTCGCGGCGCCACCGGACGCTGTTACGGAACCGTAGACACCGCCCCATCCGCCTCCCCGTACGGCCACACTACGATCGGTCCGTTGCGCACGTACGCGACGTAGACGACGTTGATGAGGTTGCCGACGTAGGCGACGTACCCGTACGTACGGGGACACGGACGCGTCGGGGACGGCACGGGGAATCGGGGGGACGGTGGCCATGGAGAAGCTCGGGCCGGGGGATCCACAGCGGATCGGGGCGTACCGGCTGCTCGCGCGGCTGGGGGCCGGCGGGATGGGGAACGTGTACCTGGCCCGGTCCGAGCGCGGCCGTACCGTCGCCGTGAAGCTGGTCCGGCGGGAGCTGGCGGAGCAGGAGGAGTTCCGGGCGCGGTTCCGGCAGGAGGTGCGGGCGGCGCGGCAGGTGGGCGGGTACTGGACCGCGCCGGTGCTGGACGCGGACACCGAGGCGGGCATTCCGTGGGTCGCCACCGGATACGTCGCCGGGCCGTCCCTCCAGGCCGTGGTCGGCCGGGACCACGGGGCGCTGCCCGAGCGGTCCGTACGGATCCTCGCGGCGGGGCTCGCGCACGCGCTGGAGGACATCCACGCGGCCGGACTCATCCACCGCGACCTCAAGCCGTCCAACGTGCTGGTGACCATCGACGGGCCGCGCGTCATCGACTTCGGGATCGCGCGGGCGCTGGAGACCGTCACGGACGGCGGGCTGACGCGCACCGGCGCGCTCGTCGGGTCGCCGGGCTTCATGGCGCCCGAACAGGTGCGCGGCGACCGCATCACCCCCGCCTGCGACGTCTTCTGCCTCGGCTCCGTCCTCTCCTACGCGGCCACCGGCAACCTGCCGTTCGGCGCCGCCAACTCCGGGGTCCACGCCCTGATGTTCCGCATCGCGCAGGAGGAACCGGATCTGGAGGGGCTGCCGGAGGGCCTGTACGACATCGTCCGCGACTGCCTGCGCAAGGACCCCGCAGCCCGCCCCACACTGGCCCAGATCCTGCAGCGCACCGGTGCCGAGGACACGGTCTTCGCCGGCCGCTCGCGCGACCCGTGGCTCCCGAGCGCCCTGGTGGCCCAACTGGGGCGGCACGCGGTGCGGTTGCTGGACACCGAGGATCCTCAGGACCCTGAGGAGACGGGTGGTTCTGGTGGGGCGACGGGGCCGGGGGGAGCGGCGGGCGCGGCGGCTGCGGCTGCCGCGGGCGGCTCGGGCGCGTCGGGCGGCGGATCCAAGGGGCCGGGAGGTCCGGAGGGTGGTGGTCGGTCGACGGCTTCCCCGGCCTCGACTCCGCCCGCATCTCCGCCCGCACCTCCGTCGGCGAGCCCGTCCGTGAGCCCGTCGGTGAGCCCGTCGGGGGCCGCCGCCGCGAACTCGGCGGGCGGTGCCGCTGCCCAGAGCCAGCCGTCGGCCGAGTCCACATCCGTGCTCCCGGCCGTGGCCGCGGGGCCGCCGCCGTCGGCTCCGCCCGTGTATCCGCTGGGCGATCCCCATTCCCCGTACGGCGGCTCCGGTGCGTCCGGAGCCCCGGACGCGGACGGGAGGCCTGGGCCGGCGACGCCTCCCGGGGCCCCCGGCTCTCCTGCCGAGCACCCCGCCGCCACGCCCGCGGGTGCCGTACCGCCTCCGCCGGGAGTGCCGGGCGGGGAGCCGTTGGACCGGATGCCGACGCGGATCGCGGGGGCGGCCGGATCGCAGCCCCCTCCGCCGACCGCGCCGCCCGGACCCGGCGGTTACGTCCCGGGGCCCGCGCCCGCCGGGTACGGCTTCCCGCAGCCGTACACCCAGCAGCCCGCCGCCGGGTACGGCTACCCGCAGGGTGGGCCGCAGGCGTCGTACGGGGCGTACGGGGGGCAGGGGCCGTACGGTGCCGGCGGGGCGGGGCTGGGCGCGACCCCGCCGTACGGGCCGGAGCCCCTCTACGGCCCCGGGCCCGGCGTTCCTCCCGAACCGGAGCGAGGGAGCCGGCGCGCCTCCGTGCTGCTGGTCGCCGTCGCGTTGGTGGTCGCCCTCGGGGCGGGCGGCTCGGTGTACGCGTTGATGAAGAAGGGCGGCGACGGCGGCGAGGAGGACGACGCGAAGGGCGGCACGCGGACGAGCGCGCCCGAGACCCCGGGGCCGGCGACCGACGAGCCCACGGACCCCGTGACCTCGCCGGACCCGACCACCGAGTCGCCCGACGCCGGCACGATCCCGGAGGACTTCCTCGGCACCTGGAACGCCACCCTCGACGGCTCCGGCGGCTCGGACACCCGTCAACTCGTCATCCAGCAGGGCGAGGTCGGCGACACGGTGCTCTCGCTCACGGCGGACGGTCCGCTCGAAGGCGGCGGCACGTACCACTGCGTGTTCGAGGCGGCGCTCACCGACGAACCGGACGACGAGGGTCCGCTCCGGATCGGCCCCTCCACCGTCACCACCGGCGAACCGGCCGAGTCCTGTTCCCCCGGCGCCGCCACCACCGTCACCCTTTTGCCCGGCGGTCAGCTCCGCCGCGTCGACACGGCGGGCAAGGCGGTGACGTACACGAAGGCCGACTGAGCCGAAGGGGCCGAAGGGGCCGAAGGGGCCGAAGGGGCGCTGGAGCCGAGGGAGCCACTAGAGCAGAGGGGATCGGGGCCGCCCGGCTGACTTCCGCTGAACTTCCGGCCCCGTACCCGGATTGTCCGCGCTCCGTTTCCACCCCGGCCGTACCGTGTCCCCGCTTGACTGCGGAGCGTGAAGCTCGGGGGAGTGGCTCGGATGCAGGAGTGGCTGAGCGCGGAGAACGTGGTGGCGGTGGCGACCGCCGTGGCCGGTGTCGTGGCGTCGGCCGTGATGGTCTGGTACGAGCGCAGGGTGCCCAGACGCAAGCGGATCGGCTACCGCGTGCAGATGGACAACCCCATAGGCCACGACGTGCGTTCGGGACGGGCCAACGTCCGGCTCGGGCTGTTCGACGAAGCCCCGGACATGTCCGACGCCACCCTGGTCCTGCTGCGCGTCGAGAACGACGGTTCGCAGAGCATCGCCGACAACGACTACACCGGACGCGAACTGCACGGCCTCACCGCGGTGTTCAGTGGCCGCGTCATCCGGGGCGTCTCGGTCACCCAGCCGCCCGGCACCGACCACCTGATGGACCACTTCACCCCGGCCGCCGGCTTCGGCTACCGCGACGGCGTGCTCCGCATCCCCCGCGTCCCCCTCAACCGCGGTGACCACTTCAAGCTGCTCGTGCTCCTCGCCGGAGGTGACGTCGACAGCCCGATCCGGCTCATCGGCGGCATCCGCGACGGCGAGGTGCACCCCAACCGCAGCGCGACGCCCGACGAGAAGCCGCCGCTGTTCAGCCGTGCGGCCCGGCTGATCACCGTGATGCTGACGCTGTGCGTGATCGCGCTGGCCGCGCTCGTCGTCGTACGGGACGACACCCCGCCGCCCGTCGAGTGCGCGTCGGGAGAGCTGACGCTCACCGGGTCGACCGCGTTCGCGCCGGTGCTGCGCGGGCTCGCGCAGGAGTACGAGAAGGACTGCGCGGGCGCCGAGATCCGGGTGGACGCGCGGGGGAGTTCGGCGGGTGTGAACGAACTCGCCGCGCTGGGCGCCGGATCGAAGAAGGGCTCCCCGGCGGTCATCGCGTTCTCCGACGGACCGAGCACGAGCGCGGCGCCCGAACTGGTCGGCCACCGGGTCGCGCTGTCCGTCTTCACGCTCGTCGTCAACGACGGCATCCGTCCGCGCGGCGGAACCCTCACCGTCGACGACGTGCGCCGTGTCTACCGGGGCGAGATCACGCGCTGGAGACAGCTGGACCCCTCCCTCCCCGACATCCCCGTCGTCCTCGTCAGCCGGGACGCCGACTCCGGGACCCGGCAGGTCTTCCAGCGGACCGTGCTGGGCGGCTGGGAGCAGGTCGCCAGCACCTCGCTCGACTGCCGCCGGGACGACCTCGCGACCGCCCGCGTCACCCGCTGCGAACTCGACTCCACCGAGCAGGTCCTCGCCAAGGTCGCCGCGCTCCCCGGCGCCATCGGCTACAGCGAACTCACCCTCACGACCCGCCGCCCCGGCCTGCGCCGCCTCGCCCTCGACGGCCGCACCGCCTCCGTCGAGACCCTGGAGAAGGGCGACGCCACCTACCCGTACTACGGCGCCGAGTACGCCTACACCTACCGCCGACCCCCCGCCAACTCCCTCGCCGACAGCTTCCTCGCCCACATCCGCCGCGGCACCGCCCAGAGCGTCATCCGCAACCACGGACACGTGCCGTGCGAGACGGCGACGGGGTCGAGACTGTGCGACGAGCGAGCGAGGGACGACGCGACCGGTTGAGCGGGGCGGCCGGGGTAGGGGGTGACCGGGGGCGGGGCGACCGGGGTGCGGTGTGGCCACCGGGTGCCGCGCCTCCGGCCCCCGCGCCTCCGCGTGCCGCGCCTCCGGCCCCCGCGCCTCCGCGTGCCGCGCCTCCGGCCCCCGCGCCTCCGCGTGCCGCGCCTCCGGCACCCGCGCCCCCGTCTACCGCGCCTCCGGCGGCCGCTGGCGAGGCATGTTCGGCCGAGCCCCCGGCGGCAACGGCACCCGCCCGTTCATCGCGCCCTCCGGTCGTGAGACGGATCCCCCCGCCCGCACCCCCAAGGGCGCCGCCCCCGTGCGGAACTCCAGCATCCAGTCCGCCGTCTCGGCCCGCACCAGCTCCGTGATGTCCTCGGAGAACCGCCGCAGCACCCCCAGGCACCGCTCGGCGGCCTCCCCGGCCGTCCCCTCGGCCGGTCCCAGCACCTCGCGCGCGCTCTCGGACGCCCAGTCGAACCGCAGCATCTGCAGCCGCCGCTGCACCGCCTGGGCCGTGGCGACGTCCCGCATCCACCCGGAGGTGACACCGAAGAACCGATCCACCGCCACGCACCCCACACACGACAGCAGCGCGAGATACCCCCAGGGGGCCACCCCGCCCACCGCCCCGGTGAGGTCGAGCAACGGCAGCGCGGCCCCGACGAGCGCCCCGGTCGCCGCCCCGATCCGCAGCACCCGGGCCGCCAGCCGTTTCCACACCCGGTCCGCGAGATACCACGCGGCGGTCTCCAGCGCCGCCCGCTCCACCCAGTGGTACAGCTCCTCCAGTCGCTCCGCCGGCGCCCCCCAGTCCCCCTGCGGGAACGGCCGCCCGGCCAGATCCCCGATCCACGGTCCGGTCGCCGCCGTCCACGGCTCCGCCCACAGCCCGGACCCCTCACCCCGCCCGTCCTGGGGTCCCCCCTCGGGCTGCATCTCCGGCTGGCTCACCCGGCACTCCCTACGTACGTACGGCGCTCACGCACCACCCTGACGCGGCCGGACCCTTCCTACCGCCCAATGGGTGGCGAAGATGGTGCTTTCGCCGCTTATCCCCTGGAAGATGCCCTTGATCGGATATACGAATCCCCGCCGACTCACTCGAAAGAGTGGCGCGGCAGAGGCCGTGCCGACCACGTAGGCTCGTTGCGACCGCAAGTTGGTCCATGGGGCGTCCAGAGAGCCGTCCCCGCGGACCTCCGCAAGTACTCGTGCGAGGGAGCTGAACGTGATCCCCGGTGGTGGCCAGCCCAACATGCAGCAGCTGCTCCAGCAGGCCCAGAAGATGCAGCAGGACCTGGCGAGGGCACAGGAGGAGCTCGCGCGCACGGAGGTCGACGGCCAGTCGGGCGGCGGCCTGGTGAAGGCCACCGTCAACGGCTCCGGCGAACTGCGTGCCCTGAAGATCGACCCCAAGGCGGTGGACCCGGAGGACACCGAGACCCTCGCCGACCTGATCGTCGCGGCCGTCCAGGCGGCCAACGAGAACGCCCAGACCCTCCAGCAGCAGAAACTGGGCCCCCTCGCCCAGGGCCTCGGCGGCGGTGGCGCGGGCATCCCCGGCCTGCCCTTCTGACC
>NZ_JAVRFJ010000073.1:0-25704 GCF_031845845.1 Streptomyces gottesmaniae
GGTGTCGCCTACCCCGGTGAGCTTCCCGCCGTACCGGGCCCCGTCCCACGCGCGGGCCAAGCGCTCCGGACCGTCGCTCGTCTCACTCGCCCTGCTCGTCACCGTGCCCGCGGTGTTCGCCGCCGCGGCCCTGCGTCCGCGCTGATTCCTGGAGGAACCTCTTGTCGGAATGGCTTGTTCTCACCCTCGCGATGGGGGCGGCCTGTCTGGTCGTCCTCATCGTGGCCGTAGTACGGCATCACGCCGCACCCGCGGACGAGGACCCGTCCGAGACCCCGGACGTCATCGAGTACATCACCATGATGATCGGCGTGGTGTACGCCATCGTGCTGGGTCTGGCCATCGCCGGTGTCTGGGAGGCCCGCAGCGCCGCCCAGGACCAGGTCCAGACGGAGGCACAGGCCCTGCACGAGATCAGTGAGCGGGTGCGGGTGTACCCGGAGGACGTGCGCGACCGGATCCGCGCGGACATCGACGCCTATGTCGGCCACGTGGTGACCACCGAGTGGAAGGTGATGGCCGAGAAGGGCGAGGTGACCGAGCGCGGGACCGAGTTGTTCGACACCGTCCGCCACGAGGTCACCGACTACGAGCCGCGCAGCGACTTCGAGGCGCAGGCCTATCAGCCGCTGCTGGACCAGGTCGCCGTGGCCGACGCCGCGCGCGGCAGCCGCGCGGACTCCACCGGCGAGACGATGCCCGGCGTGGTGTGGTTCGGCCTGATCATCGGCGCCGTCGTGACGGTCGGCATGGTGTTCGCCCTGCAGATCCGGCGCACGGCGCGCGAACTGATCCTCGCCGGGCTGTTCTCCGCCCTCATCGCGTTCCTGCTGTTCCTGGTCTGGGACTTCGACGCGCCCTACAGCCGGGGACTTTCGGCCACGGCGGATCCGTTCCTGGCCCTGTTCCCGAACGCGGGCGGGTGACGGTCCCTCCGGCCGTACGTATGCCGGTCCCCTGTGCGGAGCACACGCTTGCCCCATTCGCGCGACTGCGATCGCGCCGCCGGGCGCGCCTTCCTAGCGTTTCGGTCATCGAGGTGCATTTCAGGCGCAGGCGGAAACGGTCCGCAGCAGGCTCCTCGGGGACCCGGAGGCTCCACCATGCGCGCGATACGCGTCGCTTCGGCCGCTCTGCTGGGCGTGACCGCCCTCTCCCTCTCCGCCCCCGCCGCGCACGCGGCACGGGGCAGTGACATCACGTCGTTCGGCTTCGGGGTGACACCCTCGGCCGTCGCCCCCGGCGGGCAGGTGATCCTGCGCGTGGACGGCTGCCACCGCCGTACGACCGTCTCCTCCGGTGTCTTCGACGCCGTCAGCATCCCCAGGGGCCGGTCCTCGGCGACGGCGACGGTCGACGCGGACGCCAGGCCCGGCACGGTGTACGAGGTCACGTTCCAGTGCGGCGACGAGAGCGGCCGGACGGATCTCACCATCATCGGCGTCCACCCGACCCGGCACCCCGGCCACCACCCCACCCGTGGCTCCCACGCCGGGGCCGGCGGCACCGTCGCGGGCTTCGACCTGTCGGAGATCGGCCTCGGCGCCGCGCTCGTCGCGGGATCGCTGGGCGTGGCCTGGCACTGGTCGCGCCGTCGCCCCGAGGACGGCAGCCACTCCTGACCGCCGCCCGCGCGACACCCCCGACAGCCCTTCACCCCGGACCGTTACGGGTTCCGGGGCGTAGGGCTGTGCGGCTTTCAGTTGTCGTTCCTCGCGGGTCGGTTGTCGTTCCTCGCGGGTCGGTTGTCGTTCCTCGCGGGTCGGTTGTCGTTCCTCGCGGGTCGGTTGTCGTTCCTCGCGGGTCGGTTGTCGTTCGCGGGCCGAGCCGGCTCCTCGCTCCCGGGCTCAGATCTTGTTCTCGGAGCGGCGCCGCATCCAGAAGACGCCACCGCCGACGACCGCCGCCGTCACCAGTCCGCCGCCGATCGCGATGTCGGTGGTGGTGGCCCCGGTGGAGGTGCTGCCGCCGAGCCCACCACGGACACCGCCGATGACGGTGAAGACGCCGGTGAACGTCTTGCGCTCGCCCTCGCAGTGGGTGGTGACGCTGTACGAGCCGGGACTGGCGTCGGAGTTGACCCGCACCCTGGCCGTGGCGGTCGTACCTCCCATGGAGGCGAGGTTGGTGGTCGGGAAGGCGTTCGAGCTGATCGTGCTGCCGGCGGTCGCGCACGCGTCACCGCCCTTGACCGTGAGGACGATCTGCCCACCACGGGCGATGACGTTGGGAGCGGCCGTGACCGAGCTCGGTTGGTCCCAGGCGGCTGCCGTCGGCGCGGCGACACCGACCAGGGCGGCCGCGGCGGCCGTGGCCGCCAGGACGCGAGTAGTACGCATGTGATCCTCCGCGGAAGACGCCCCGGGTCCCGTCCCCGGTCGATCGGCGAGAAAGCGCCTCCCAGAAAGACCCTCAGATGCCGTGCGCGGGCCCGCATTTCGGGGCTGGTCCGTCCTGGTGAGTGCCGGTGAGGGGACACGCCGGGGATATCTCCGCATGATCGGATATCACCGCAGGTCACGGACTGTCAGAAATTTCCTCGGGGAGGCGAACTCGGATGGCGCAGAACTCCGCCGCGCCGCCACCCGTTCGCACCTGTCCCGTCGCCGTCGCGGTGCGGCGCGCTTAGCTTTTTCGTACGCGCGACGCACACGGTGACGGCCGTGTCGAGAGGGGATGGCGAATGTCTTCGTCCGGAGCGGCCGAGGCCGAATGGGAGGAGCCGCGGAAGAAGCGCGCTCCGTGGGGCGTGATAGCGCTGGTTCTGCTCACCGGTCTCGCTCTCATCCGCAACGGCTCGGGGGAGTTCGACGAGGGCCCGCCGCAACCCGCGTCGGCGGCGGCCGCCGACAGCCGCAGCACCCCGCACGGCACCTTCGCGCATGCCCCGGACCCGCTGCCGTACGCCATGGTCGACCGGGTACGGATCCCGTCGATCCGGGTCGACGCGCCGGCCGTGGCGGTGGGACTGGACGCCCAGGGCTGGGTGGACGCGCCCCCGGCCCGCGACCCGAACCTCGCGGGCTGGTTCACCGGCGCGGTCTCGCCCGGGGAGAAGGGCACGGCCGTCGTCGTCGGCCATGTCGACAACGATCAGGGCCCGGCCGTGTTCTACGGGCTCGGCGCGTTGAAGAAGGGCGCCAAGATCGAGATCCGGCGGGCGGACAGGAGGACCGCCGTGTTCGAGACCTACGGCGTCGAGGTCTTCGCGAAGGACAACTTCCCCGGCGACCGTGTCTACGGGAACAACGGGATTCCCGAACTGCGGGTCATCACCTGCGGGGGCGGCTTCTCCAAGCAGAACGGCTACGACGGGAACGTCGTCGTGTTCGCCCGCCTGGTCGAGGTGCGCTGAGCGCTCCCGGCCGGCGGGCGAAAGCCCACGGACGTCATCGGTCCTCCACGTACTGCCGCTGCGGCACGGTGATGCGATACCCGGACTCCAGCAGCTCGGGCAGATACTCGCGCAGGGCCGCCACGCTCTGCGAGCGGTCGCCTCCCGCGTCGTGGGAGAGCACGACGACACCGGGACCCGCGCCGTCCTCCACGCGCTCGGCGATGGTGTGCGCGCCCGGCATCCGCCAGTCCAGGGTGTCCACGGTCCAGCCGAGCGGCTCCATGCCGAGTTCGGCACCGAACCGGAACGCGGCCCGGTTCCAGGCACCGTAGGGGGCACGGAACCACAGCGGCGGTTCCCCGTACGCCTTCTCGATGATCTCGCTGGTGCGGGCCATCTCGGTGTGGACCCTGGAGCGGGAGAGGGTGGTGAGCAGCGGATGGGACCAGGTGTGGTTGCCGACCACATGGCCGTCGTCGGCCATCTCGCGCAGCAGGTCCTGCCGCCGGACCACCATCTCGCCGCACACGAAGAACATCGCCCGGACGTCGTGGTCACGCAGGATGCGCAGGATGTCCGGGGTGAAGCGGGGGTCGGGGCCGTCGTCGAAGGTCAGCACCATGCTCCGGCCGCGTCCGTCCACCCGCAGGAACGGCTCGCGCCGGACGCCGGCCGGGACGAGGGTCCGGCGGCGGGTGCGCGGGCCGTACCCGGCGATGGGCTCCAGCCGGTACGCGGTGGGCCCGAGCGCGGGACGGCCGACCGGACCGGCGGCCGGGGAGCCGGCTCCGGCCGGTGCCGGGGCGGAGCCCCCGTCGCCGACGAGCAGGGCGGCGGTGCCCGCCGTACCGGCGGCGCCCAGCAGGGCGGCCGCGCCGGTCAACAGGTGGCGACGGGTGAACAGGCGGCGCCCCGTGGGCATCTGATCCTTCGTCATGACTCATCAGTCGACCAAGGCGGGGACGGCGCACCACCACGACACCGGTGCGGCGGCATGAAATCACACGATGAGAGTAAATTTCCGCGCCTTTGATGACCGCCCGGCGCACGCCGGGGGCCGGCTGCTCGGATAGCCTCGCGACCGTGACCGATCAGCAAGCACAGCGGTTCGAACGCGGGACCGACGGACCCAAGGTCGTCCTCGTCGGTCTGGACGGCTCCGACACCTCCCTGCGCGCCGTGGCCTACGCCGCCGGTCTCGCCCGCCGCCAGCACGCGCTGCTCGCCATCGTGTACGTGCAGCCGCCGCTGGCGACCAGTGCGGCGCTCGGGGTGCCGGTGGCGGGCACGACCGAGGAGATCGCCGAGCAGTTGGTGGCGGAGATCCGGGAGGCCGCCGAGCAGGTGAAGGGGATCTTCGAGGTGCGCTGGGAGTTCCACACCTTCCGTGGCGACCCGTACAGCGGCCTGGTGGCGGCGGCGGAGCGCCTCAAGGCGGACGCGGTCGTGGTGGGCGCCTCCCAGCAGGCCGGCCACCGCATCGTCGGCTCGGTCGCCGTGCGCCTGGTGAAGGCGGGCCGCTGGCCGGTGACCGTGGTGCCCTAGCTTCCGCCGACCGTTCGTCGCACCGTTCGTCGACAGGTTCGACCGCCCGCCGCACATCCTTGACCGGCCTCTGTCCCCGCGAGGCGCCCCGCGTTCCCATACGGCCATGACGGCCGGAACCACGATCACCAACGGGACGACCGCCGAACACGAGCTGGCCGAGCTCCAGCGCGAACACGGCCGACCCCTCTTCGCCCTGCTGCTGCGGCTCTCCGACGGGGACCGCCATCGCGCCGAGGACCTGGTGCAGGAGACCTTCGTGCGCGCCTGGCAGCATCCCGAGGCGCTGCGCGCCGACGACTTCGACTCCGTACGCCCCTGGCTGCTCACCGTCGGGCGGAGACTCGCCATCGACGCGCGTCGGGCCCGGCAGGCGCGTCCCGCGGAGGTGGGGGACGCGGTGCTGGAGAACGCCCGCGTGATGACCGATCACGCCGAACGGTCGGTGGCGACCCTCGATGTGCGGGAAGCTGTGAAGACACTCACTCCCGAGCACCGTGAAGTACTGGTGCAGGTGTACTTCCAGGGGGCGAGTGTGGCGGAAGCCGCCGAAGCCCTCGGGATCCCGCCCGGTACGGTGAAGTCCCGCGCGTACTACGCACTGCGCGCCCTACGCCGGGTGCTTCCGGGATACGCGGCCGACCTGCGGTGAAACCCATGGCCGAGTCAAACCTCCGTAAAGCGCCTTGCTGAGGACCCCCGTTGAGCAATCAGCTGTCTTCTATCCGTGTTCCGGATGGGGGCCGGGGCCTGGTCTCCAGGCCCGGGGTCGGGCGACGCGCACGCACCGGAGGAAGGCAGGAAGGGATGCTGCACAGAGGTCAAGAGAGCACGGACGGCGCCGGCGGCGGAGAACTGGCCGTCCCGATGGCGTGGTTCTATGCCGAGTACATCGCGGAGGAGCTGCTGCGGACGGGCGACCTGATGCCGCCGACGTCCTTCGAGTTCCGCGCGGGGCGGGACGCCCTGGCACTGACCATCTTCCTCTCGGACGCGGGCGGTGAGCTCTCCGGCATCCGGGTCGTCACCCAGCTGGAGACCTGGCTCTCGCTGACGGCGTACGACCAGCCGTGGCAGGACTGGGTGTGCGAGCGCCTGGCCGACTTCACCGCCGAGGCGATGGAGTCGGGCGGCCCGTCCCCGGATCTGGAGCTGGCGGCCTCCACGTGGCGCTGGCTGGAGGAGACGGAGCTGCTCGCACCGGACCTGGACGCGGTGCCGGGCGGCGGCGCGGTGCTGGGAGAGGACGACGGCCCAAAGGTCTGGACACCCGCATGGCGGCTCGGTCTGCCGCTGGGGCACCTGGCGATCCACCTCTTCTAGCCCGGACGCCCCGTGTGCGGGTTCGGCCGTCCACCCGTCCCGGCCTCGGTGAAACAACTTTCTCGGTTCCGGACCAATCCGCGCGGCGGAGGGCTCCGAATCTTTTGGTTGGCATTGTCGTGAGGCTTGAGTGATTCGCCGGTCTGGTCCGTACCGGTGGGGGCAGGAAGCAACCCCCACCGCACACCGGCCCGAGGAATTGCCATGTGGTCCCAGGATCGTCATCACGACGTCGGCGCGTACGCGCTGGGCGTGCTGGACGAGGTGGATTCGTTCCACTTCGAGGACCATGTCCGCGGCTGCCCGCAGTGCGCGGTACAGGTCACCGAGTTCCGTCCGGCTGCCCGGCAGCTGATGCTCTACCGCAACGCGACACCGCGCGCCGTGCACCCGTTCGCGGCGCCCGGCCCCCGGATGCTGGGACGGCTGCTCGACGAGGTTGCCGCCCGCCACCGGGCGAAGCGCAGGCGCTGGCTGTTCGCCCTCGCGGCGTCCGTGGTCATCGCCGTCGGCGGTCCCGCCGTGGCCGTTCTCGCAGGTCCGGGCGAGGCTCCGGACACCGTCGCCGCCACCGACGCCAAGACGGGCGTGTGGGCCGAGGTCAAGGCCGAGGAGCGGCTCTGGGGCAGCGACATCGAGCTGAAGGTCAAGGAAGCCGACGGCGCCCACGCCTGCCGGCTCGTCGTGGTCGGCAAGGACGGCTCCGAGGAGACGGCCGCCAACTGGAAGTCCCCCGAGGGCGCCGACAAGGCATCCGAGATGATGGGGGGCACGGCGATGCAGCGCGAGGACATCGACCACTTCGAGGTACGCAGCCAGGACGGCGAACTCCTGGTGACCATCAAGGCCCCGGCCTGGCGCTGACCCGGTCCACCGGACCGGCTCCGCGCCGGCCCGGAACGGCTCCGGTCCGCCCCCGATTCCCGCCCCTGATTCCGTCCAGGATTGGTCCGTACCTTCAATGGTTGCGGATCATGGCCGGCCGTCGGTTCCGGGCTGTTCGAGCTCTCGGTCCGGGTCACTTGAGCAACCGTGACAGACGTCGGTCGGCGAGGGGTTTGCCGCCCGTCTGACAGGTCGGGCAGTACTGCAGCGAGGAGTCGCTGAAGGAGACCTCCCGGACGGTGTCGCCGCACACCGGGCAGGGCTCGCCGGTACGGCCGTGGACCCGCAGCCCGCTCTTCTTCTCCGCCTTCAGCCTCCCGGCCGCCAGCCCCCGGGAGCGCTCCACGGCCTCGGTGAGCGTGGCGCGCAGCGCCTCGTGGAGGTGGCGGATCTCCTCCGGTCTCAGCGACGAGGCCAGCTTGAAGGGCGACATCTTCGCGGCGTGCAGGATCTCGTCGCTGTACGCGTTCCCGATCCCCGCGATCAGGCTCTGGTCCCGCAGCGCGCCCTTGATCTGCCGCCGCTCCCCGGCGAGGAGCCCGGCGAAGCGGGTCACGTCGAAGTCGTCGGCGAGGGGGTCCGGGCCGAGGCGGGCGATGCCGGGCACCTCCGCCGGGTCCCGTACGAGGTGGACCGCGAGCCGCTTCTGCGTGCCGGCCTCGGTGAGGTCGAAGCCCTCGCCGGTCTCCAGGGCGACCCGCAACGCGAGCGGGCTCTTGCCGCCGGGTTTCGGCGGACCGTCCGGCAACCGGTCCTTCCACTGGAGCCATCCGGCGCGCGCCAGATGCGTCACCAGATGCAGTTCGCCCCCGTCCGCCGCGAGGTCGAGGAACTTCCCGTGCCGCCGTACGTCGGTGACCTCCCGGCCCTCGAAGTCGCTCAGGGGCGGGTCGTACGTCTTCAGCACGCTGATGGCCACGGGCAGCACACGGACGACCTCATGGCCGACGAGTCTGTCGACCAGGAAGTCCCGGAGAGCCTCCACTTCGGGCAACTCGGGCATACATCAAGAGTGCCACGGGCCGCGTCGCCGGGCCGGGTGCGTGCGGGCGGGGGCCTCTCACCCGGGACGCGGCCGCAGGCCCGAGAAGCACGGGGCGCAGCCCCTGCTTCTCAGGGGCGCGGGGAACTGCGCGAGAAGCCCCACGCACCCGCACCCGCACCCGCACCCGCACCGAACTACGAGCCACCCGGCAGCACGAACTCGCACCACACGCACTTCCCCCCGCCCCGCGCCTCCACTCCCCACACATCCGTCAGCCGGTCCACCAACAGCAACCCCCTCCCCGACACCCCCGCCTCTCCCGCCTCCCGCCGGCGGGGCAGCGCACTGGAGGAGTCCTCGACCTCCACCCGCAAGCGCCGGTCGGGTCCGGCGAGCGCCCGCAACGTCACGATGGCGGCGCCCTCCGTGTGCATGAGCGCATTGGTGATCAGCTCGTCGGCCACGAGTTCGATCTCGTCGGCCCGATCCCGCGCGCCCCAGGTGCGGACCGCCGCGCCGATCATGTGCCGGGCCTCGGTGAGCGCCTCCGGATCGCCGGGCGCGACGTGTTGCTGGAGCCGCCCGCCGGGCTGCTCGGCACTGCGGCTGCGGCGTCGCAGCAGCAGGAGGGCCACATCGTCGTCGCCGCCCCTCTCCTCGGCCACGTCGATGAGCCGGTCGGCGAGATCGTCGACGTCGTCGGGGCCGGTGGCGATCAGCGCCTTCAGCGTCCGCATGCCGTCGTCGAGGTCGGCGCCGGGCTGTTCGATGAGGCCGTCGGTGCAGAGCAGCAGCGTCTGGCCGGGGAACATCTCGACGGTGGTGACGGGATACTCCAGGCCCCCGAACTCGGCGGACAGCCCGAGCGGCAGGCCTCCTTCCACGTTGATCCGGTGGCAGGTGCCGTCGGTGTGCCGCACCAGCGGGTCGATGTGCCCGGCCCGGACGACCTGGACCACTCCGGTGGACAGGTCGGCCTCCGCGTACAGGCAGGTCGCGAAGCGGTCGGTGTCGAGTTCGTGCAGGAAGGCGGAGGCCCGTGCCATCACGGTGGCCGGGGTGTGGCCCTCGGTGGCGTAGGCCTTCAGGACGATGCGGAGCTGACCCATGACGGCCGCCGCGTGCGTGTCGTGACCCTGGACGTCGCCGATGACCGCGCCCACACGCCCGCCGGGCAGCGGGATCAGGTCGTACCAGTCGCCGCCGATGTCCCGGCCGAGCGAGCCTCCGAAGGACGCGGCGCGGTAGCGGACGGCGATGTCGGCGCCCGGGACGCTGGGGATGGACCGGGGCAGCATGGCCTGCTGGAGCCCCTCGGCGAGGTCCTTCTCCTGCTCGTAGAACATGGCCCGCTGCAGGCTCTGGGCGATGCTGCTGCCGAGCGCGATGAGGACGTCGCGCTCCTCGGAGCTGAAGCCCCTCCGGTCGTTGTAGAGGAGCCCCATCGCCCCGATGGGGCGGGCCTGCACGATCAGCGGCAGATACGCGGCCGAGGTGATCTTGAGGTCGGTGATGTGCGGCCACAGCAGCGGATAGGACTCGGCGAACTCCTCCGGTGACTCGATGAAGTGCGGGGAGAGGTGCCGTACGACCTCGTTCATCGGGTACTTCACGTCGAGGCGGGTGATCCTGGTGCCGGGCACATAGCTGTCCTCGGGGCCGGCGGCGACCATCCGGACGCGTCCGGCCTCCACCAGGCCCATGACGAGGCTGGTCGCGCCGAGGTGGGTGAGGCCGTCGGTGTCCTCCAGGACGTCGATCACGTCCTGCACGGTCCGGGCGTGGGCCAGGGCGGCCGTGATGACCTGGACGACGTTGGTCTGTCTGCGACGTACCTCGTCGAGGGAGGCCCGCTCGGTGTGGGAGCCGATCTCGTTCAGTTCGCGGGTGGCGTCACGGACGATGCCGATGACCCGGTACGGGCGGCCCGTGGCGTCGCGGCGGATGTAGCCCTGGGTGTGCGTCCAGCGCAGGCTGCCGTCGCGCAGCCGCAGGCGGAAGTAGGCGCCGTAGTTCTCGCTGCCGTCCTTCAGGGCCTGCGAGACCATGGCGTCGAGTCTGTAGCCCTCCATCGGGGGCACCCGCATGGACAGGGTCTCGGGGTTGCCGTCGTACTCCTCCGGGCGCAGGTCGAAGATCTCGTGGGCCTTGGCGTCCATGTGGAGCGCACCGGCGTCGAGGTCCCAGTCGAAGGTGCCCATGAGGTTGAGTGCCAGGACGGGGTCCGGGTGGGAGAGCCAGTCGTCCGGGACGTCCGAGTCACTCGCTCCCCGATCAACCATGGGGACACTTTGACAGCATTTGCCCGATTATTCGAGTGGAGGGGCCGACATCGGACCGGACATCGATCCCCTCACTATCGTCGGTGCCGTGGACTGGTTCACCGCACCCGACCTCTGGCTGAGCCGACTGCTCTTCCAGCGGTCCCTGGCCGTGATCTACGTGGTCGCCTTCCTGGGGGCGGCCCTGCAGTTCCGCGCACTGATCGGCGAGCGGGGCATGCTGCCGGTGCCCCGTTTCGTCGAACGGGTGCCGTTCCGGCGTGCGCCGAGCGTGTTCCACCGCCACTACTCGGACCGCTTCTTCGCGGCATGGGCCTGGACGGGCTGCGCCGTGTCTGTGGCGCTGGTCGCCGGGGTGGACTCCCTGCTGCCCCTGTGGGCCGGCATGCTGCTGTGGCTCGTGCCGTGGGCGATGTACCTGTCGATCGTGAACGTGGGCCAGACCTGGTACTCCTTCGGCTGGGAGTCGCTGCTCCTGGAGGTCGGCTTCCTGGCCGTCTTCCTCGGCAACGACGAGGTGGGGCCGCCGGTCGTCGTGCTGTTCCTGCTGCGCTGGGTGCTCTTCCGGGTCGAGTTCGGCGCCGGGCTGATCAAGATGCGCGGCGACGAGTGCTGGCGCAGGCTCACCTGCCTGGACCACCACCACGAGACCCAGCCGATGCCCGGCCCGCTCAGCTGGTTCTTCCACCACCTCCCGAAGCCGTTCCACCGCGTCGAGGTGGCCGCCAACCACGTCACACAGCTCGTGGTCCCGTTCCTGCTCTTCGCCCCGCAGCCGGTCGCGACGGCCGCCGCCTCGCTGATGATCGCGACGCAGCTGTGGCTGGTGCTCTCCGGCAACTTCGCCTGGCTGAACTGGATCACCATCGTGCTGGCCCTGTCCGCCGTCGACTTCGGCACGACCGCACCGCGGACCCCCGGTCCGCCGCTGTGGTACACGATCGTCGTGCTCGCCGTGGCGGCGCTGGTCCTCTGGCTCAGCTACCACCCGGTCCGCAACATGATCTCCCGCCGCCAGGTCATGAACCGCTCCTTCGACCCGCTGCACCTGGTCAACACCTACGGGGCGTTCGGCAGCGTCAGCCGGGTGCGGTACGAGGTGGTGGTCGAGGGCACGGCGGACGACGTACCGCGCGAGGACTCCGCATGGCGGGAGTACGAGTTCAAGGGCAAGCCGGGTGACCCGAGGCGCTGGCCCCGCCAGTTCGCCCCGTACCATCTGCGGCTCGACTGGCTGATGTGGTTCGCCGCGCTCTCCCCCGCGTACGCCGGCTCCTGGTTCGGCGCCCTGGTCGAACGCCTCCTGGAGAACGACCGCGACACCCTCCGCCTGCTGCGCCGCTCGCCCTTCCCCGCCGATGCCCCGCCCCGCTTCGTCCGCGCCCGCCTCTTCCGCTACCGCTACACGACCTGGCGCGAGCTGCGGGAGACCGGGGCGTGCTGGGAGCGGACGTACGTGCGGGAGTTCCTGCCACCGACGCGGCTGGCCAGGTCGCCCGCGCGCAACCCCTGACCGGGCGACTTGCCCGGTCGGACCCACGGACCCCCTGATCGTCGTCCGCCCCTGTAATCAACTCCGTCCGTCTCATTGACATCCGACTCAGGATATCTACCGTTGGGAGCGCTCCCATGACAGCCTCGCAACCGGAAGGAGCTCCCCCCACATGCGCACACAAAGTCCGACGACCGGACGTTCGCGATCATCCCTCCGCCGGCCCCTCCAGGCGCTCGTCATGCTCTTCGCCGTGGTTGTCGGCGCACTGACCTGGTCGGCTCCCGCTCAGGCTCACGGCACCATCGTCGGCCCCGCTTCCCGCGCGTACCAGTGCTGGAAGACATGGGGCAACAACCACACCAACCCGGCCATGCAGACCGAAGACCCCATGTGCTGGCAGGCCTTCCAGGCCAACCCCGACACCATGTGGAACTGGATGAGCGCGCTCCGCGACGGCCTCGGCGGCCAGTTCCAGGCCCGGACCCCCGACGGGACACTCTGCAGCAACAACCTCTCGAGGAACGCCAGCCTGGACAGGCCCGGGCAGTGGAAGACCACCACCGTCGGCAACAACTTCTCGGTCCACCTGTACGACCAGGCGTCCCACGGTGCCGACTACCTCAGGGTCTACGTGAGCAAGCAGGGCTTCAACCCCAAGACCCAGACCCTGGGCTGGGGCAACCTCGACTTCATCACGCAGACCGGCCGCTTCGCCCCGGCGCAGAACATCACGTTCCCCGTCCAGACCTCCGGTTACACCGGACACCACATCCTGTTCGTGATCTGGCAGGCCTCGCACCTCGACCAGGCCTACATGTGGTGCAGCGACGTGAACTTCGGCTGAGCCGGGGAGCGCCGCACACGGCGACAGCCTCTGCCGGGCACCGGTGACGCGTCGCCCGGCCGACCGAGTTCCGTCGGGGCAGCGACCCCTGTGGCCCTGCCCCGACGGGGCTTCCAGCTCGTCGAGTTGGGCCTGGCCCGTCCGAACCCTCGGTGGGCAGGACCGGCCGCCTCCCGGCGCCTACCGGCACACGGGACCGGTCACGTCACAGCGCCTTGTACATGATGTGCAGCCCCACCAGGCCGTCCTTCGGGTGCTCGAAGGCGTCCGGGACGGTGGCGAGGACCGTGAAACCGAGGGAGGTCCACAGCCGTACGGCGGGGTTGGTCTCGACGACGGCGTTGAACACCATGCCCCGGTAGCCCTGGGCGCCGGCTTCGGCGAGGACGTGTGCGGCTAGGGCGCGGCCGATCCCACGGCCGCCGCGGTCGGGGTCGACCATGAAGCCCGCGTTGGCGACGCGGGCGGCGGGACCACCGTAGTTGGGCGCGAGGTAGGCGGAGCCGACCACGGTTCCGTTCTCGTCCTCGACGACGTACACGCGCTTGGCGGGGGCCATCCACAGGGCGCGGGCGGCTTCCTCGGAGGTGTCCGGGTCCCAGGTGTAGGTCTCGCCGGCGGCCACGACGCGGTGCCAGAACGGCCAGATGCCGGGCCAGTCGTCGGCGGTGGCTTCTCTGATCTGCATGGGCGCGAGTCTGGCACGCCCATGCAGACGGCGATCGCGGTGCTCCCGCTCAGTCCACGCTGGGCAGGATGTGGGGCTCGGCGAGGTCGTCCTCGTAGCCCGCCAGTCGGATCGGGGCGGACCTGGCCCACACGTCCAGGCTGCCCAGTTCCTTCTTCGACCGGCCGCCGCCCTCGGTGTGTTCCTCGGGGCGTTGCTCGCGATTCGTTTTCTCTGGTGTCACCGCGCACTCCTTATGTGTCGGGTCACCCTCGGGACGTCGGCCCAGCCTGCCGCTGTGCGCCTGACGTCCGCTCGGGTCTGAGTCGATGTCAGTTCGGACGCGGTGGCGCCGGCTTACGTGGTGTGAGAGCAGGCCGTGGTGACCGGCTTGTCCCGGGACGGACCGTGGGTGTGGGTGGGACCCATATAAGGCTGTCCGTCCGGTACAGAGTAACCAAATGAGCGGGCGGCCGCTCGATGGGGCTGAAAACAAGAGGTAACTGTCCTGAGTCGTTCAGCGCCCAGCAGGCCCCACCCTAGGGGAATTTGACCCATTTGTTCGGTTTCTCATCACCCGTTCGGCTCAGTACTCGAACCGCGCACCGACCCGACGACCCATCGGATCGCCGCTCCCGGTACGTAGTTCAGGTTTTGTTGGCCGAATCGCAAGCCGACCATGATCTGCTCATGTACCGCAACGGCATTTCTCGCGGGCGGACTCGGGAGGACCGGCGGATGGAACTGCGCAGCGTCGAGGAGCTGATGGATCTGCTGCACGCCTGCCGGGGCGGCGGCACGGCACCGGAGCACCGCCGGGGCGCCGCGGTCGATCCGTACGAGCACGCGCTGCGGACCGCCGCGCTGTTGCGCCGGAGCCGGCCCGCCGACAAGGAGCTGCAGGTGGCGGGCCTGGTGCACGCCATCGGGCGGCTGCTCCGTCCGGGTGACGACACCGGTCACGCCGATCTGGCCGCCGACGCGGTGCGACCGCTGCTCGGTGAGCGGGTCGCCCGCCTCGTGCGCCTGCAGGCCCTGGGCGCGGACGACCTCGTGCGGCTGCACGCGGGCGGGTGGGCGGACGCCACGCTCGTCGAGGACGTGCTGGCCCTGCGGCACGCGGACGAGGCGGGCTGGACCCCCGGCATGGACGCCGGGGTTCTGGAGGACTGGCGGACGGTGCTGGAGCTGGTGTCGGACCGGGCGAGGGCGACTCACCACTTGCCGGGCGCGTAGTCCTTCAGGAAGACGCCGTACAGATCCTCACCCTGCTCGCCGCGAACGACGGGGTCGTAGACGCGGGCCGCGCCGTCGACCAGGTCGAGCGGGGCGTGGAACCCCTCGTCGGCGAGGCGCAGCTTGTCGAAGTGGGGGCGCTCGTCGGTGATCCAGCCGGTGTCGACGGAGGTCATGAGGATGCCGTCGGTCTGGAACATCTCCTGCGCGCTGGTCCGCGTGACCATGTTCATCGCGGCCTTGGCGGCGTTGGTGTTCGGGTGTCCCGCGCCCTTGTAGCCACGGCCGAAGACGCCTTCCATGGCCGAGACGTTCACGACGTACGCGCGTGAACTGGTCGCCTTCCGGGCGGCGTCGGCCATCACCGGGCGGAGCTTGCTGATGAGGATGAAGGGCGCCGTGTAGTTGCACAGCTGGGTCTCCAGCAGTTCCACCGGGGAGATCTGCTCGATGGTCTGCACCCAGGTGTTGCTGTCGACCACGTCGGGCACGAGGCCGCCCGCGTCGATGGCGGTGCCGTCGAGGTGCCGGGCCACGCTGGCGTTGCCCGCGACCAGGGCGAGGTCGGCGACCTGCTGCGCGTCGAGGCCGCTGATGCCGACGGGCAGCGCGGCGAGACCGTCGACGGCGCCGGAGTTGAAGGCGCCGATGACGTGGTGCGCGGGGAGTTCACCGGCGGGCAGCGGGGCGCTCTCCCCGTCCACCAGGGCGGCGTAGGCGGAGGGCAGACGGCGCACGGTCTGGGTCGCGTTGTTGATGAGGATGTCGAGGGGACCGGCCTCGGCGACCCGGTCGGCGAGGGCGACGGCCTGCGCCGGGTCGCGCAGGTCGATGCCGACGACCTCCAGCCGGTGCATCCAGTCCGCCGAGTCGTCCATGGCCTTGAAGCGGCGGATGGCGTCCTTGGGGAACCGCGTGGTGATCGTGGTGTGCGCGCCGTCGCGCAGCAGCCGCAGCGCGATGTACATGCCGATCTTGGCCCGGCCGCCGGTGAGCAGGGCGCGCTTGCCGGTGAGGTCGGCGCGGGCGTCGCGCTTGCCGCGGTTCAGGCGGGCGCAGTCGGCACAGAGCTGGTGGTAGAAGTAGTCGACTTCCACGTACCGGGTCTTGCAGGTGTAGCAGGAGCGCGGGCGCTGGAGTATCCCCGCGATCTTCCCCTCCTCGGTGACGGACGACGGCAGGATGCCCTCGGTCTCGTCGTCGATGCGCTGGGCGGAGCCGGTGGCCGTGGACTCCGTGACCGCCTTGTCGTGCGCGGTCTTGGCGGCGCGGCGTTCCTGGCGGCGGCGCTGCTTGACCGTGCGGTAGACGCCGGCCGTCGCCCGGCGCACCGCGATCGCGTCCGGGTGGTCGACCTCCAGCTTGTCGAGCTCCTCCAGCACGCTGAGGCACACGGCGAGCCGCTCCGGGTCGATACCGGGGCCGTACGCGACCTCGTCCGTGGTCGCGGGGCCGTCCTCTGTCACCGTCATCGCGCTGCCGTTTCCCTGATCACCGCGGTCCGCCCACCGCGTCCGCCACCGAACGGTGGATTGTACGGATCGCCGCGCCCGGTCACCAAAAAACCGAGTCCCGCCCCCGCCGCCCCTGAAGGGGCGCGGGGAACTGCGCGAACGGGGTCCGGGGCGGAGCCCCGAACTCTTTGACCGGGGGTCGAAGGGGCACGCAGCCCCTGGACGAGGAAGATCGGGCGCCCCGCGTCACGTGTCAGGGCTCACACGCCGCCAACAGCTCCCGCACCTCCCGGACGACCGCCCCTGACAGCCGCTCCAGATCGGGCACGGCCTCCGCGTCGGCGACCAGCCCGTAATGGACGCTCCCCCGATACGTCGAGACGGCCACCGCGAGAGACTGCCCGTGAGCGAGCGGAGCCAGCGGATAGATCTCCGCCAGCGGACAGCCACCGAGCCGCAACCCGAGGCTCGGGAGGGGGACGCTGGTGACGAGGATGTCGAACCAGAGGCGGGCGGCCTGGCTGACCAGCGGTCCGCCGAGACGGTGACCGAGCGGCAGCACATGATCGGCGAGAAGGGCGACCGCGCCCGCGCCCCGGTTGGGCCCCGCCTCCTTGTTGCGGTCCATCGCCGCCCGCACCGTACGCAGCCGGCGCAGCGGGTCCGGATCGTCCACCGGCAGTTTCATCAGATACCCGGAGAGCCGGTTGCCCTGCGGGTGCGCCGTACGCGGCCGGCGCTTGGAGACGGGGATCAGCGCCCTGGGCGCGACCCCTTCGCTGCCGTCCCCGCGCTCGTCCAGCCACCGGCGCAGCGCGCCCGCCACCACGGCGATGAGGACGTCGTTGACGGTGCCGCCGACGGTCTTGCGGATCCGGTGCACGTCGTCGAGGTCCACGAGCACCCCGGCGGTTCGGCGGGTGCCGCTGGCCACGGAGGTCAGCGCGGCCGAGGATCGGGCGCCGAGGGTCGCGTCGAGCGTGGTGCGGGCGACGGAGGCGCCGATGTCGAGGGCGCGCCCCAGGTCGGAGAGCGTGCCTCTGACCAGGTCGGGGAGTTTGCGCACGTCGAGGAGGGCGCGTGGGGGCTCGGCGGGGCGTGGCCGGGGCGCGGGCATGTCGATGGGGTCCATGACGGCCGCGGCGAGCGTCAGCGCCCGCAGTCCGTCGGCGAGGGCGTGGTGGAACTTGAACAGCACGGCGAAGGAGGTGCCGTCCTCCCCCGGCAGCACATGCGCTTCCCAGGGGGGTCGGCCGCGCTCCAGCGGGCGCTCCATCAGCCGTCCGGCCACCGTGTGGAAGTCGGCGGTCGGCGCGTGCAGCCGTACGTGGTCGAAGGGCTCGAAGTCATCGACGGGCTCCCGGGTCGCGCCGCCGAACGCCAGGGGCAGCCGGACGTCCGGGAACCATACGTCCCGGATCCGCATCCGCAGCCCGGGCACCGCGACGGCCCGCGTGGCGAGCAGCTCGGCGGCGTGGGCGCCCGCGGTGGGCGAGTTCGCCGTGAAGACGCCGAGGGCGGCCAGGTGCATGGGGTGTTCGGCGGACTCGATGTTCCAGAACGCAAGGTCGAGGGGGGCGAGCAGGTCAGAATTCAATGGCTTGCCTCGCGTCGACGACGGGTGAGTCGGTAGTCAATCGCTGTTGGCCGATTACGGTCAAGTACGATCAAGCTACGCACAGTTAACAACAGATTAAGTCCCGCCTCCGATAAAAGGCGGGACTCATGCGACATCTGTGTGCAACGCGGTCACCCTGAAGGGCTAGGACACCTGCTGCCCCTTGCCCAACGCGATCACCCCGCCCCGGGAGACGGTGTAGAGCTCGGCGTCGCGCTCGGGATTGACTCCGATGGTGGCCCCCGGAGGCACCTGGACATTCTTGTCGAGCACGGCACCCCGGACGACCGCGCCTCGCCCGATGTGGACGTTGTCGTGCAGCACGGAGCCCTGGACGACCGCGCCCGGGTCCACGACCACCCCCGGGGAGAGAACGGACCGCGTGACCTGGCCGCGTATCAGGCAGCCCGCGCTGATGATCGACTCGCTGGCGATGCCGCCCGCGTTGAAGCGGGCCGGGGAGAGCTGGCCGGAGCTGGTGTAGATGGGCCAGCTGCGGTTGAAGAGGTTGAAGGCGGGGCGCTCGGCGATGAGGTCCATATGGGCGTCGTAGTAGGCGTCGAGGGTGCCGACGTCCCGCCAGTAGCCCTGGTCACGGGTGGTCTCGCCCGGTACGTGGTTGGCGCTGAAGTCGTACAGCTGGGCCTCGCCCCGGTCGGTGAGCTGGGGCAGGATCGAGCCGCCCATGTCGTGGACGGAGTGCTCGTCCTCCGCGTCCCGCTGGAGCGCCTCCACCAGGGCCTTGGTGGTGAAGATGTAGTTGCCCATCGAGGCGAACACGCATTCGGGGTCGTCGCTCAGGCCCGGCGGGTCGGACGGCTTCTCCAGGAAGCGTTCGACGGTCTGGCCGTCGGAGCCGGGCGTGATCACACCGAAGGACGACGACTCCGCGCGCGGCACCCGGATGCCGGCCACCGTCACGCCCGCGCCGCCCTCGATGTGCTGCGTCAGCATCTGGCGGGGGTCCATGCGGTAGACGTGGTCGGCGCCGAACACGGCCACGTACTCGGGCTGTTCGTCGTGGACCAGGTTCAGGGACTGCAGGAGCGCGTCGGCGCTGCCCAGGTACCAGCGCGGGCCGAGCCGCTGCTGGGCCGGGACCGGGGTGACGTAGTTGCCCAGCAGGCTCGACATCCGCCAGGTCGTGGTGATGTGCCGGTCCAGCGAGTGCGACTTGTACTGCGTGAGCACGCAGATGCGCAGGATGTCCGCGTTGACGAGATTGGAGAGAACGAAATCCACCAGGCGGTACGTGCCGCCGAAAGTCACCGCCGGTTTCGCGCGGTCGGCCGTGAGGGGCATCAGTCTCTTGCCCTCACCGCCCGCCAGTACGATTCCCAGCACCGTAGGTCCACCACGCCGCATGCCGCCGCCCCTCTACGCCCGGTCGTGCCGAACGCTGATCCTGACTGCCCTGTGACTACCCCGTGACTACCCCTGTTTGAGGACTTCCTCGTAAAGCCGGACCGTCCGCCGGGCGACCGCGTCCCAGCCGAACTCCCGCACCGCCCGTTCCCGGCCGGCCTCGCCCATCCGGGCGGCCGCCACGGGATCGGCGAGCACCGAGTCCAGTGCGCGCGCCAGTCCGTTCTCGAAGTCCTCGTCGGTCGACACGAGGAGGCCCGTGGCTCCGTCCTCCACGACCTCCGGGATACCGCCGACCCGCGACGCCACCACCGCCGTACCGCAGGCCATGGCCTCCAGGTTGACGATGCCGAGCGGCTCGTACACCGACGGGCAGACGAACACGGCGGCGTGGGTGAGGAGCTGGATCACGTCCGGGCGCGGCAGCATCTGCGGGATCCAGAACAGGCCCTCGCGCGCACGGCTCAGCTCCGCGAAGAGGTCCCGGAACTCCCGGTCGATCTCCGGGGTGTCCGGCGCGCCCGCGCAGAGGACGACCTGCGCGGCCGGGTCGATGTCCCTCACGGCGCGCAGCAGATGGGGCACGCCCTTCTGCCGGGTGATGCGGCCGACGAACAGGACGTACGGGCGGCCGGGGTCGACGCCGAGGCGGTCGAGCACGTCCGTGCCGTGGTCCGGCCGGTAGAGGGAGGTGTCGATGCCGTTGTGGACGACGTGGAGCCGTGCCGGGTCCAGGGCGGGGTAGCAGCCGAGGATGTCGTCGCGCATGGCGCCGGAGACGGCGATCACCGCGTCGGCGGACTCGATCGCCGTGCGCTCGGCCCAGCTGGACAGGGCGTAGCCGCCGCCCAGCTGCTCGGCCTTCCAGGGGCGCAGCGGTTCCAGCGAGTGCGCGGTCATCACGTGCGGGACGCCGTGCAGCAGCTTGCCGAAGTGGCCGGCCAGGTTGGCGTACCAGGTGTGCGAGTGGACCAGTTCGCGGCCTTCGAGGCCGGCGGCGATGGAGAGGTCCACGGAGAACGTGCGCAGCGCGTCGTTGGCGCGGTCGAGCGCGGACCAGGGCCGGTGGCGTACGACACCGCCGGCGGCGCCCTCGCCCCAGCAGTGCACCTCCAGGTCGACCAGGGGCCGCAACTCGTCGGCGAGGAACTCGACATGAACGCCCGCGCCACCGTAGACGTCGGGCGGATACTCCCGGGTCAGCAGGCCGACTCGCACCCGGAACCCCCTGTCTCTGCGGCTGGTTCCCACATGGTCACTCAGAAGGGTCGGTTGGGGAAGACCACGATGTTCGCGCGGGCGCACCCCCGGGTCAGGAGCGAGGACCGCGACCGGAGCGGGCGCCGGGCGGCCGGTCGAAACAGCAGTCGCCGCACAGCCCGCCGCCGGGCAGGCGGCAGTAGAGGCAGCAGCTGCGCCGGCGAAGGGTGACCGGGTCGAGCGTGCCGCGCAGGGTGGGATGGGCGAACAGGTCGGCGGCGAGGGCGCGGGCCCGACTCCCCGCCTCCCCATGGCCGTTGGCCGCCGCCCAGTGATCGATCTGACGCACGGCACCCATCAGGGCGGAGGCCGCGTTGCCCCACAACAGGCGCTCGGACAGCCGCAGTTGAGCACGCAGCGACCCCGCCAGCGGCACGAGGTGGCCCTCCCGGACGACCTCGCCGATCCGCTCGACGGGCAGGCCGCGGACCTCGGCCAGCCACAGCTCGTCCGGGGCGCTCGCGTCGGCGTCCCAGCGCAGCAGGCGGGGGTCGAGGTCGGGGACGCGTCCGTACAGGGCGGCCGATCCCAGGGCCACCGACCACAGGCGGGCGGCGAATCCGAGGTGGGCGATGGACGCCGCCACGCGCGGCTCGGTCGTCCGGAGACTCCGCGCGACCTTCCGGACACGGAAAATTACGGGATTCGCGTAAACCTCCCGTTCCACATCGGCATCCCGTGCCACGTAGGCCTCCGCGAGCGTGGGCGGCCGGCCGTGCGGTGGTCGTCCCGTGCGTAGTACGAAGAAGTCACCGAGGGCCGCGAGGGCGGTGAGGCCGGGGTCCTGATCCACGAGGACCAGTAGTACCAGGGCTGGTACCCGCGTTCACCGGGCGGCCTGCACCCCGTGTCGCCCCCCTGGGGTATGACGGCGGGCTCCTCGTACTCCAACGGCAGTAGGACTTTTTGAGTGCTCAGGTACGACGACGCCGACGCCCGTCCGAGGCATCGTGGACACCATGAAAGCCGAGCGTTCACCGCGCCGGGCCGGGAGCCCCCGCGCTTCGCTGAGGAGCCGCACATGAGCGCCCTCGCGTTGTCCGTACTGCTGTCGTTCGTCTCCGCCGTGGCCTACGCGGGCGGGGCGATCGTCCAGGAGCGAGTCGCGGTGTCCTCCCCCGACCAGGCGTACGCACCGCTGCGCCGGCCGGTCTGGTGGGCCGCCGTCGGGCTGAACGGCCTCGGCGGGCTGCTGCACGTGGTCGCCCTGGCCTACGGCCCCCTGAGCCTGGTGCAGCCGCTCGGCGCGCTGACCATCGTCTTCGCCCTGCCCATGGCGGCGCTCTTCGTGGGCCGCAGGGCGGGCGCGACGGCCTGGCGGGGCGCGATCATGGCGACGGTGGGTCTCGCGGGCCTCCTCGCCCTCGTCGGCTCGGCCGACGCCCAGTCGTTGGACAGCGCCCAGCGGGTGCTGGTGGCCGTGGTCAGCGGTGGCGCGGTCGCCGCACTGATGGTGGCGGGACGCGCGGCGCACCGGCACCCTGCGGTCCGCAGCATCCTGCTCGCGATCGCCTCCGGTGTCGCGTTCGGCATGTCCTCGGTCTTCACCAAGACGGTCGCCGTCGACTGGACGGACGGCGTCGCCCTCTCCGACGTGCCGACCCTCGCGCTCATCGGTGTCTTCGCCACGGCCGGTCTGCTGCTGTCCCAGGCCGCGTACCGGGGCGGCGGCCTGGCGGCCCCGCTCGCCACGCTGACCGTGGTGAACCCGGTGGTGGCGGCCGCGGTGGGCATCACGATGTTCGGCGAGACGTTCCGCTACGGCACGACCGGCACCCTGCTCGCGCTGGCCTGCGGCGTCGTCGCGGCGGGCGGCCTGATCCTGCTGACCACCGAGCGGCTCGCCGACGAGGTGCGGACGGAGGGGACCGACGAGGCCCTCCCGGTCCCGACGGACGGGCAGCCGGCGGCGGCGATGTCCCAGGGTGCGGCGGCCGGGACCGTCGACCTGGAGTCGCTCACCGTGGAGAAGCTGCTCGCGGGTCTGCCGCGACAGACCGACGGGACGCCGGGAGTGGTCGAGGATCCGCTCGACCTGGACAAGGCCGTGGTCGTACCGGCCCCGTTCCTGCGGCGGACCCCGGAGTACGAGGACGACGTCCCGCCCGGCAGCCTGCTGCCCCTTCCCTTCCACGGCGAGCCGTATGTGTCCAGGGCACTCCTCGACCGGCATCGCGACCGCGTGAAATCCTGAGCGGGAGGCCCGGACCGGGCCTCCCGCACCACGTCAGATCCGAACCCCACCCGCCCGCAGATAGGCGATCGGATCGATGTCGCTGCCGAAGCCGGGCCCCGTCCGCACCTCGAAGTGCAGATGCGGGCCCGAGCTGTTGCCCGTGGAACCGGAGCGGCCTATGCGCTGTCCGGCGCTCACGTTCTGCCCGGCCTTCACGGAGATCGCCGACAGATGGGCGTACTGCGTGTACCGGCCGTCGGCGTGCCGGATCACCACCTGGTACCCGAAGGAGCCGCCCCAGCCCGAGGTGACCACCTCCCCGGCCGCCACGGACTTCACCGTGCTGCCGGTCGACACGGGGAAGTCGACGCCCGTGTGGTAGCCCTTCGACCAGGAGGAGCCCGAAGCACGGTAGGGCGTGCCGAGCGAGGCGCTCACGGGGGCGACGCGCGACGCCGACTCCTGCCGCTTCTCGGATGCCTGCTGCTTCTGCTGCTTCTGGACCTTCTTCTTTTCTTGCTTCTTTTCTTGCTTCTGTTCCTGCTTCTGCTCCTGCTTGTGTTCCTTCTTCTGCTCCTTCTTCTGGCCCGCCGTGTTCAGACTGAGGCGCTGGCCGGGGATTATCACGTTCGGGTCGGAGCCTACGGTGGTGCGGTTGGCCTCGTGGAGCCCGCGCCAGCCGCCCCTGACGTCGTGGGCGTCGGCGATCTCGGAGAGGGTGTCGCCACGCACCACGGTGTACATCTCGACCTTGCCGGCCTGGGACTGGGGCGTGGTCTGCGGTTTCACGTCCTCGATCTGGCGAGTGGGCCCCTCGCCGCCGCGGGTGAGGCCCGCACGCTCCGAGCAGACGGGCCAGGCACCGGGGCCCTGGCCGTCGAGGACCTTCTCGGCGATCGCGATCTGCTGTTCCTTGGTGGCCAGATCCGCGCGGGCGGCGTACTTCGTGCCGCCGAAGGCCTCCCACGTGGACTGGCTGAACTGCAGGCCGCCGTAGTAGCCGTTCCCGGTGTTGATGTTCCAGTCGTTGGTGGACTCACAGGCCGCGACCTTGTCCCAGGTCTCGACATCGGCCGCGTCCGCGACCCCGGTGCCCATCAGCGGGAGCGCCATCCCCGCGCCGCCCGCCGTGACGGTCAGTGAGGCGCGGTTGATCCTGTTCGGTTGGTACCGCCGGTGCCGACCGCGTACGGCCATGGGAAAGCCCCCCTCGCCTGTGCCATGAGCCGCAAAAGTAAGCGCCACGAACTGGCCAGGACAAGACGAAAATTCAGCCGCTCCCGTCCCGCGAGTGGCGGGTAAGCGACCTGCTCCGGCGCGTAAGTTCCCCCGTCCGGCGCGCGAGTGACCAGGGACGGCGCGCAATGCATCGGGTTGCGCGCCCCATTGAGGCAGGTAGGGCCCTTCCCGCGTACTCAATCCCGGCAGGCCGCGCAGTGCGGACGGGGCCGGTGCACGTCAGGATGGCCGGAAGGACAATACTGGCGGGCAGGAACGGCACCACCGATATCAGGATCCATAGGAGCCAACCGTATGAGCACTTCAGCCCAGATCGGCGTCACCGGCCTCGCGGTCATGGGGAGCAACCTCGCCCGCAACTTCGCTCGCAACGGCTACACGGTGGCGGTCCACAACCGCTCCGCAGCGAAGACCCACGCGCTGATCAAGGAGCACGGGCACGAGGGCGACTTCATCGCGGCCGAGACCGCCAAGGACTTCGTACAGGCGCTGGAGCGCCCCCGGCGCCTGGTCGTCATGGTGAAGGCGGGCGGGCCGACGGACGCGGTGATCGAGGAGTTCGCGCCGCTCCTGGAGCCCGGCGACATGATCATCGACGGTGGCAACGCGCACTTCGCCGACACCCGCCGCCGTGAGGCGGCGCTGCGCGAGCAGGGCATCCACTTCGTCGGCGCGGGCATCTCCGGCGGTGAGGAAGGCGCGCTCAACGGGCCGAGCATCATGCCCGGCGGTCCGGTCGAGTCCTACGACTCCCTCGGCCCGATGCTGGAGAAGATCTCCGCCAAGGCCGCCGACGGCGCTCCGTGCGTCACACACGTGGGCCCGGACGGCGCCGGACACTTCGTGAAGATGGTCCACAACGGCATCGAGTACGCCGACATGCAACTGATCGGCGAGGCCTACCAGCTGCTGCGGGACGTGGCCGGCTACACCCCCGCGCAGATCGCCGAGATCTTCCGCACCTGGAACACCGGACGCCTCGACTCGTACCTGATCGAGATCACGGCCGAGGTGCTGGCGCACGTCGACGAGGCCACCGGCAAGCCGTTCGTGGACGTGGTCGTCGACCAGGCCGAGCAGAAGGGCACCGGCCGCTGGACCGTGCAGATCGCGCTGGACCTGGGCGTTCCGGTGTCCGGTATCGCCGAGGCCGTCTTCGCGCGCTCCCTGTCGGGCCACGCCGCGCTGCGCGACGCCTCGCGTTCGCTGGCCGGCCCCAAGGCGACCCCGCTCAGCGCGGCCGAGGCCGGCGCCTTCGCCGACCGGGTCGAGCAGGCGCTGTACGCCTCCAAGATCGTGTCGTACACCCAGGGCTTCCACGAGATCGACGCCGCCCGCGACGAGTACGACTGGAACATCGACCTGGGCAAGGTCGCCTCCATCTGGCGTGGCGGCTGCATCATCCGGGCGGCCTTCCTGGACCGGATCCGCGCGGCGTACGACGCCCGGCCCGACCTGCCGAGCCTGCTGTCCGACGAGACGTTCGCCCAGGAGATCGCGGCGGCGCAGGACGACTGGCGCGAGGTGCTGGTCGCCGCGACGCGGCAGGGCGTGCCGACGCCCGGGTTCGCGGCGGCGCTGGCGTACTACGACGCGCTGCGCGCCGAGCGGTTGCCCGCGGCGCTCACGCAGGGACAGCGGGACTTCTTCGGGGCGCACACGTACCGCCGGGTCGACCGGGAGGGGTCGTTCCACACGCTGTGGGGCCAGGGCCGCGGTGAGGTCGAGGCCTGAGAACCGCCTGCGGGGGCGGGGGCGCTGAGGGGGCGCTGACCGGACGGCGGCCGCGGGTCGCCTGTAGCCGGTCGCGCCGTTCCCCGCGCCCCTGAACCTGTGGCCGTGACTGTGGCTGTGGCCCGGCGTGGAGTTCACGCCGGGCCACATTTATGGGCCACATTCATGTGCCTCGCCTTCCCCCTATGTCAGCGGGCCCGGCCTGGGTTCGCCCGGCACGGGCTCCGGACCCGGGGGGTTGGGAATGGGGTCCGGTTCC
>NZ_JAVRFJ010000074.1:0-25361 GCF_031845845.1 Streptomyces gottesmaniae
CTTCCCCACCGGACGCCACCTTCCGCGGCGCCCTCCTGCCCGGCGCGGACCGCTGTGCGACGAACGCCCCGGCCAGCACCACCAGCCCGCCGACGATCTGCGCCACCCCCAGGTGCTCACCCAGCAGCACCCACGCGAGCACGGTCGCCACCACCGCCTCCAGGCATCCCACGACCCCCGCCACCTGCGGAGACAGCCGCCGCACGGCCACCACCCCGGTCACATAGGCGAGCACCGTGGCGATCAGCACCACCCACCCGAGCAGCAACCACGCCGGAACCGCCGCCCCGTCCATCAGCGCCGCACCCCCGAGCACCTCCCACTCCATCCCCCACGGCCGCGCCACCACCGTGAGCACCGCCGCCCCCACCAGCAGTCCGTAGGCGATGACACCGAGGGGATCCGGTGCCTCGGCCCCCGCCTCGCTCCCCTGGTCGGACAGCACGAAGTACCCGGCCTGGCAACAGGCGGCCCCGAGCGCGAGCAGCAGTCCCAGCGGATCGAAGCTCAGCCCCGACCAGATCTCGACGACACAGGCGAGGCCGCCGACCGCGAGGACGACCCCGACCGCCGCCGCAGGCGTCACCGGTCGTCGCTGCACGAACCGCACCCATCCGAGGACGATGGCGGGGCCGAGGTACTCCACGAGGAGGGCGACGCCGACGGGGATACGGGAGATCGACGCGAAGTAGAAGGCCTGCACACCGGCCACGGCGAACAACCCGAAACCGACGAGCAGCGCGGGCCGCCGCCGTACCAGGTCCCGGTGCCGCACGGCCAGCGGCAGCATCACCAGTGCGGCGCCCACGATCCGCAGCCACACCACATGAAGCGGGTCGAGCCCCGCCTCGATGAGCGGCTTGGCCGCCGTGCCCGATCCGCCGAAGGCGACCGCGGACCCGAGCGCGAGCACCAGCCCGACGCCCCGGCCCCGTTGTCCGTGACTCTCCTGAGACGTATGCACCGGCACATGATGACAGCCGCCGACAGGAGCGTCACCCCCGTTGACACCTGTCTCACCGACTGGACCCGCGGGTGGGCACGGATCATGGGCCGAACCGAGGGGCTCGGCTCAGTGCCGGGAGTCAGCGCGCGGGATCAGGAGCCGTCGTCCGTCCGCACGGCCCGCCGCGCCACGACCCCGACGTCGACACCCACGGTGCCCAGTACCTCCACGGCCCGCGAACCGGGGGCCGCGACCAGCGCGGCGAGCAGATCGACGCCGTGGGCCGACCGCTCACCCCGCCGCACGGCACGGTCGTGCGCCTGGCTCATCGCACGGGCCGCCACCGGCGACCAGCCGTGCGTGCCCGGTGCGCCGGGGACGACGCCGGCGTCCTCGACACCGATCTGCCAGCGCAGTCCGTAGCCGATGCTGCGCTGCACGAGATAGCCGAGCAGTCGGGCGACCTGCGGCCCGTCGAAGAGGGCGCGGACATCGGGGTCGGACTCCAAGAGGGTGTGCAGCAGATGAGCGGTGTCGATCTGCCGGTCCCCGTCCCGGAGGGCCCGTCTGCGCGCGGCGGCGATCATCGAGGCCAGCTCGTCGGTGAGCCTGCTCTCGAACTCCACATGGTCCGGTCCACGATCGACGGCCGACTGCCGGGGAAGAAGGGGTCGCACGCCCTCCACCCCATCAGCCCCACCGCCCTCGGGTCATCCACGAAAGGAAGCATCTTCGAGTCCCACGCAGGTTGCGTAGAAAGGCCCCGCCTCTCCTCCCTACGGATGAGATCGGGTGAGCGCGCCCCAGGGGCGCGCGCCTGCTCGCCCCGCGCGCAACCACCCGGCACCGGCGCCTCGTCCCTCACCCCATGGAGAGCGGGTGCTGGTTGGTGACCCTGCCGGCGATCGACGGCAGGCAGTACGTGTACCGGGTGTACGCCCCCGAGAACGCCCGTCCCGCCGACCTGTTCTGGGAGGCATGGCACTGCCACGACGAGAGCCACCTGCCCCGCGCATGGGATCTGTTCGACGCGGCACTGATCCGCCAGGCGACCTAGTGCCACGACAGGCACTGGACCCAGGCCCTCGCCGGAAGCCCCCTCCGGTTTCCTGACGGTTCATCAGTATTGAATGTTCCAGGGCCCGGAGCTACGTTCCGCGACACCACCGTCCGAGACGAAGGGGTTGTCGCATGGCCGATGTCAGCGCGGAGGCTCGCATCGAGGCACCCGCCGAGCAGGTCTGGGCCCGGCTCGTCGACTGGTCCGCGTACGGCGAGTGGAACACGACGCACACCGGCTTCCCCAAGGGCGGCCCCAAGGCCCTCGAAGTGGGCGGCACCTTCCAGGAGAACCTGAAGCTCATGGGCTTCCCGGCAGAGGTCGAGTGGACCATCGCCGAGCTGGAACCCGCCCGCACCCTGGCCATCCGGGGCAAGGGCCCGATGGCCGTGGACCTCACCACCCGCTACACCCTCATCCCCGACGGCGATGCCACGACGGTCCGCGTCGACGGCCGGTTCACCGGCGCCGCCGTCTCCCTGATGGCGGGCAAGCTCAGGGACTCCGCGACGGCCGCGCTCGACGAATCCCTGCGCAAGCTGGGCGCACTCGTCGCCTGACCGGCGCCCCCCTCGACCCTCTCACCACCCTCGCCCCGGCACACACGGGAGCGCCCCGCGGAATCGGCGAATTCCGGGGGCGCTCCCGCACCTCGCCCTGCAGCCGTCCGTCAGTCCTCGTCGGCGAGGATCAGGTACAGCTTCTTGCGGGCTTCGTTGATCACCGCCAGCGCCTTGTCGCGCTGGTCCTTGTCGCCGGTCTTCCAGACCTGGCCGAACGCCTCCATCAGACCGAAGCCGGCCTGCCGGATCTCGCTCAGCGCCTCCCAGTCGACCCCGCGCGAGGCCTCTTCCCAAGGGGCCTCCGGCCCCTCCTCTGCCGCGCTGCGACCGGCCTCGGTGAGCGAGAACAGCTTCTTGCCGCCCTCGTTCGCGCTGGCGATCAGCCCCTCGTCCTCCAGCAGCTGGAGGGTCGGGTACACCGAGCCGGGACTGGGCTTCCACGCCCCGCCGCTGCGCTCGGCGATCTCCTGGATCATCTCGTAGCCGTGCATGGGCCTGTCCTTGAGGAGGGCCAGGATCGAGGCACGCACATCACCCCGCCGCGCCCTTCCCCTGGGTCCGCCCCGGCCGCGCCCACCCCAGGGGCCCCCACCGAAGGGACCGAACGGCCCGGGACCACCATGGCCCGGCCCGAACGGCCCGAAGGCGGCGCGCAGCCCATCGGCGTCACCTCGGCCGTGGGGGTGTCCCCCACCGGGCCGTCCATGTCCACGCTCGAATCCGAAGTCTTGTCCACGGGAACGCATCGCAATCACTCCATCCATCGTTGATCTGTCGCGATGCTTCAACGATATATCGGAACCTGTCGCCCGACAACCCCCTGCCTGCTTCCGGATGGCCGGATGGCCGAAAACCGCAGCGGATCTGGCCCCTGGCGGATAACCACTGGCTGTCGTCCCGGTCGATCTGGTCTGCTTCCGGCGTTCCGAGTCGGGCCAGTGGAAGAGCGCACGAGAGATGAACATGCACGATGACCAAGTGGACGTGACCGCCGAAACCGTTGCGACGCTGGTCCAGGAACAGTTCCCTGAGTGGAGCGGCAAGGCGATCCGGCTCCTGCCGTCGACCGGGACGGTCAACGCCATCTTCCGCATCGGCGACGACCTCTCGGCGCGTCTCCCCCTGCGTCTGACCGATGCCGCCGAGGCGCTGGCGTCGCTGGAACAGGAGGCCCGGGCGAGCGCGGAGCTGGCGCTGGTGTCCCCGTTCCCCGCCCCGGAGCCCGTCGCCCTGGGAGAGCCTGGAGCGGGTTACCCCATGCCGTGGTCGGTCCAGACATGGCTGCCGGGAACGGTCGCCTCGGATGCCGACCCGAGTGGGTCGGACGCCTTTGCCGAGGACCTGGCGGCCCTCATCGCAGCCCTCCGTAAGGCCGAGACGCGGGGGCGGCTCTTCGACGGCGAGGGTCGTGGCGGCGTTCTCACTCACCACGACGAATGGATGGCGCAGTGCTTCGAGGAGAGCGAGGGGCTGCTCGACGTGCCCCGGCTGCGCCAGGTGTGGAGCCACCTTCGCGCGCTGCCACGCACGGGTGCCGACGTGATGAGCCATCGCGACTTGATCCCCGGCAACGTACTGGTCGCGGGGGACCGGCTCAGCGGCGTACTCGACACCGGCGGCTTCGGCCCGGCCGACCCCGCGCTGGATCTGGTCAGTGCCTGGCACCTGTTACGGCCAGGTCCGCGGGAAGTGCTCCGGCGGACACTGGCCTGTGACGATCTGGAGTGGGAGCGCGGCAAGGCATGGGCGTTCGAACAGGCGATGGGTGTCGTCTGGTACTACGTCGACACCAATCCGGCGATGAGCGACATGGGGCGCCGGACACTCGACCGCATTCTGGAGTCGATGGGGTGACTCCAGGCGGTAGCTCGTATGACAGCCGTATTGCTCGAGCACGCTCGAATGCCACTGGTCACCGCGCACTCCGCCGCCGTCGGCGCTTGCCCTAGGGTGCGGGAATGATCTCCGACAGCTACCTCACCGAACTGTTCTCGCTCGACGGCCGCGTCGCCGTGGTGACGGGCGGCAGCTCCGGCATCGGCAAGGCCATCACCACGGCTCTCGCCCGGGCCGGGGCGAGCGTGGTGCTCGTCGCGCGCAAGGAGGCGGAACTGGCGGCCACGGCCGAAGAGTTGACCGCGGCCGGCGGCCGGGCGGCTTGGGTGAGCGGCGACCTGGGCACCCGAGCCGGCGTGCGCGCGGCGGCGGAGCGGGCCGTCGAGGCGTTCGGCGAACCCGACATCCTCGTCAACAGCGCCGGCATCAACCTGCGTCCCCCGCTGAGCGACCTGGGGGAGGACGTATGGGACACCACCATGGCCGTGAACCTGGACGCGCCCTTCCTGCTGGGCCAGCGCTTCGGGCCCGGCATGGCCGAGCGGGGCTACGGGCGCATCATCCACATCACCTCACAGCAGGCACACCGGGCATTCGTCCGCAGCGGCGCCTACGGCGTCTCCAAAGGCGCCCTGGAGGCGCTGGCCCGCTCGCAGGCCGAGGAGTGGTCGCCCTACGGCGTCACCTGCAACACCCTCGTCCCCGGTTTCGTCCCGACCCCGCTCAACACCCGGCTGTCGTCCGACCCGGAGCAGGTGGCCGCGCTCGCCGCCCGCACCCTGACCGGCCGCAACGGTCTGGCCGACGACTTCGCCGGAGCCGCGGTGTTCCTGGCCGGACGCTCAGCGGGCTACATCACCGGGCAGGCGATCTTCGTCGACGGCGGCTTCTCCGTCCACTAGGGCGCTTCTGATGGATCTCCGTGGGAGAAGGAGCGGCGTCGTGGGGGCCCCTCCCGGTCGAGCGAAGCCGAGACTGGGGGAGCGTGCTCTCGGCGTGCCGCGCGGAAGCCCGCGTACTGGACGTACGTGGGCTTTCACGCGGTGCGGCGAGAGGGCGTGCCGGGCGTCGCGACGCCGCGGAGATCCATCAGAAGCGCCCTAGGGGACTCGAACGTCCCGCGCAGCACCTCCTTGGCCCGCCGGGAGCACACGAAGCCACCGGCGGACGTACGAAGCCCGCCCTCCGGGTGAAGTGGCCCACGAAATCCGGTCCACCTTCCTGGGATTGGCCTTGGCCCGTGGCTCCACGGACCGCCTAGCGTCGTCTCATGCGTATTCGTATCGTCGACGCTTTCACGGACCGCCCGTTCTCCGGCAACCCCGCAGGAGTCGTCCTCCTCGACGCCTTCCCGGACGACGCCTGGCTCCAGAACGTGGCCAAAGAGGTCAACCACGCCGAGACGGCGTTCGCCCACCCCCTCCCGGCGGGCGGCGAGGCCGACTGGGCGTTGCGCTGGTTCACGCCGGTCGCCGAGGTGGCGATGTGCGGCCACGCCACACTGGCCACGGCACACGTCCTCAACAGCACCCACACCCACGAGGGCCCCGTGCGGTTCGCCACGCGCAGCGGCGTCCTCCTCGCGACACCGCAGCCGGACGGTTCCCTCACCCTCGACTTCCCGACCGCGCCCCTCACCGAGGTCCCCGTCCCGGACGGGGTCGCCGAGGCACTGGGCGCCGAGCCGGTCAGTGCCTTCGACACGGGCCCCCAGGTGGGCGACCTGCTGCTCGAACTGACCGACGAGAAGACGGTCCTCGGTCTGGCACCCGACCTCCGTTCCCTCGGCCGCTACTCCGAGCGCGGCATCATCGCCACCGCCCGTGCCGAGGACCCCGCCGGCGGCCACGACTACGTCTCGCGCTGCTTCTTCCCGAACATCGGCATCGACGAGGACCCGGTCACGGGCAGCGCCCACACCGCCCTCGCACCCTTCTGGTCGGCACGCCTGGGCAGCCCGGATCTCACCGGCCTCCAGGCCTCCCCCCGCTCCGGCCACGTCCGCACGGGACTCCGCGGCGACCGCACCCTGCTCTCCGGCCGCGCGGTCACGGTCATCGACGGCGAACTCCTCGCCTGACCACCCGGCCGTCGGGCGCGTCCCCGCCTGGCACGGTCACGCGTCACGGCGTGGGCAGCCAGTCCACCTTCCCGGCCAGCAGCCCGTAGCCGACGAACGCCCCGATGTCCAGCAGCGAGTGGGCCACCACCAGCGGGCCCACTCGCCCCCACCGCCGGTACAGATAGACGAAGACCACGCCCATCACCATGTTGCCGACGAAGCCGCCGATGCCCTGGTAGAGGTGGTACGAGCCGCGCAGCACCGAACTGGCGGCCAGCGCGCTCCCCGGTGACCAGCCCAGTTGCTGGAGTCGACGCAGCAGATACCCGACCACGATGACCTCTTCGAGGACCGCGTTCTGGATAGCGGAGAGGATCAGCACGGGGTACTTCCACCACACCTCGGGCAGCGCCTCCGGCACCACGGTGAGGTTGAAGCCGAGGCCGCGCGCCGCGAGGTAGAAGGCGATCCCGGTGCTGCCGATCACCGCGGCGATCGCCGCGCCCCGGCCGAGGTCGGGCCAGGGCTTCGTCCGGTCGAAGCCGAGAGCCCGCAGCCCGGTGCCCTCACGCAGGAGGAAGTGCGCGACCAGCGCGACCGGCACGAGGGCCGTCGTGATCCCGAAGAGCTGCCAGGCGAGGTCGAGCCAGGGCCGGCCCGGCGCGGCCGAGGCGTTCATGGTGGCCGCCTGGTCCTTGAGCCCGCCGGGCTCGGTGACCGATCCGATGAAGCTGATCAGCGCGGACACCCCGCTCGCGCCGAGCGAGAGCGCGAGCACGAGGAGCGTCTCGTCCCTCAGAATCCGTCGGTCCGGCCGCTCCCACGGCCCCGCGCCCTCAACCGACTCCGCCTGCCCCTGCACCCACGCCTCCAGTTGTCCGGCCCCGCCGAGGGTCCATCATCACCCGCGGCGGTCCGCGACATTCCGGCGGCGTCCCCTCACAGCGACTCACCCGGACGGGCGCGACGCCCCGCAGAGACGACCGCAGCCCGGCAGGGACGGGGGCCCACAGCCCACGGGTACCGACCCGCGAAGCGGCAGGGACGGCCCCGCGGCCTCGCAGACACGGCCCCGCGGCCTCGCAGACACGGGCCCGCGGCTCAGCGGAGGCGGGCGGCCCTCAGCCCGGCGAAGGCGGATCCTCAGCCCAGCGGCACCGGCTCCGGCAGCCCGACCGGCCAGCTGTGGACCGGTTCTCCGGAGTGCATCAGTTCGCCGTAGCGCCGTGTCGTGGCGGCCAGCGCCGCATCCCGGCCGAGCCCCTTGGCCAGAGCCCGGTGGAACGTTTCGACCTGCCAGGACGCCCCGTTGGCCCGACGCCGACAGCGCTCCTCGATCACCCCGAGGTAGAAGTCCCGGTCGACCGGCTCGACCCCCCACGCGTCCAGCCCCGCCTCGGCGAGCGGCAACAGCTCGTCCCGTACGAGGTTCACCGCGTCCACCGGCCCCACTCCGCCGTAGCGCCCGCGCGGCCACTGGAGCCGCGCGTCGATGCCGTGCCGGCAGGCCTCGTCGAAGTTGGCGGCGGCGGCCTCGAACGGCAGCCGGGTCCAGACGGGCCGCGACTCCTCGGCGAGGGCGCGTACGACGCCGTAGTAGAAGGCGGCGTTGGCGATCACGTCCGTGATGGTCGGCCCGGCGGGCAGCACGCGGTTCTCGACGCGCAGGTGCGGGACCCCGTCGGCGATGCCGTAGACCGGCCGGTTCCAGCGGTAGATCGTGCCGTTGTGCAGGGTGAGCTCGGCGAGTGAGGGCACGCCGCCCGCGTCGAGGACGGCCATCGGGTCCTCGTCGTCGCAGATGGGCAGCAGGGCCGGGAAGAAGCGCAGGTTCTCCTCGAAGAGGTCGAACGCCGAGGAGATCCACCGTTCCCCGAACCAGGTGCGCGGCCGCACTCCCTGGGCCTGCAGCTCGGGCGGCCGGGTGTCGGTGGACTGCTGGAACAGCGGCGGTCGCGACTCGCGCCAGAGCTCGTGCCCGAACAGGAACGGCGAGTTGGCACCGATGGCGACCTGCGCGGCGGCAACCGCCTGGGCGGCGTTCCAGACATCGGCGAACCGTCCCGGCGTGACCTGGAGGTGCAACTGCACAGAAGTGCAGGCCGCTTCGGGCGCGATGGACTTCGAGGTGCAGACGAGCCGCTCCACCCCGTCGATGTCCAGGGTGAAGTCCTCGCCCCGGGCGGCGACGATCTGATCGTTCAGCAGGGTGTAGCGGTCGCCCGCGGAGAGGTTCGAGGAGACCAGGTCGTCACGGTCCAACGTGGGCAGAATGCCGATCATCACGATTCCCGCGCCGACTTCGATCGCCTTGCGGTCGGCATACGCGAGGGAGGTGCGCAACTCCTCGGAAAGCTGGTCGAATACTCGGCCGCCCAACCGATGTGGAGCAATGTTGACTTCCAGATTGAACATGGCGAGTTCTGTTTGGAAATCTCGGCTCGCAATCCGCTCCAGCACTTGAGCATTCATCATTCTGGGCAGCCCGTCGCCGTCGACGAGGTTCAGCTCGATCTCCACGCCCATGAGGTTCTTGGGGCGGTCGAACCGCTTCTCCTCCAGCAGTCGCGCCAGCCCCGCCAGGCACTGCCTCAACTTGTCGCGGTACTGCTGGCGATCGGAGAGGCCGAACGGCCCCGCCACGACCTTCTCTCCCATCTAGGGGTCCCTCCTTGGATGGGCAGGCCGACGAACCGGCCACTGCTGTCCCGGGTCCACGGATGATGATGCCCCGGTGGAGCCGCTGATAACGTCCCCGGCGCGACCTGCGAGCGCTAGGCTGAACACGGTCACCTCCGACACTATTCACTCGGCATGCTTCTGGCACATTCAGCGGGCAAGAATGAGAACGCGCTTTCCGCCCTCTGCGCTTTCGTGAAAAGCGCCGACCAGAACCGGCCGTCCGCTACGCACTGGTAATCCGAGGTCACCGGCTCACCCCCATGATAAAGCGGGATGATGGACTGGCCCTGGCGACCGGATACCGCCTTGCTCTTCATATTCGGAACGGCTAGACGAAACATCGTGTGAACACGTGTCGTATAAACTCCGCAAACGAGGCTGAGAGTCGGCACTCGCGGTCCTCGGTCCTGCCGTCAGGCCACGCACGGCGGACCCACCCACGCACCGGACCCCGGGCACCCATCTCTCCGATCCCCGTGAGCTGACAGCGCCGTCCGCCCCCGCCCTCGCGCCATCGTGCCTGTCGAACTGAGAGGCGACCCATCATGCCGCTGCATGTCCCCCCGGCTCCCGCGCCCGCCCTGCGCACCGTCCTCATGGCACTCGGTTCCCCCACCGCCGTCCACGAGGCGCGAACACCTTCCCTGAAGAACGCCACCGGCCCCGCCACACCCGAACTGCCGCTGCCCGTCCACGTACTCGACCGGATCGCCCCGGAGGGCACGGGCACCGCCCGGCTCACCGGATGGCGGTTCCTGATCCGCTGCGGCGACCGCGCTGTGGCCGCCGCCGAGACCCGGCTGACCCCGGACGGCTGGGCGTTCTCGCACTTCTTCGAGGGCCCGTACATCGCCTCCACCGAGCGCGCCCTGCGCCAGGCCGAGGTCATGCAGCAGCCCTACCAGCCACGCCTGCTGTCGGTGCCCGAGCTGTACATGCTCACGCTCTGGCTGCACGCCGACCCCACCGCCGACGGCGCCGACGGCCACCCGGCACCGAACGACCTGCTGGTCCCGCTGGCACCCGCACCGCCCGGCATCGCCGCCCACCGCCCGCACCGGGTCGCCGATCTCCTCCCCGTGCTCACCACCCGGCTCACGCCCGCACCCCTCCTGGGATCACCCGCCTGAACCAAGACCGCCTCACTTATTCGCACCGCCCTCGCCCCGCTGCCGATTTCCCGGTGGCGGGGCGCTCGTTTCACCTCTTCCCGCCACCGAGAATGCCCGCTCACTCGGGCGGCAATATGCTCGTACGAGCTATTCACTCGCCTTCCCCGCCCTCGGACTAGCCCCATCCGACCATGGCGAACCACCCGAAGGGACAGTGCGGCGGGGATGAACCGTCCGCGCGAGAGATGCGTCATCAACCTGTGAAGAAGTCGTGCTGCGAAATGCCTGCGGATTGACGCCCGTGGGGCAACACTGGGACCGGACCGATTTATCACAACGGGGGGCGGCCATGAACGAGGCTTCAAGCCGCGGGTCGGACAAACCAGCCAACTCAGACCACTCGACAAACCGAAAGATCCCACCAACCATGTGCCAGCACCAGCCACTGTGCCCGACCGCCGAATCCGCCGACCGGGAAGGCGCCCGACTCGTGGCGCACCACCCGGAGCAGGGATGGAGCCTGCTCTGCAACGGCGTTCTGCTCTTCGAGGACACCGGTGAGCTCCTGCCGGACGGCCAGATCATCGCGCCGCACCGCCCGATGGGCACGGTGGTGACAGCCGCCTGAGCCGCACGGACGTGCGCACGGGGTGAGCGTCCCCGCACAGGACGTCCGCCCGGACAGAAGAGGGGCCGGCCGGAGAACACACTCTCCGAACCGGCCCCGACGTGTATCAGCGGGTGACTACTCTGCGTAGGCGTCCAGCGGCGGGCAGGAGCAGACCAGGTTCCGGTCGCCGAAGGCCTGGTCGATCCGGCGCACCGGCGGCCAGTACTTGTCGGCGGGCGAGACACCGGCCGGGAACACCGCCTCCTCACGGGTGTAGGCGTGCTCCCACTCCCCGCCGAGCGCCGCCGCGGTGTGCGGCGCGTTGCGCAGCGGGTTGTCGTCCGCCGGCCACTCCCCCGAGGCGACCTTCTCGATCTCCGCGCGGATCGCGATCATCGCGTCGCAGAACCGGTCCAGCTCGCCCAGGTCCTCCGACTCGGTCGGCTCGATCATCAGCGTCCCGGCCACCGGGAACGACATCGTCGGCGCGTGGAAGCCGTAGTCGATCAGCCGCTTGGCGATGTCGTCGACGCTGACCCCGGTCGCCTTGGCCAGCGGTCGGAGGTCGACGATGGCCTCGTGCGCCACGAGACCGCCGGGGCCGGTGTAGAGCACCGGGTAGTGCGGCTCCAGCCGCTTGGCGATGTAGTTGGCGCTGAGCACGGCCACCTGGGTGGCCCGCTTGAGCCCCTCTCCGCCCATGAGCCGGACGTACGCCCACGAGATCGGCAGGATGCCCGCCGAGCCCCACGGCGCCGCCGAGATCGGGCCCACACCGGTCTCCGGCCCGGCCGCGGGCTGCAGCGGGTGGTTGGGCAGGTACGGCGCCAGGTGCTCGCGCACCGCGACCGGCCCGACGCCCGGCCCGCCGCCGCCGTGCGGGATGCAGAACGTCTTGTGCAGGTTGAGATGCGAGACGTCGCCGCCGAAGTGCCCCGGCTTGGCGAGCCCCACCAGCGCGTTGAGGTTGGCCCCGTCGACGTAGACCTGGCCACCGGCGTCGTGCACCTGGGCACAGATGTCGGCCACGTGCTCCTCGAACACGCCGTGCGTCGACGGGTACGTGATCATCAGCACGGACAGCTCGTCGCGGTACTGCTCGATCTTCGCCCGCAGGTCCTCGACGTCGATCTCGCCGTCGTCGGCGGTCTTCACCACGACGACCTTCATACCGGCCATGACGGCGCTCGCCGCGTTGGTGCCGTGCGCGGAGGACGGGATGAGGCACACGGTCCGCTGCACGTCACCGTTGGCCCGGTGGTACGCGCGCACGGCCAGGAGCCCGGCCAGCTCACCCTGCGAGCCCGCGTTCGGCTGCAGCGACACCTTGTCGTACCCGGTGGCCTCCGCCAGCCGCTCCTCCAGCTCACGGATGAGCGTGAGATACCCCTGCGCCTGCCCGGCGGGCGCGAACGGGTGCAGTTGCCCGAACTCGGGCCAGGTCACCGGCTCCATCTCGGTGGTCGCGTTGAGCTTCATCGTGCAGGAGCCCAGCGGGATCATGCCCCGGTCCAGCGCGTAGTCCCGGTCGGCGAGCCGGCGCAGGTATCGCAGCATCGCGGTCTCGGAGCGGTACTCGTGGAACACCGGGTGGGTGAGGTAGTCGTCCGACCGCAGCAGCGCCTCGGGCAGCGCGTCCTGCGCCTCGGCGTCGAGGGCCTCGACATCTCCCTGCACGCCGAACGCCGTCCACACGGCACCCAGCTGCGCCCTGGTCGTGGTCTCGTCGCAGGAGATCGACACCAGGTCCGCGTCCACGAGGTGCAGGTTCACGCCATGTTCCCGCGCGGCTGCCACGACCTCACCGGCCCGTCCCGGCACCCGCACGGTGAGCGTGTCGAAGTACGCGCCGTGCACGACCTCGATCCCACCGGCCGCGAGCCCCGCGGCGAGCACCGCGGCGTACCTGTGCGTACGCCGCGCGATGGTCCGCAGCCCCTCCGGCCCGTGGTACACGGCGTACATCCCGGCCATCACGGCGAGCAGCACCTGAGCCGTACAGATGTTGCTGGTCGCCTTCTCCCGGCGGATGTGCTGCTCCCGCGTCTGCAGGGCCAGCCGGTACGCCTTGTGTCCGTCCGCGTCCACGGAGACGCCCACGAGCCGCCCGGGCAGGCTGCGTGCGAACTTCTCCCGCACCGCCATGTAGCCCGCGTGCGGTCCGCCGAAGCCCATCGGCACCCCGAAGCGCTGTGTCGTCCCCACCGCGATGTCGGCGCCCAGCTCACCGGGTGAGGCCAGCAGAGTGAGGGCGAGCAGGTCGGCGGCGACGGTGACGAGCGCCCCGAGCTCGTGCGCCTGCTCGATGACCGGCTTCAGATCGCGAACGGCACCGGAGGCGCCGGGGTACTGCAGCAGCACCCCGTTGATCTCCCGCTCGGCGATGTCGGCCGGGATCCCCTCGCTCAGGTCCGCGACGACGACCTCGACGCCGGTCGGTTCGGCGCGTGTCTCGATCACGGCGACGGTCTGCGGCAGCGCGTCCGCGTCGACGAGGAAGAGGCCCTTCTTGTTCTTCCCCATGCGCCGGGACAGCGCCATGGCCTCGGCGGCCGCGGTGCCCTCGTCGAGCAGCGAGGCCCCGGAGGTGGGCAGCCCGGTCAGTTCGGCGACGACCGTCTGGAAGTTGAGCAGCGCCTCCAGCCGCCCCTGGGAGATCTCGGGCTGATACGGCGTGTAGGCGGTGTACCAGGCCGGGTTCTCCATGACGTTCCGCAGAATGACCGGCGGGGTGAAGGTCCCGTAGTAGCCGAGTCCGATCATGGACCCGAGCACCTGGTTGCGGTCCGCCAGGGAACGCAGCTCCGCCAGTACTTCGGCCTCGGTGCGGGCGCCCGGCAGATCCAGCACCTCGGCGTTCTTGATCACATCGGGGACCGCGGCGGCCGTCAGCTCGTCGAGCGAGCCGTATCCGACGTGCGCGAGCATCTTGGCCCGGGCCTCGACGTCCGGGCCGATGTGGCGCCGCTCGAAGGGGATTCCCTGTTCGAGCTCGGAGAGCGGAATGCGATGGGCGGTCATTACGGAGGCCTCCTGGTCTGACACGACCTTCGAGGGGCACCACGGCACGGGTGCCCGTACGGCCTCCCCCTCTGTCATCTCGACCTGAGAGCTTCACCGGACCTGGTTCGGGCCGGTTTTCACCGTCGGTGAGAGCGGGAACCGTGGCACCCGCTCTGCTTTCCAGAGTGACCTCGTCCGTGCGGTACGTGAGCCTGAGAGATTCCGGGGAGGATTTGCTCCTTCGGCGCCTCCGGATGGTGTCCGGAGGACTCTCCCGCGCGGGGTCAACAGCCGCTGCCAGAGTATCAGCGCGGTCAACGCACGCGTCTTCGAGTGGCCGCCGCCCCCGATGTGCCTTTTCGTAGTGGTGAGACACCATCCGCAACCGCTTGCGACCACATGGAGGGCCCGTGCAGACCGACATCGATCCGCGCAACCTGATCGGCCGCAAGGCGTTCGACCGCAAGGGGAGCAAGATCGGCACCGTGGACGAGGTCTACCTCGACGACGCCACCGGCATCCCCGAGTGGGCCGCCATACGCATGGGCTTCTTCGGCCGCGACGCGTTCGTCCCCCTGGAGCCCAGCGAACTGGTCGAAGGCACCCTCCGCGTCCCCTTCGAACGCGCCCTCATCAAGGACGCCCCCGACTTCGGAGTGGGCCGCCACCTCTCCCCGGAACAGGAACTCCAGCTCTACCACCACTACGGCCTGGACACGGCCCCGCCCCCACCCATGGACCACGACTTCGGCAACATCGCGGGCAAGGACGACGCCTGACCCGTACCCGAACCCCTTCCGCGCACCGCGCTCCCTCCAGCCGCACAGCCCCCTCGGGCACCTTCGACACCCTCAGACGACATCTGACAGCTTCCCCAGCCTCTGCGCACCCCTGTTGAGCAGCACCTGATCTCGGCCCCCTTCCTCACCGTGAGCACCCTCTGACGGCAGCCGCCCTCCCACCCCGGCAACCTCCCAAGTCCAGCCCACCCGGCCCCTCCCGCCTTCGTCCCCGCCGCAACGGCGCTCGGCCCCAGCGACGCAGACCGACGAGTGCCGGCCGGCCTCAGCCCGGCACCCCACCCCGCACCAACGGCAACGGTTCCGCCGGCTCCAGCCCCGGATCGTCGGTCCGGAAGGTCCGCACCCGCCCGGGCTCCACGTCCTCCGGCGTCTCGAACCGCACGGTCACCCGCCCCAGCCCACTCCCCTGCACCCACCCGTGCCCGTACTCGACATGCCGCACATCGTGCCCGGCCCTCCACTGCCGTTCCCCACCCGCACGCTCCTCCACCGCGGGCACCTCCACAGCGCCCCCGGCCTCGTCCTCGACGAGATCCACCTCACCCGCCGCCTGCGCGAACAGGTCCTCCTGCGTGTAGTCGGCGAGGCCGCTGACACCCACGCCGAGCAACCGCACCCCACCCGTCGTGTCCACGGCCTCCAACAACCGCCCCGCGGCCTCTCGCACCACCGCGGGGTCGTCCGTGGGCCCCCGCAACGTCTCGGACCGGGTCAACGTCGAAAAGTCGTACCGCCGCACCTTCAGCACGATCGTCCGGCCCGACAGCCCGGCCCCCCGCAACCTCCGCACACACCGATCCGCGAGCCGCTGAACCTCCATCCGAACCCGCACCCGGTCATGGATGTCGACGTCGTACGTGTCCTCCACCGACACGGACTTCGTGTCCCGCTCGGCCACCACCGCGCGATCGTCCCGGGCGAGCGCCATCGCGTACAGCCCGTGCCCGTGCGCCTTGCCCAGCAGCCGTACGACCTCGTCCTCCCCGGCCTCCACGATCTCCTCGACCGTGGTGATCCCGGCCCGCCGCAGATGGTCACCGGTCGCCGGCCCCACCCCGGGCAGGATCCGCACGGACATCGGCCCCAGCAACGCCCGCTCGGTCCCGGGTTCGATCAGCACCAGCCCGTCCGGCTTGGCCTGCTCGGAGGCGATCTTCGCGATCATTTTGGAGGCCGCGAGCCCCACGGAGCCGGTGAGCGCGGTCACCGCGCGTATGTCCGCCCGCAACCGCACTCCCACCAGCCGGGCGGACTCCTCGTCCCAGGCCGCTCCCCCGGCCTCCAGGTCCACGAACGCCTCGTCCAGGCTCAGCGGCTCCACCAGCGGAGACAGATCGCGCAACAGCCCCATGACCTGATCGCTGATCGTCCGGTAGAAGGTGAAGCGCGGCGTGAGATACGCGGCGTTCGGCGCGAGCCGGCGCGCCTGCGCCATCGGCATCGCCGAGTGCACCCCGAAGACCCGCGCCTCGTACGAGGCGGTCGCGACCACCCCACGCGGCCCCAGCCCACCCACGACCACGGCTTTCCCACGCAGACTCGGCTTGGACGCCTGCTCCGCCGAGGCGTAGAAGGCATCCATGTCGAGATGCAGGATCGTGGGCGCGGTTCTCACATCTCCGATGCTGCCCTACGCCACTGACAATGCGCCGTGTCCCCGGGCCGCGGCGGAACGTACCCCTCAGACCGCCCGGTTGCGTCGCCGCGCGAGCTCGTCCGACGGGTTGTGACCCACCAGCGTCTCCCCCGTGTCGACCCGCTCCCCGTGCAGCTGGGAGAGAGCGCTTTCCACGTCACGCCAGACGACCCCCACGGCGATCCCGAAGACCCCCTGGCCGCCCTGGAGCAGGGCGTGGACCTCGTCGGGCGAGGTGCACTCGTAGACCGTCGCCCCGTCGCTCATCAGGGTCATCCGCTCCAGATCGCTGAAGCCCCGCTCCCTGAGGTGCTGGACGGCGGTGCGGATGTTCTGCAGCGACACCCCCGTGTCGAGGAACCGTTTCACGATCTTGAGGACGACGACGTCCCGGAAGCTGTAGAGGCGCTGTGTCCCCGAGCCCTGCGCGGAGCGCACACTCGGCTCCACGAGACCGGTACGGGCCCAGTAGTCGAGCTGCCGATAGGTGATGCCGGCGGCCGCGCACGCGGTGGGACCGCGGTAGCCGACGTTCTCGTGCGGTTCTGGTGCCGCACCCGCGCCGCCCCGCACGGCCGCGGGCCGCTGCGGAACGTGACCGGCCGCGCTGCCGTGAAGCGGGTACGGGCCGCCGTCCCCCAGCCTGCGTCCGGGGGCACCCCCAGCCGTACCGTCGCCGCTGCTTCTCACGCCGACCTCCGTCCTTGACCTGCCTCATCGACGGTAGGCAGCCACCAGGGGTGCGTCAACGACCACCGCACTCGCCACGCCGAGTGATAATCACCCTGAGAGTGGTTTACCGTGCCCTCCCGCGGGGAAAGGCTAGCCGAATGCCTTCCGGCAAGGCCGCCCGACGGCGCACGCGCACTTGGCACGTGCCGAACCCCGCCCGGACACCCTCACCGCGGCCACGAGCCCTCCACCTGCCAGACGGCATCCCCGACAGGCAGCGTCAGGGCCCCACGGCCCCGCACCACCGCCCGCCCTGGCCTCACTGGCTGTTCGTACCGAAGTCCTCGGGCGAGATCTGGTCGAGGAACTCGCGGAACTTCTCCACCTCGTCCTCCTGCTCGTCCGGGATCGCGATGCCCGCGTCGTCGAGCACCCCGTCACTGCCGAAGATCGGCGTACCCGTACGCAGCGCCAGCGCTATGGCGTCGGAAGGCCGCGCACTCACCTCGACGCCGCTGGCGAACACCAGCTCCGCGTAGAAGACGCCCTCACGCAGGTCGGTGATGCGCACTTCCGTGAGCTCCTGGCCGACGGCCTCCAGCACGTCCTTGAACAGGTCGTGGGTCAGCGGTCGCGCGGGGGCCATGCCCTGCTGGGCGAAAGCGATCGCCGTCGCCTCCCCCGGCCCGATCCAGATGGGGAGGTAACGGTCGCCTCCCACTTCGCGCAGGAGCACGATCGGTTGGTTGGAGGGCATTTCGACCCGGACACCTACGACATCGAGCTCGTTCACACAGCAACCCTAGGCCGTGCTCGGGATGTTTGGGTAGTCGAGCACAGATCGGCCGACCGATCCGCCACAGGCGAACACCGAGCCCTCAGCGAAGTCGCACACCCAGGGCGCTCTGCACCAGGGCGGCATGCAGCTTCACCGTAAGCCCCGCCAGCTCCCGCGTACGGTCCTCCGCATGGGCCCTGGTCTGCGGATTGCGGTGCAGACGCAAGGGCGCCACCACCTGATCCACGAGCCCCGCCTCGCGGTCCGCGGCGGCCCGCATCACCCTCAGATGCCGGGGCTCGATACCGAACCGCCCCAGTTCCACCACAAGCGTGGCGACAGTGAGTGCCTCCGCGTCGAACGACCCGTCCGGTAGCGCGCCCACCAGCCCGTACGACTCCCACTCCGCCAGCTGCTCCTCGTCGATCCCGGCCCCGGCCATGAGCTCACCGCGCCCGATCCGGGCCGCCGTCGGCTCCTCGGGCTCCCCGAAGAGCTCACTCAGGCGCTCTCCGTCGCCGACGTCACGCTGACGCCCCACGGACGGCAGCCGTACGTCCTCGCCACGCTCCAGGGCCTCCAGATACTCCCGGATCACCTTGAGCGGCAGATAGTGGTCCCGCTGCATCCTGAGCACGTGTCCCAGGCGCTCGACATCCTCGGCGCTGAACTTGCGATACCCCGAGGGGGTCCGCTGCGGCTCGATGAGCCCCTCCGACTCCAGGAAACGGATCTTGGAGATGGTTACCTCGGGGAACTCCTCGCGCAGCGCGTTCAGCACCGTGCCGATGCTCATCAGGCCACTGTCCGCGGCGGCGGTGCCGTGGTCGGCACCACCGCTCGTTGTTCGAAGCATGGACCTTCCCTGGGGTCCCCCCGGACGCGTGTCCGGGGGAGGGTCAGTAGCCCCGCTGGCTCGCGTAGAAGACCAGCCGGTACTTTCCGATCTGCACCTCGTCGCCGTTGTGCAGGGCGACCTGGTCGATCCGCTCACGATTGACGTACGTACCGTTCAGGCTGCCGACGTCGGCGACCGTGAACGAGCCGTCCTGGCCCCGGCGGAACTCCACATGGCGACGCGACACGGTCACGTCGTCCAGGAAGATGTCGCTCTGCGGGTGACGGCCCGCCGTGGTCAGGTCGCCGTCCAGCAGGAAGCGGCTGCCGGCGTTCGGGCCACGACGCACGACCAGGAGGGCCGAGCCGAGCGGCAGCGCGTCGACCGCGGCCTGGGCCTCGGGAGAGAGCGCCGGCAGCTGGGTCTGGCCGGTGACCTCGGAGTCGTAGGCCTCGAGGCCGGAGATGGAGATCGTGGAGGTCGTCTCGGACGGACGCTCGGGGGTCGCGCCGGCTCGCAGCGGAGCCCCGCAGTTCGAGCAGAAGCGGCTGTTCTCCGCGTTGCGGTTACCGCACCTCGTACACACCAGGGCCGACATCGACGGATCCTCCTGCCGCGGCTGCCCCGCCGGGGCATTGGACGCATACGGGTCTGACGCAAACCCTCCACCCGTACCTGAGGTTGACGGTTCCCCGAAACCTATGCGGCCCGACTGGGCAGGGTCAACAGACGGCGCGCCCTGACCTCCGGAAATGTCACCTCCCGGACCAGCGACCTGGTCCCGGAACATGGGGCGCTCACCGCCCTGGCTCTCCGCTTCCGAAGGCTGCGCGCGATGGCGGGCGGTCGCGTTGTCGCTACCCTCTCGCGCGCTCTTGCCGAACAACTTCGCAAACAACTTCACGGGCGATTCCCCTTGACCGAAACAGACCCGCCCGTGGGGCAGGACGAACCCTGACTGAACACACCGGCCGAGCCGGACAACCTCACAACGTCCGTACCCACCGGACAGTTTCCACCACGCACCACCCATTCGGTGCGCCGACCCCCCGCAACCTCATGCCCTCGCCGGACGGGCCCCATGCACCTGCGGTTCACTGGGAGGACGACCGAGCGTAGTCAGGCCGCTTCGCCGCTCGCAAGGCGTCCACAACGATCTTGTCGGACCGCCGCACGGTCACGGTGGCCTGCTCCTTCTCCAGTGTCTGCACCACGCCTCCGGGGATGTTCAGTGCGGGCTCGAGGTCCTGCGGATTGCCGATGACCTTGAAACGAAAGGGCTGATTGATCTTGTTCCCGTCGACACTGATTCCGTCGTCGGAACCGGTCAGATACGTGCCGGCCACGACCCGTACGCCGTTCACCTGGATCGCCTCCGCGCCGGCCGCGCGCAGCTCCTGGATCGCGTCGAGCAACATATCCGCCTCGACCGTCCCCTTCGTGTCGTCGATCGTCAGTGTGATGCCGGGCCCCTGCGCCGCCACCGTCCCCGCCAGAATGGCGAGTTGCCGCTCCTTCTCGACCGTCTGCTTGCGTGCCTCCTCAGCCTGGTCCGAGCTGTTCTCCAACTCGGTGCGCTGATCCTCGAGGCCCTGCTTCTCCTCCTCCAGACGCTGCGTACGGTCATCCAGTTCATCGAGGATGCGAACGAGGTCTTCCTGACGTGCTCCGCGCAGCGCGCTGTCGTCGTTGTTGGAGGCCACCTGGATGGCCAGCCCGAAGCCGAGGCCGAACAGCAGAAGCGCCACGATGAGTTGGGCACGGGTGAAGCGCGGCGGCCACAGCCCCTGGGCCAGCCGCTGCCTCCCGGTCAGCTTGTTCTTCTCCTCCTGAGGCGCCTCACCGGGCTCCTCGGCGGCCGCGGGGGCCACCTCCTCAGGCAGTTCCCGGCGCAGCCGGGTCGTCGGTGTGTCGTCCCCCGCCGCGCCCGGAGTCGGCTTCGGATCCGGCGTCTGGTCCTGGTCGCTCATCGGTCTCACGCCCGGAAGACGTGCCGGCGGATCGCCGCGGCGTTGGAGAAGATGCGGATCCCGAGAACGACCACGACACCCGTGGACAGCTGGGCGCCGACGCCCAACTTGTCGCCGAGGAAGACGATCAGGGCGGCCACCACCACGTTCGACAGGAACGACACGACGAAGACCTTGTCGTCGAAGATGCCGTCCAGCATCGCGCGCAGACCACCGAAGACGGCGTCCAGCGCCGCCACCACGGCGATGGGGAGATACGGCTCTACCACCGCCGGTACCTCGGGCCGGACCAACAGTCCGGCCACGACTCCGAGGACGAGGCCCAGTACGGCGATCACGATGTGCCCTTCTCTGTGCTGGGTTCTGCTGTTCGTACGATCACGCTCGGCGCGGCCGGCACCTTGATGTCGTTCTCGGCGGAGATACTCGTCCGGATGCCGAAGTTCTCCTGGAGAGCGCGCAGATACAGCCCGTCGGGGCTGTTCTGGAACTTGGTGCTCAGCCGCTGCCCGTCCCCCACCGCGAGGATCGTGTAGGGCGGTGCCAGCGGCTTGTTGTCGACCAGTATCGCGTCGCCCGCGGCCCTGATCGCCGACAGGGCGGTGAGCCGCTGACCGTTGATCGAGATGGCTTCGGCGCCGGACTCCCACAGCCCGTTGACGACCCGCTGCATGTCCCGGTCCCGTACACGGCCGGTGTCCGAGAACCCGGACGTCTCGCGCGGGTCGCCGTCACCGCCCTGGCCGGCGTCCTTGGCGTCGTTGACGACGAGACGGACTCCGGGGCCGTGCACCTCGACGGCGCCCGACAGGATGCCCACCAGATCGCCACCGCCGCTGCCACCGTCGTCCTTGAGCGCCTTGCGCTGTCGAGCGCTCACGTCGTCCCGGAGCTCGTCGACGGAGTCCTCGAGCTTGTCCGCGGCGGCGGTCTCCTCCTGGATACGGTCGATGAGCTCCTCGCGCTCCTTGGCGACCACGGGCGCGCTGATGCGCGCCTGCGCGGCACCCACCGTCACCACCAGGGCGGCGAGGACCAGACCGACCGCGAGCCCCAGCTTGGCCCGCACCGTCTTCGGCATGCCCTCGGTGCCCGCGGCCTTCCTGCGGGCGGCGGCCTCGGCGTATCCGTCGTCGAGGCTGTGGTCCATGACGTTGTTGAGCAGCGACATGGAGGCGTCCGGACGCGCCGGGCGCGCGGGTGTGCTCCGAACGGGGGGCTGCTGCGGCATGCCGCACATCGTCGCACGTCGCGACCACTACCTCCGAATGGCCCCACCGGCGTGCCGGACAGGCCCCGTTGGGGGCACTTGTCCGGCACGCGCGCGTGCGAAGCGATTCAGCGGCCGGCGCTGTCCACGACGGCCGCCCACTCGTCGAGCAGGGACTGCGCGGAGGCGTCGTCGGGCCCCTCGGCCCACAGATGCGTGACGGCTTCGGCCGGGTCCGGCAGGACCATCACCCACCGCCCGTCGGTCTCCACGACCCGCACCCCGTCGGTGGTGTCCACGAAACGGTCTCCAGCCGCCTCCACGACCCGACGCATCACCAGGCCCTTGACGGCCCACGGAGTGGCGAGATCCCGCTTCAGGACATGCGCTCGCGGAATCCGGGCGTCGATCTGGCTGAGCGTGAGCTGTGTCCGCGCCACCAGTCCGATGAGCCGTACGAAGGCCGCCGTCCCGTCGAAGACGCTGCTGAACTCGGGCACGATGAAGCCACCGCGCCCGTCGCCGCCGAAGATGGTCGTCTCGTCGCCGCCGACCCGCGTGAGGTCGTCCGGGGAGGTGGTCGTCCACTCGACCTGTGTGCCGTGATAGGCGGCGACCTGCTCACCGATCCTGGTGGTCGTCACCGGAAGCGCGACCCGTCCGCTCCGCCGTTCGGCGGCCACCAGGTCGAGCATGACCAGCAGGGCGCGGTCGTCCTCGACGATCCGGCCCTTCTCGTCGACGAGCGACAGCCGCTCACCGACAGGGTCGAACCGGACGCCGAACGCGGCCCGCGAGGATGCGACGATCTCGCCCAGCCGCACCAGCCCCGACCGTCGCATGTCTCCGGTCTCCGTCGGTCGCGACTCGTCGAGACCCGGGTTGATCGTCAGCGAGTCGACGCCCAGCTTGCCGAGCAGACTCGGCAGCACCAGACCGGCACTACCGTTGGACGCGTCCACGACCACCTTGAGCCCCGACTCGGCGATCCCGGTCGTGTCGATGTTCCGGAGCAACGACCCGGTGTACGAGTCGAACACACTGGCCGGGAAGTGCAGGTCCCCGATCTCGCCCGGGAACGCGCGCCGGTACTCCTGCCGCGCGAACACCCGGTCCAGCTTCCGCTGACTGCCCTGCGAGAGGTCCGCGCCCTGTCCGTCGAAGAACATGATGTCGACGGAGTCCGGAACCCCCGGCGTCGTCCGGATCATGATCCCGCCGGCACTGCCCCGGGCGGTCTGCTGCCGCGCCACCGGCAGCGGTACGTTCTCCAGGTCCCGTACGTCGATGGCGCTGGCCTGCAGCGCAGAGATGACCGCCCGCTTCAGCGCGCGGGCGCCTCGGGAGTGGTCACGGGCGGTGGTGACCGTGGAGCCCTTCTTGAGCGTCGTCGCGTAGGCCCCCGCGAGCCTCACGGCCAGCTCGGGGGTGATCTCCACGTTGAGGATGCCGGAGACGCCCCGGGCACCGAACAGATGGGCCTGCCCTCGGGACTCCCAGATGACCGAGGTGTTGACGAATGCGCCGGCCTCGATCGTCTTGAAGGGGTAGACGCGCACGTTCCCCTGGATGATCGATTCTTCGCCGACGAGGCACTCGTCACCGATCACCGCGCCGTCCTCGATCCGTGCGGCGCGCATGATGTCGGTGTTCTTGCCGACCACGCAGCCACGCAGATTGCTGTGCTGTCCGATGTAGACGTTGTCGTGGACCACGGCCTTGTGCAGAAAGGCGCCGCTCTTCACGACGACGTTCGAGCCCACGACGGTGTGTTCACGGATCTCGGCGCCGGCTTCGACCTTGGCGTAGTCCCCGATGTACAGCGGCCCACGCAGCACGGCGTCGGGGTGCACCTCGGCACCTTCGGCGATCCACACGCCGGGCGAGAGCTCGAACCCGTCGATATCGACGTCGACCTTGCCCTCCAACACGTCGGCCTGAGCCTTCACATAGCTCTCGTGCGTGCCGACGTCCTCCCAGTAGCCCTCGGCGACATAGCCGTAGACCGGCTTGCCCTCCTTCATCAGCTGCGGGAAGACGTCGCCGGACCAGTCGACGGGGACGTCGGCCTCGACGTAGTCGAAGACCTCGGGCTCCATCACGTAGATGCCCGTGTTGACGGTGTCGGAGAAGACCTGGCCCCAGGTGGGCTTCTCCAGGAATCGCTCGACCTTGCCTTCCTCGTCCACGATCGTGATACCGAATTCCAGAGGATTCGGTACCCGTGTCAGACAGACGGTGACGAGCGCACCCTTTTCCTTGTGGAAATTGATGAGCTCGGTGAGGTCGAAGTCGGTGAGGGCATCGCCGGAGATGACGAGGAAGGCATCGTCCTTCAGCGCCTCCTCGGCGTTCTTGACGCTCCCGGCGGTACCGAGTGGCTTCTCCTCATTGGCATAGGTGAGCTCCATCCCGAGCTCCTCGCCGTCCCCGAAGTAGTTCTTGACGAGTGACGCCAGGAACTGGACAGTAACGACGGTCTCGTTGAGCCCATGCCTTTTGAGCAGCCGCAGTACGTGCTCCATGATCGGGCGGTTCGCCACGGGCAGGAGCGGTTTGGGCATGCTCGAGGTCATGGGGCGAAGGCGTGTGCCTTCGCCTCCGGCCATCACGACGGCCTTCATGTCGGAAGCGTCCTCCTTGAAGAGACGGTCTAGCCGACTTCACCCGTCCAGATTGTCCCGCACTTTTCCGACGCGGGCCATCGAGCCACTAACGGCTGCCCACTGGCGGGCTCAATCGGCCATGGCGTCCGCACTGACGAGTCGGCGGACCTGAACCACGTAGAGGATTCCTGCCCACCAATACAGGGTTGTACCCCATCCGGCGAACGCCCATCCGAAAATAGCAGCGAGTGACGAGATCCATCCACTTCCGTCACTGAGCAGCAGCAACGGGAAGGCATACATCAGGTTGAACGTGGCCGCCTTGCCGAGGAAGTTCACCTGCGGCGGCGGATAGCCGTGCCGTCTGAGGATGCCCACCATCACCAGCAGGACCAGTTCCCGCAAGAGCAGTACAGCGGTCAACCACAATGGCAGAATCTCGCGCCAGGTGAGTCCCACCAGAGTGGACAGAATGTACAACCTGTCAGCCGCGGGATCGAGAAGCCGGCCCAGACTGCTGATCTGGTTCCAGCGCCGCGCCAGCATGCCGTCCAGATAGTCGCTGACGCCGCTGAGAGCGATCACCAGGAAGGCCCAGCCGTCGACCTTGGGGCCGCCGAACTCGGGCCAGAGAACCAACCACAGGAAGACGGGCACACCAACGAGCCGCGCCATGCTGAGAATGTTCGGGATGGTGAGGACCCGGTCCGTCTGGACCCGGGTCTCCTGTACCTCCACCCGGGGGCCTCCTGTGGGAAATGAGCCAACGATGCCCCCTGACCCTACCTCAACGCAAAAAAGCTCTGGCTCTTGGGCAGTGTGCCCAAGAGCCAGAGCTCTAAAAGGAGTTCGGCGGCGTCCTACTCTCCCACAGGGTCCCCCCTGCAGTACCATCGGCGCTGTAAGGCTTAGCTTCCGGGTTCGGAATGTAACCGGGCGTTTCCCTCACGCTATGACCACCGAAACACTATGAA